>DCVY01000143.1:1865-6967 GCA_002327945.1 Acidovorax delafieldii | reverse complement strand
TTGGAGGCTGGCCCCGCCAGTGCCACCCACACCATGTGGCGCTTGGGATTGCGCAGGTTGCCAAAATTCACCGGCACCGGCTTGGCGTAACCGAACAGGAACGCGCCCGAGGTGGCAAAGTACAGCAGCAGCGGCATCAGGATGGTGCCGACCGGGTCGATGTGTTTGAGTGGGTTGAGGGTGATGCGGCCCAGCATATAGGCCGTGTTGTCACCAAAGTGGCGCGCGGCGTAGCCATGGGCGGCCTCGTGCACGGTAATGGCAAACAACACCGGCAGGGCGTAGATCAGAACGGTTTGGATGAGATTGGAGATGTCCACCGGCTGATTGTCTCAGACGCCGGCGGGCTGGCCGCCCATACGGCCTTCTGGGGGTTGGCCTGCGCGCGCGCCGGGTGGGGCTCAGAGCCCCAGGGCCTGCACGCTGCCGCGGCCTTCGCGCAGCACTTCGGGGTCGCCGCCGTTGCCCATGGGCGTGAGGTCGATCACGGTGGTGGGGGCCGAAGGGCAGGCGCCCGAGTCCACGATGGCGTCCAGCAGTTTTTCGTAGCGGTCGCGGATTTCTTGTGGATCGTTGAGCGGCTCGGTCTCGCCGGCCGGGATCAGGGTGGTGGCCAGCAAGGGTGCGCCATGCAGCTCCAGCAGCAGTTGCAACCCCTTGCGGTCGGGCACGCGCAGGCCGATGGTTTTGCGCGAAGGGTGGCTGACGCGGCGCGGCACCTCTTTGGTGGCTTCCAGGATGAAGGTGTAGGGCCCCGGCGTTCCCAGCTTGAGCAGCCGGTATTGCCGGTTGTCCACGCGCGCGTAGTTGGCCAGTTCGGACAGGTCGCGGCACAGCAGGGTCAGGTGGTGCCGGTCGTCCACCTGGCGGATGCGGCGCAGGCGATCGACGGCGTCCTTGTCATCGAGGTGGCACACCAGGGCGTAGCTTGAGTCGGTGGGCACTGCCACGATGCCGCCCTTGTGCAGCAGGGCCGCCGCCTGCCTGAGCAGCCGCGGTTGTGGGTTTTCGGGGTGGACTTCGAAATACTGGGCCATGGCCGTCAATGCCTGCGGGTAGATGGTCGATGTCAGGCGGCCGGGCGCACCCGCTCGGCCAGCAGCTCCCACACGGGGGTCAGGCTGCCGGGCAGCAGGGGCAGGGCGCCCAGGTCGGTGTGGGATTCATCGGGGCTGTGAAAGTCGCTGCCGCGCGAGGCCGCCAGGTCGAACTCGTGGGCCATGGCCCCGTAGGTGACATATTCGGCCGCGCTGTGGCTGCCGGTGACCACTTCCACCCCTTGGCCGCCATGGGCCTTGAATTCGGAGAACAGCGCGTATTCCTCGTTCGCGGTGAGCGGGTAGCGGGCCGGGTGGGCGATGACCGCCACGCCGCCGGCCTCGGTGATCCAGCGCACCGCATCACCGAGCGCCGCCCAGCGGTGCGGCACATAGCCGGGTTTGCCTTCGACCAGGTATTTGCGAAACACCTCCGACGTGTCCCGGCAGACCTTGGTGTCGACCAGAAAGCGGGCAAAGTGGGTGCGCGAGACCAGCTCGGGGTTGCCTGCAAACTGCAGGGCGCCCTCGTAGGCGCCGTGGATGCCCACCTGCGCCAGTTGCGCGGCCATTTCGCGCGCCCGCCCGCCACGGCCACCGCGCGTGGCGGCCAGGCCTTGTGTGAGCTGCAGGTTGTCGGGATCGAACCCCAAGCCCACGATGTGCACCGTGGTGCTGGCAAAGCTGACGGAGATTTCCGTGCCGGTAAGGTAGGCCATGCCCTGGGCGCGGGCTGCGGCGGCGGCGCGGTGCTGGCCGCCGATTTCGTCGTGGTCGGTCAGGGCCCACAACTCAACCCCGTTGGCCTTGGCCCGCGCGGCCAGGTTTTCGGGGGACAGGGTTCCATCGGAGACAACGGAATGGCAGTGCAGGTCGGCGTTGAGGTAGTTGGTCACCGATCAATTCTATGGGTTTGCTGCTGCGGGCGCTGGCGTTGGCGGCCCGCGCAGCCGCCAGGAGGCACGACGCCAATCGGGCACGCGCCGGACGCCAGAATGCTTCTGGATCAATAGCGCCTGGCGCTTTATCAATTGGCTTTGCCGGCTATTTTCTCTGATGCCGGCCAGGTCATGGCTGGGCGCCTTCCACCAGAAACTGCACCTTGCGCTCGCCCTTCCACTCGTTCACATCAAGCCGAAAGGCCAGCAGCACGCGCGCGGGCAGGGGCTCGGTGTGGCCGAACCAGATCGCGTCGATGGGGTGGCCCTGATGGATGAGCTTGATGGACAGGTGGTTCTTGGCCTCGCCCACCAGGCGCTGGCTCAGCACCTGCACTTCTTCGCTGAACGTGGGCGGTGCAAAGCCCTGGCCCCAGACCTCGCGGTGCAGGGTGTCCACCATGTCGGCGCGGCAGTATTCGGGTGAGAGCGGGCCATCGGTTTCGATGCGGCGCGTGAGGGTGGAGGCATCGAGCCATTCGCGCGCCACCTGGGCCAGGGCTTGCTCGAATACCTCAAACGCTTCTTCGGCCACCGTGCAGCCCGCAGCCATGGCATGGCCGCCGAATTTCAGCAGCACGCCTGGGTGGCGCTTGGCGACCAAATCCAGCGCATCACGCAGGTGAAAACCGGGGATGGAGCGGCCCGAGCCCTTGAGTTCATGGGCCTTGCCCGGCGCGCTGCTGGCGGCAAACACGAAGGTGGGGCGGTGCAGCTTGTCCTTGATGCGCGAGGCCACGATGCCGACCACGCCTTCGTGAAAATCCGGGTCGAACACGCTGATGGCGGGTGGCGGCTCTTCATCCTCCTGAAACAGGCTCTCGGCCATCAGCAGGGCCTGGTCGCGCATGTCACCTTCGATCGCGCGGCGCTCGCGGTTGATGCCATCCAGCGTGGCGGCCAGTTCGGCAGCGCGGCCCGCATCGTCGGTGAGCAGGCATTCGATGCCCAGCGTCATGTCGGCCAGGCGCCCTGCGGCGTTGATGCGCGGGCCTAAAGCGAAGCCGAAGTCGAACGTGGTGGCTACAGCGGCCTTGCGGCCTGCGGCGCAGAACAGTGCGACCACACCTGCAGGCATCTGGCCCGCGCGGATGCGCTTCAAGCCCTGCGCCACGAGGCGGCGGTTGTTGGCGTCGAGCTTGACCACGTCGGCCACGGTGCCCAGTGCCACGAGGGTGAGCAGCGGGTCGAGCTTCGGTTGGGTGGCCACGTCAAAAACGCCACGCGCGCGCAGCTCGGAGCGCAGCGCCAGCAGCACATAGAACATCACGCCCACGCCAGCCATGGACTTGCTCTCGAAGGTGCAGCCGGGCTGGTTGGGGTTGACGATGGCATCGGCCGCGGGCAACTCGGGGCCGGGCAGGTGGTGGTCGGTGACGAGGACCGAGAGGCCCAGCGCCTTGGCCTCGGCCACGCCCTCCACGCTGGCGATGCCATTGTCCACGGTGATCAGCACATCGGCGCCGCGCTCGGCCACACGGCGGGCTATTGCAGCGGTGAGGCCATAGCCGTCGGTCACACGGTCGGGCACCAGGTAGTCCACCTGCTGGGCGCCCAGCAGGCGCAGGCCGCGCACGCCCACAGCACAGGCGGTGGCGCCGTCGCAATCGTAGTCGGCCACGATGCAAAGGCGCTTGTTCTGCGCCATGGCGTCGGCCAGCAGGCGCGCCGCTGCATCGATGCCTTTGAGCCCCTTCTCGCCGCTGGGTGGCAGCAGGCGTGCCAGGCCATCGTCGAGCTCTTCCTTGGCGCGCACGCCGCGCGCGGCATACAGGCGCGCTAGCAGGGGGTGCACGCCGGCCTGTTCCAGCGCCCACGCGGCGCGCGGGGGGATGTCGCGTACGATGATTTTCATAGCTGCTCGCGCACGTTAGCAAAGCGCTGGGGCCGGAAAAGGCTTGCAATTTTTTGCCGCAGGCCGCGTCCGCCGCTGTGCCAGGTGATGGCGCTGCGTTGGCCGCACAGCGTGAGCTGCACCGCGCCGCCGCGCGCCACCTGGTCTTGCAACTGCGCTAGCGGGCCAGCATCCAGCGCGGCCCAGGCGCTGGCCCAGGCGGGCCAGTCTTCGCGCAGGGCGGGCGCGCGCAGGGCGTCTTCTACCTGCACCTGCACCTGCGCGGGCGCGTGGGGGGGCGGTGGCATGTCGAGCCGGCCCGCGCCATGCAGCCAAAAGGCGTTGACCGGCAGCAGCCCCTGCGCGCTGCGCGCGTCGTTGAAGGCGTGGGTGTAGAGCAGCATTTGCAGCTCGCTGTGCAGGCGCTGCCAGGTTTGCGCCGCCTGCACCTGCGCGCTGGGCTGGCCAGCAGCTTGCGCCTGGTGCTGCAGCCAGCCGCGCACATCGCCGCCTTGCACGCGCTCCAGCGATGGCGTGGCCAGGTGCGCCAGCCAATTGCCGCGTGCCAGCCAGCGCGAGGGCTGCTCGTACACCAGTGTGATGCCATCGCTTTGCAGCCAGGGCGCCACGATGGCCAGCAACGCGCGCGAGGCGGCTTCGTCCAGCGCCAGTGCCTGCGGGTCAAGCAGCGTGATGTGGTCGGTGCCCACCTGCCAGTGGCAGGGGGTGACAAAAGCCCAGGCGGGTGCGCCGGTGGTCTGGTCTGGCGGTTGCCCCTGTGGCAGGGCTGGACGCTGCGCTGGCGGTTGCCCTTGTTGCTGCTCCGATTGCTGCACCTGCCAGGCGGCCCAGGGCATGTGTGCGCCATCACCTGGCAGACCCAGGGCGCGGGCCAGCACGCGTTCGTGCGGCAGGGCGGGGTGGTCTTCGTCGGCGCTGTCGTGGTCCTGGCGTTGCAGGTGGCGCAGCAGCCAGTCCAGGTGGGGCAGGGCCAGGCTTTGCAGCGCGTGCTGGCAGCCTGGGTGGTGTTTGGCGGCGTAGGGGATGATCAGGTGGAGCGGGTCGGACATGGGGCGCTATTGTCCGCGCGCAGGCTACCTGGTGTCGTATCCACCTCACATTCAGGGTGCTTCCCCCACCCCCGATGAGGAAAGAGTCTATGGGGAGGCAGGCCGCAGGCCCCGGTCGAGATGGTTTTTGGTGGCATGGACCCCGAACCGGGCTTCGAACCCAGAAACGGCAGTTGACCGCTTGGTGCCTCTTGCCAGGCCGCATGCAATTGATCGTTGATGG
>DCVY01000143.1:0-1774 GCA_002327945.1 Acidovorax delafieldii | reverse complement strand
TCACGGCACCGGCGGGCGCATCCAGCGGCCGTTTCTCGGTTGAATGGCCCTACAGCCCTTTGACCGCCAGGCTGAGCATAAAACTCAACAGCGCCGTGCTGGCCAGCGGAATGAACCATTCGCGCCCGAACAGCCTGAACCGGAAATCCCCCGGCAACCGGCCCAGCCCCATGCGCTGCAACCAGGGTGACAGGCCGTTGATGAGCACCAGCGCCAGCGTGACAACGATGAGCCAGCGGATCATGGCCAGGCCTTTTTCATAACCGGTGCGAGCGGTCGCCGCGCACAAGACCCAGGGCATCCCACGCTGCACCCTTGCCCAGCGCCAGCACCTTGAACAGTTCGCCCATCTCGTGTTCCATGATCAGTTTGGCCGCTGTTGCCCGCTGCGCCTGCGGCAGTTGCTCCATTTTTGCAAGCAAACCGCAGTTGATGAGAAAGTGCGCCTGCGTGGTGTAGCCCAGCACTTCCAGCCCGGCGTCCTGCGCGGCCAGCGCCATGGCGGTGAAGTTGACGTGGGCGGTGATGTCTTTCAGGCCCACCGCCACCAGCGGGTCGCCATCGGCCATGTGGCCCTGGTGGCACATGACGGTGCCCATGTGGCGTTGCGGATGGTAGTACTCACTCTCGCTAAAACCGTAGTCCAGCAAGAAGATGGCGCCGCGCACCAGGCGGTCGGCCAGGGTGCGGATGAAGCCCTCGGCCTGGGCGTGGATTTCGGTCAGGTAGTCGTGCGGGCCTTCTATCTCGACGGGCGGGCGCAGGGTGGTGGGCCGGTCGGCCCACGCAAAAGCGCCGTCATGGCCCACCACCACGCCGCGCTCGTGCCACACACCACCTTCGTGGCCACCATGGCGGGCCAGCAGCTGCACGGGCATGGCATCGAGCACCTCGTTGCCCATCACCACGCCTTCGAACTGTGCGGGCAGCGCGTCCAGCCACTGCAGCTTGTGCGCATGCCGGGCCAGCAATGTTTGCTGGCGTGCGCGCAGGCTGCCCGACAAATCAACGATGGTGTAGCGCTGCACGCGGTCGCCCAGCGCATCGAGCAGTTGCAGGGCCAGCGCGCCCGAGCCGGCGCCAAACTCCCACACCGCGTGCGTGCCGGTCTGTGCCAGCGCCTGGGCCACCTGCACGGCCAGGGTCTGGCCAAACAGCGGCGTCAGCTCGGGCGCGGTCACGAAGTCACTGCCCGACTGCGGCATGGCGCCAAACTTGGTGCTGTCATGGGCGTAATAGCCCAGGCCGGGGGTGTACAGGGCGAGCTGCATGAAGCGGTCAAACCCGATCCAGCCGCCAGCGGCCGCAATGGCCTGGGCAATGTGGGTTTGGAGGGCGGTCGTTAAACTTGCGGGTTCTGTCGTCACGGCCTGCATTGTCCCCGAATGTCCACCACCTCCCGTCCGCGCACCGTCCTGGTCACCGGCGCCGCCCGGCGCCTGGGCCGCAGGTTCAGCCTGGCCTTTGCCCGGGCCGGCTGGGACGTGGCGTGCCACTACCAGCACTCGCGTGACGAGGCCCTGCAGACCTGCGCCGAAGTCCGTGCTCTGGGACAGCGGGCCTGGGCCATCGCGGGCGACCTGGCCGACGCGGCGGCGCAGGAGGGCATTTTCCGCGAAGCGGTGCAGTCCATCGGCCACCCCCCGGACGCCATCGTCAACAACGCCTCGCTGTTCGAGCCCGACACGGGCCTGGATTTCTCCCCTGAGCTGCTGCAGCGCCAGATGCAGGTGAACCTGGTGGCACCGCTGCAACTGGCCACGCTGCTGGCGCG
>DCVY01000144.1:27531-41691 GCA_002327945.1 Acidovorax delafieldii | reverse complement strand
CATCGCACGATGCCGTATGGGAGTCGAATGTGGTGCTGGAGGGCATGCACTGCACCGCCTGTGCCTTGACTATCGAGGACGCATTGCGGGCGGTTCCAGGTGTTGAGCAGGTGGATGTGAGCGCCGCCACGCACCGTGCCCGCGTGGTGTGGCGGCCCAGCCAAGTGCTGCCGTCGCAGTGGATGGCGGCGGTGCAGAAGGCAGGTTACCGTGCCTTGCCGGCGATGGATTTCCATGCGCGCGAGCAGCGTCAGCGCGAAAACCGGCTTGCGCTGTGGCGCTGGCTGGTGGCGGGCTTTTGCATGATGCAGGTCATGATGTATGCGTGGCCTGCCTATGTGGCCCAGCCGGGCGATCTGACCGGTGAGATGGAGCAGTTGCTGCGCTGGGCCTCGTGGGTGTTGACGCTGCCGGTTGTGTTTTTTGCCTGTGGCCCATTCTTTACCAGCGCGCTGCGCGACATCCGCCAGCGCCGCGTCAGCATGGACCTGCCGGTGGCTCTGGGCATGGGCATCACTTTCGTGGTGAGCACGGCAGGCACGTTTGATCCCGCGGGAGTCTTTGGCCGCGAGGTCTATTACGACTCGCTGACCATGTTCGTCTTTTTCCTGCTGACCGGCCGCTGGCTTGAGTTGCGCCTGCGGGACCGCACAGCCGGCGCACTCGAGGCCGTCATGAACCGCCTGCCCGACAGCGTGGAGCGGCGCGGGGCCGATGGTGTCTTTGCGCGCGTGGTCACGCGCCGGCTGGCTGTGGGCGACGTTATTCGCATTCTTCCGGGCGAGGCTTTTCCTGCCGATGGCTGCATCACATGCGGTAGCACCCAGGCCGATGAAGCCCTGCTCACGGGCGAATCCACGCCCGTGGCGCGGCCCTTGGGTAGCCAGGTGACGGCGGGCAGCTACAACCTGCAGGCCCCGGTCGAGGTGCTGGTGCAGGGCATTGGGGAGCAGACCCGCTTTGCCCAGATTCTGGCGCTGATGGAAAGCGCCTCGTTGCAAAAGCCCCGTCTGGCCCAGCTGGCGGACCGCATTGCGCGGCCCTTCCTGCTTGCCGTGTTGCTGGCAGCCGGGTTGGCGGTGGCTTGGTGGTGGCCGTCGGACCCGGGGCATGCCCTGATGGTGGGCGTGGCGGTGCTCATCGTCACCTGCCCCTGTGCCTTGTCGTTGGCCACACCGGTGGCCATGCTGACGGCGGCCGGCACACTGGCCCGCCACGGCGTGCTGGTGCGCAACCTGCAGGGGCTGGAGGCGCTGGCCGGCGTGGATACCCTGGTGTTTGACAAGACGGGCACACTTACCCGCGACGGCATGGCCGTGCAGACCGTTCGCTGCGCGCCGGGCCTGATCCGGGACGATGCCCTGGCTTTGGCAGCTGCGCTGGCGCGGCAATCCATGCACCCAGCCTCCCGCGCCATCGTGGCTGCGGCGCCCGTGGTCAGCGCGCGCTGGAGCGCCGTGAATCTGCGCGAGGATGCTGGCCTGGGGTTGACTGCTGAAATCCACGACGCACGGGGCGTTGTGCCCCCGCGTTTGCTGCGGCTGGGCTCGGCCCGCCATGCAGGCGTGGCTGCGCAGGATGGCGGGGAAGCGCTGCAGGTGGTGCTCTCGGGGCAGGGGAGCGACGGCAGCTTCACCGAATTGGCGCGCTTCGATGTGATCGAGGATGTGCGCCCCGAGGCCCCTGATGTGGTGCGTGCCTTGCAGCAGGCGGGCGTTGCGGTGCAGATTTTGTCGGGGGACCGACTGGGCGCAGTGCAGCGGGTGGCCGCGCAGGCGGGCATATCCCACGCGCAGGGCGAATGCACGCCCCAGGACAAACTGGTCGCCTTGCAGCGGCTGCAGGCACAGGGGCACCATGTGGCCATGGTGGGCGATGGCCTGAATGATGGGCCGGTTCTGGCGGGGGCCAATGTGTCGTTTGCGTTTGGCCGCGCGGTGCCTCTGGCCCAGGCGCGCGCTGATTTTGTGGTGCTGGGCGGCAGCCTGTCGCTGGTCCCGCAATCTGTGCTGTTGGCGCGCAGAACCTTGCGTGTGGTGAGACAGAATCTGGGATGGGCTGCGGGCTACAACGCCGTGTGTATTCCATTGGCCCTGGTGGGCTGGATGCCGGCCTGGCTGGCGGGGCTGGGCATGGCGCTCAGTTCGCTGCTGGTGGTGCTGAATGCCGCCCGTTTGTCCCAAGCCCTGCCCGGTGTGGAGGTGGTGGGGGTGAACCAGCCGCAGCCGATGAAAAGCCCCGCACCCATGACCTCTGCCTCCCAATCTTCCCTGGACCCGGTCTGATGGACATCCTGTATTTGCTGATCCCTTTGTCCGTCATCTTGGTGCTGATGGTTCTTGCAGGCCTGTGGTGGGCGATCTACCACGGTCAGTTCGATAGCGTGGAGCAAGAAGGCGAACGTATTTTTCGGGACGATTGACATGCATCAATGTTGAATAACCCTACTTGAACAATACTATTTCAGTAATAAAACGAGGTGTCCAATGGATTCTCCAAAAACAATGGTTGTGCACTACAGCGATACGGTTGTGCGTCAGTTTTCTATCATGGCCGTGGTGTGGGGGGTGGTTGGCATGCTGGTTGGCGTCATCATTGCCGCCCAGCTGGCCTGGCCAGAGCTCAATTTCGGCATTCCATGGCTGAGCTACGGGCGCTTGCGTCCGCTGCACACCAACGCGGTGATTTTTGCGTTTGGTGGTTGCGGGCTGTTTGCCACCAGCTATTACGTGGTTCAGCGCACCTGCCAGACGCGCCTGTTCGCGCCTTCGCTGGCGGCGTTCACGTTCTGGGCCTGGCAACTGGTCATCGTGGCTGCGGCAGTCAGTCTGCCCCTGGGCTTCACCCAGGGCAAGGAATATGCCGAGCTGGAATGGCCGATTGACATCCTGATTGCTGTGACCTGGGTGTCCTATGCGATAGTGTTTTTCGGCACGATCGGCACGCGCAAGGTTAAGCACATCTATGTGGCCAACTGGTTTTTCGGGGCCTTCATCCTGGCGGTGGCCTTGTTGCACATCGTCAACAGCGCATCCATTCCTGCAGGCTTCATGAAGAGCTATTCGGCCTACGCGGGTGTTCAGGATGCCATGGTGCAATGGTGGTACGGCCACAATGCCGTGGGATTTTTCCTCACCACGGGCTTCTTGGGCATGATGTATTACTTCATCCCCAAACAGGCGGGCCGTCCGGTGTACAGCTACCGCCTGTCCATCGTCCACTTCTGGGCGCTGATCTTCACCTACATGTGGGCGGGCCCACACCACCTGCACTACACCGCGCTGCCCGACTGGACGCAATCGGTGGGCATGGTGTTCTCGCTCATCCTGCTGGCCCCCAGCTGGGGCGGCATGATCAACGGGATCATGACCCTGTCGGGCGCATGGCACAAACTGCGTGACGACCCCATCCTGCGTTTCCTGATCGTGTCGCTGTCGTTCTACGGCATGTCCACGTTCGAAGGTCCGATGATGTCCATCAAGACCGTCAACGCCCTGAGCCACTACACCGACTGGACCGTGGGCCATGTGCACTCGGGTGCCCTGGGCTGGGTGGGCCTGATCACCATGGGTTCGCTCTACTACCTGGTTCCCCGTCTGTTTGGCCGGGAAAAGATGCATTCCATCAGGGCGATTGAGCTGCACTTCTGGATGGCCACCATTGGTATCGTGCTGTACATCGCAGCCATGTGGATTGCCGGCGTGATGCAGGGTCTGATGTGGCGCGCCATCAACGCAGATGGCACCCTGACCTATACCTTCGTCGAAAGCGTCAAGGCGACCTATCCGTTCTACGTGATCCGTGTGGCCGGCGGCCTGCTGTATCTGGGCGGCATGATCATCATGGCCTGGAACGTGTGGGCAACCGCTATTTCTGGTCGTTCGGTCAAGGTGGCGATTCCCGCCGTGAATGCAGCCCACGCCTGAGCCCCAAGGAGCCAATTCATGTCTGACAACAACCCAAATGCTTCTGGCGGCTTTACCCACGAGAAGGTGGAAACCAATAACTTCCTGATGATCGTGCTGATCCTGCTGGTGATCGCTATTGGCGGCCTGGTGGAAATCGTTCCCCTGTTCTTCCAGAAATCCACAACCGAGGCGGTGACCGGCGTCCAGCCTTATTCGGCGCTGCAACTGGTGGGGCGCGATGTGTATATCCGCGAAGGTTGCTACAACTGCCACTCGCAGATGATTCGGCCCTTCCGCGCTGAGACATTGCGCTATGGCCACTACTCGGTTGCCGGTGAGTTTGTGTATGACCATCCCTTCCAGTGGGGCAGCAAGCGCACCGGCCCCGATCTGCATCGCGTGGGCGGAAAGTACAGCGATGAATGGCATCGCATTCACCTGAACAATCCGCGTGACGTGGTGCCCGAGTCCAACATGCCGGCGTATCCATGGCTTGAGAAGAACACCATTGATTCGGCTGATGTGGCACCGCGCATGAAGGCCCTGCGGATTGTGGGCGTGCCCTACACCGACGACCAGATCGCTGCGTCTGCCGCTGACGTGAAGGGCAAGACCGAAATGGACGCCTTGGTGGCTTACCTGCAAATCATGGGCCGCGCGCTCAAATAAGGGAGATTGGCCATGGACATCACGACCATGCGCATCGTCGCCACCTTGGCTTCGATGACCTGCTTTATTGGCATCTGGGTCTGGGCCTACAGGGGCCGCAACAAGTCCCGGTTTGATGAGGCGGCCCGGCTGCCCTTCGAGCAAGATTGACCTTCACCAGAACGAGAACACCCCATGAGTGACTTCACCAGCAATTTCTGGTCGGTCTTTGTGACCGCGCTGACCCTGGTCGGCATCTTTGCCTGCGGCATTCTGCTTTGGTTTACAGGCCGCAAGAAACTTATGGCCACGGCCGACAACACCACGGGCCACGTCTGGGACGGGGATCTGGTCGAAATGAACAACCCCCTGCCGCGCTGGTGGGTGTGGCTGTTTGTCATCACCATCATCTTCGGCCTGGGCTATCTGGCAGCCTATCCCGGTCTTGGCAGCTTCACGGGCAAGCTGAACTGGACGCAGCAGGGTGAATACGAGGCCGAAATGGCCAAGGCCAAGACAGAAATCGAGCCTCTGTATGCACGCTTTGCTTCCATGAAGCCTGAAGACGTGGCGGGGGACCCGCAAGCCCTTGCCATTGGCGAGCGCCTGTTCATGAACAACTGCGCCCAGTGCCACGGTTCGGATGCGCGCGGCAGCAAGGGTTTCCCCAATCTGGCGGACAACGACTGGCTGCATGGCGGCACCCCCGAAAAGATCCGCGAGACCCTGCAAAAGGGGCGTATCGGCAACATGCCTCCCATGGCTGGCGCAGTGGGTTCCCCTGAAGACGTGCGCAACCTGTCGCATTACGTGCTGAGCTTGTCGGGCAGTCCGCATGATTCTTTGCGGGCCTCGCTGGGCAAGTCCAAGTTCGTCTCATGCGCTGCCTGCCATGGCATGGACGGAAAGGGCAACCAGGCCTTGGGTGCACCCAACCTCACGGACGACATCTGGTTGCATGGCTGGGGTGAAGCGGCCATTGCCGCCATGATCAATAGTGGAAAGGTGAATGAAATGCCTGCACAAGCCGACAAGCTGACCGATGCGCAGATCGGTGTGCTGGCATCGTATGTCTGGGGCATGTCCAACAAGTCCACGGCAGCCCGCTGAAATCAAGGCAGCCCAGGCTCCGGCGGGGCTGCCCTGAAGTATTTTTTCTGCCTCTAGAGCCTGCACCATGAAATCATCCGACAGGGCGCCGCGCAAGGTCATCCCCATCGCGGCGGCCAAACCCGAGCCATCGGCAGAGGGTGAATTCGTCTCCCTCTACGAAGCGCAGAAGAAGATTTACCCGCGATCGATCAGTGGGTTTTTTGCGCGCTGGCGCTGGGTCATGGTGTTTCTCACGCAGCTCGTGTTCTATGGGTTGCCGTGGCTTGAGTGGGGCCAGCGCCAGATGGTGCTGTTTGATCTGGGTGCCCGCCGGTTCTATATTTTCGGACTGGTCCTTTACCCGCAGGATTTCATCTACCTGACGGGGTTGTTGATCATTTCGGCGCTCTCGCTGTTTCTGTTCACTGCGGTGGCCGGTCGTTTGTGGTGTGGATTTACGTGTCCACAAACGGTCTACACCGAGATATTCATGTGGATAGAGCACAAGATCGAGGGTGATCGCAGTGCGCGCCTGCGACTGGATGCGAGTCCCTGGACTTTTGAGAAGATCCGCAAGAAGTTTCTGAAGCAGGCCGTATGGATGGCTGTGTCCCTTTGGACGGGGTTCACCTTTGTGGGGTACTTCGTGCCGATTAGGGAGCTGGGCCCCGAGTTGCTGGTTTTTGCCGGCGGCTGGCAGATCTTCTGGGTGTTTTTCTATGGATTGGCCACCTATGGCAATGCCGGCTTCATGAGGGAGCAGGTCTGCAAATACATGTGCCCCTATGCGCGTTTCCAGAGCGCAATGTTCGATCGCGATACGCTCATCGTGACCTACGATGAGGCCCGGGGCGAACCGCGTGGCCCCAGGGTCAAGACGGTGGACTACAAGGCCAAGGGCCTGGGCGACTGCATCGACTGCACATTGTGTGTGCAGGTGTGTCCGGTGGGCATCGACATCCGCAAGGGCTTGCAATATGAGTGCATCGGCTGCGGTCTGTGTGTGGATGCCTGCAATACCGTGATGGACAAGATGCATTACCCCAGGGGATTGATCCGTTATTCAACCCGGAATGCTGTCTTGAATCGCTGGAGCCAATCGCAAATCTTGCGACATGTCTTGCGTCCTCGCGTGCTCATCTACACAGCGGTTCTGGTGGCCTTGTGCGTGGGAATGCTGGCCAGCTTGACAACACGCACACCCCTGAAAGTGGATATCGTGCGCGACCGTGCCGCGTTGTCCCGCATTGTTGCCGGCGGTAAGCTGGAAAATGTTTACAGGCTGCAAATCATGAACGCCACAGAGGGCGCGCAGCGCTATCGCATTTCAGCGAACGGGCTGAACGGTCTTGAAGTGGCCTCTGAGCAGGAAGTCGACATTGGCGCCGCAGAATCCCGCTGGGTGGCTGTGCGGCTCCAGATCCCCTATGGATCGGCGGCTCCTGGCTCCCATACGATTCATTTCGATATTTCGGCACTGGAAGGGGGTGGCAAAGTGACCGAAAAATCCATTTTCCTGGTGCCGCGTTAAGTGAAGACCAATGCACGCTCCATGGTGTCTTGTGACCTGTATTGCTGACAAGCTGAGGAGGTTTTATGTCATCCAGCCCCGTTATTGCTCCTGAACCGCAGCCCTGGTGGAAGTTTGGTCATGTCTGGCTGGTGATTGCCGGGCCGGTCATGGTGGTGATTGCCGGTTTTGTTACGCTGTGGCTGGCCATCAATCGACCGGACCCGGTCGTGGAGGAAGACTATTACCGCAAGGGAATTGAGATCAACCAGACGCTTGCGCAACCTGAAAAAAGTTTGGCACCGGCACTCAAGGGCCGAAACCACGCGGCGACACCTGCCGGGGATCAACCTCGCTGAGCTTCAATACGAGCCTGGTGGATGCACATCACTTCAGCAAAAATCTTAGGAGACAAGACGATGTGGACACAACGCCTGATGTGGATTGCGTGGCCTGCCTTTCTGGCGGCAGGCATTCTGGAAATGCTGGTTTTTGCCATGGTTGATCCGCAGGATCTGCACTGGTTTGGTCAGCCGTTGACCCTGTCACGCCAAGGGGTCTATACCCTTGCCTTCTTTGCATTCTGGATCATCACCATGGTTGCCAGTGCGCTGACGACACTGCTGTCCATGTCTTCCTTTGAGCTCAACCGCTGACCGGGGTTGCCCGGATGCCCGGCCGGACGATCATCACAAGGCTTTCTCATGCCCTTAGCGGTCAGACTGCTGGGCAACGCTCAGTGGCAGGCCTGCTGATTGTTGACGATGCGCCGGAGGGCCTCGGTATCCAGAATGCGAACGTGGCGCTGTTTGACTTCCACGGTGCCGTCTTCCACAAATTTCGAGAACGTGCGGCTCACTGTTTCGAGTTTGAGCCCCAGGTAGCTGCCGATTTCTTCCCGAGTCATCCGCAGCACCAGTTCGGATTGGGAGAACCCGCGGGCATGCAGACGTTGCACCAGATTGAGAAGGAACGCAGCGAGGCGCTCCTCTGCGCGCATGCTGCCCAGCAAAAGCATGACACCGTGTTCGCGAACGATTTCGCGGCTCATGATCTTGTGAACGTGGTGCTGCAGGGCGGTGATTTCGCGTGACAGTTCTTCGATGCGATCAAAAGGCATGACACACACTTCGGCGTCTTCGAGGGCGACTGCGTCGCAGGTGTGGTGGTCGTTGACGATGCCATCGAGCCCAATGATTTCACCGGCCATCTGGAAACCCGTGACCTGGTCACGCCCGTCTTCCGTGGCGACGCAGGTCTTGAAAAAACCGGTGCGAATGGCATAGAGCGAGGTAAATGACTCCCCATTACGAAAGAGGGTGCCGCCCCGCTTGATTTTGCGTCGCACGGCCACGATGTCATCAATGCGCTGCAACTGCTGTTCATTCAGACCCACGGGCATGCATAGCTCTCGCAGGTTGCAGTTGGAGCAAGCGACCTTGATGGTTTGCGGATTCATGGACACTGGAACCTGGTTGGGCCGGAATAACCGGCTGATGTCTGTCATAACGCAATTGTCTCGCACTGCGCATGGCGCATTGGGCGTCTGACATGGGTCAAATTGTCGCAGCCGCCGGGGCTTGCTCCCTTGATTAAGGTCAAGGACGCAGATCAAAGGGTACGGCACAGTATCGGAGAACGCAAGGATATTTGCCCATGACTGCTGTTTCACCAGAACTTCTGCGCCGTTTTGACGTGCCAGGGCCTCGTTATACCTCCTATCCAACCGCAGACCGGTTTGTGGAGGCGTTTGGGCAAGAGGACTATGAACTGGCGCTTTCGCAGCGCCGGGTCGGTGCCATGGCAATGGCACTGCCGCTGTCCCTGTACGTCCACATCCCGTTTTGCGAATCACTTTGCTACTACTGCGCCTGCAACAAGATCATCACCAAGCACCATGACCGTGCCGATGTGTATTTGCACTACCTCAGTCGCGAGATCAATCTGCACACAGCCCACTTCGGCACCGGACAGGTGGTCAGTCAGCTGCACCTGGGTGGCGGCTCGCCCACTTTCCTCTCGGATGACGGACTGCGGCAACTCGTGGCAACGCTGCGGCGCAGCTTTACATTCGTGCCGGGTGGGGAGTATTCCATCGAGGTTGATCCCCGCACTGTCACAGCGGAGCGCCTGGCGGTGCTGGCGGAACTGGGTTTTAACCGGTTGAGCTTCGGGGTGCAGGATTTCGATGCCGAGGTTCAGAAGGCGGTGCACCGCATCCAGCCGGCAGAGCAGGTGTTTGCGCTGGTGGAGGCGTCCCGCGCGCTGGGTTTTGAGTCGGTCAATGTGGATCTGATCTACGGGTTGCCGCGCCAGACGCCCGAGTCGTTCGACCGTACGTTGGCGCAGGTGGCGCAATTGCGCCCCGACCGGATTGCACTGTATGCCTACGCCCATCTGCCCGATCGCTTCAAGCCTCAGCGGCGCATTCTCGCGACAGAGTTGCCCACAGCATCAGCCAAGGTGACCATGCTGTCGCATTCGCTGGATGCCTTCATGGACGCAGGTTATGTGTACGTGGGCATGGATCACTTTGCCCTGCCTACCGATGCGTTGGCTGTTGCCAAGCGGCAGGGGCGCTTGCACCGCAACTTTCAAGGTTACAGCACCCAGCCCGATTGCGATCTCATTGGCCTTGGCGTATCAGCGATTGGCAGGGTCGGTGCTACCTACAGCCAGAATGCCAAGTCGCTGGAGGAGTATTACGACCATCTGGACCAGGGGCGTTTGCCCGTGGTGCGTGGATTGGCCCTGAACCGTGACGACCTGGTGCGCAGGGCGGTCATCATGGCGCTCATGTGCCAGGGCGAAATTCAGTTTGAGCCCATGGAACAGGCGTGGCTCATTGATTTTCGGAAATATTTCGTGCCAGAGCTGGAGCAACTGGAGGCCATGGCCGAGCAAGGCCTTGTCGTGTTGGATTCCGAGGGCGTCAAGGTAACGCCCATGGGCTGGTTTTTTGTGCGCGGTATTGCGATGGTGTTTGATCGCTATTTGCAGGCTGATCGAAATCGGGTCCGGTTTTCGCGCATCATCTAATATGAACAATCCAACGGAGTATCCGGCTTCATGCTTGCGCCCCTCGCCATAACGGCCTTGCTCATGGGGTTGGCTGGCGGGCCCCATTGCCTGGCCATGTGCTCTGCGCCTTGCGGTGTGCTTGTGGGCCAGGGGGCCTCGTGTTCGACTGCGGGCGATACCAGCGGCACAGCCTCCCAGCCCGTGCAATGGCTTCCCAAAGGCGGAATGCCGCGCCGGTTATTGGCATTCCACCTCGGGCGCCTGGCGGGCTATGCCGGGGTGGGCGCGCTGGCTGCGCTGGCCATGGACGGCCTGGCCTGGCTGACGCAGCAAACCGCGGCCTTGAGTCCGGTCTGGACCTTGATGCACGTTGCCGTCATGGCCTGGGGGTTGATGATGATGGTGCAGGCGCGCCAGCCTGTCTGGGTGGAGCAGGTCGGGCGCACGGTCTGGCGCCGCGTGCAACCGCTTGTCCGGACACCGGGTGGGCTGATGGTGGCGGGGGCGCTCTGGGCGCTCATGCCGTGCGGGTTGCTCTATTCAGCCCTGCTGGTTGCAGCGCTCAGCGGGGGAGCGCTGCAGGGCGCTGCCACCATGGCGCTGTTTGGTGTGGGCAGTGGCCTGTGGCTGGTGGGCGGGCCTTGGCTGTGGGGCAGGTTGCGTTCGCACATCAATGCCGTGCGGGCCAGCTGGGGAACGCGGTTGGCGGGCGCACTGCTGGTCGGGGTGGCAGGCTGGGCCTTGTGGATGGATTTGGTCTACCAACCCTCGCTCTGGTGCCGGTAGCCGTTAGGGATGACCTGCATAACTCCCTGCGGTCTGTGGCAGCGCGGCCTCGGGCGGTTCGCTGCGTTGTTTTTCTGAGGCTGTTGACGAACTCCCCCGGTCTTCTGCGAGATCGCAAACAGCCTCTGAACCCTCTTGTTGCAGAGGCGCAGCGATGCCGCCCGCAGGGGCTTTCGGCGGTATTTCGGTGGCGGTGTTGTACCAACGCAGCACCGCTCTGGTTGCGGGGGCACATTCGTTCGGTAAAGGTTCATAATCGCTGTAACCAGTGGTGGCAGGCATATCGCCTCGTTTCTTCCCGTGTTACGTGAAGTCCAGTGCATTCTTCCATCCTCATTGATATCAGTCAGCTTCGTGTCGGTATGTACATTCAGCTGGATGTGGGCTGGATGCATCATCCTTTCCCGGTGAGCCGTTTCCGCATCGTGTCGGTGGAACAACTGGCCACACTCAAAGAACTTGGTCTTGCCAAGGTTCGTTACTTTCCTCAAAAAAGCGACCCCGAACTGCGTGGGCCAGATTCAGTGGAGGGTATAGCCCCTGACACCAACTCTCCGGAATCGACCGCAGATGTCGAGGTGCAGGTTTCTACTGGCGAAGATTCTGGTGCCGCCCAGAACCGTGCCTCTCTGCAGCTTCAGAATCAGGTGCTTGCCGCATGCAATCAGCGCTTCGAGGAGGCAACGCAGCGATACCAGGCGGTGGAGCGTACGGTTGTCGTTCAGCCGAACATGGCTCGCAATGAGTGCACGGTGCTGGTGTCGGATTGCGTGAAGGAGTTGCTGGAGAACGGCGACTCCGTGATCCGCCTCCTTTCAGAAGGCGTGGGCGAGAGCAGAGCACAGCATCCCGTCAATGTGATGGTCGTCAGCCTCTTGCTGGGCAAAGCGCTGGGCATGATGAGCCCCGAGCTGCACGAGCTCGGGATGGCTGCGGTGCTGCACGACCTGGGCAAACTCGGCATGCCGGCCGCCGGTTTTACACCGGCCGACCGGCAGCGTTATGAGTCTCACGTAGGAAAGTCAGTTGCATTCGCGCAGCAGATGGGATTGTCTGATGTCGTCCGGACAGCAATCGCGCAACACCATGAAATGGCAGACGGTAGCGGGTTTCCCCTGCATCTCGTGGGCGATGATATGCAACGCCCGGGCCAGATACTGGCGCTGGTCAACCATTTTGACCGGATGTGCAACCCGGTGGCCGGTATTGAGGCCCTGACGCCGCACGAGGCCTTGTCCGTGATTTTCGCCCAGCGCAAATCGCGGTTTGATCCGGTGGTGCTGAGCGCCTTCATCCGCATGATGGGCGTGTATCCGCCGGGATCTGTGGTGCAGCTTGTCAATGACCGCTATGCCATCGTGGTGTCGGTCAACTCGTCCAGGCCGCTGCGGCCCAGGGTGATCGTTCATGACCCCCGGGTTCCCAGGGATGAAGCCCCGGTGCTGAACCTGGAGGCAATGCCCGAACTGGGCATACGGCGCAGCCTCAAGCTCTCGCAGTTGCCGCGCAATGCCCTCGATTACCTTTCGCCCCGCAAGCGGATCTGCTATTTCTTTGAACGCGCGGTGGATCCGGGGCCTGACGAGGCGCAAGCGTGATGCAGTTACCATCGCAGTCCTGGCTGGACGGTCTGCAGGAGGCGTTGTGGCTTGTGGATGGCAAAAGCTTGTGCATCCTGCAGGCGAACAAGGCGGCCGAGCAACTGGCAGGCTTGTCCGCAAGGGACATGGTGGGCAAGCCGGTGACGAGCCTGGCAGCAACTCCCCAGGACCAGGCGTTCTGGGCCGAGCCCCTTGCCACGCTCGCAGATGGCATCGACTCGCATACCAGTGTGTTGCGGCCAGATGGTTCGCTGGTGCCGGTCAATCGGCGTGTCAACTGTGTGGACCAAGGAGATGGCTGTGCGGTTCTCATGCTGACGATGCTCGATCGCAGTGTCCAGGAGGCTACCCAGCAGGAACTGGAAACCCTGCTTTCAGAATTGCGCGCCACCCTCGATTCCGCAGCGGACGGCATGCTGGTGTGCGGACTTGACGGGCGCGTGCGCGCCTTCAACCAGCGGCTGGCGCAAATCTGGGGCATGCCTCGCGACCTCCTGGTGCAGCGCAACGACACTGCGGTGCACGACCATCTGGCCTCCAGGGTGGTGGATCGCAAGAACTACCACGAGCGCCTGATCGCCATTGAAAATGAGCCGTTGCTGGAGAGCACAGACATCCTTCAATTGCATGGCGGCATGACGGTGGAGCGTCGCGTTGTGCCGCAGCTTCACCAGGGCCGCCCCGTGGGGCGCGTGTATTCTTTCCGGGATGTCACCCGCCAGACCGAGGTGCAGGCCAGTTTGCGCCTGGCGGCCCGGGTTTTCGATTCCAGCCTGGATGCCATTTTCATTGCAGACAGCCGGCACCATCTGATGCGCATGAACCCCGGATGCGAGCGATTGGTGGGCACTCGCGCTGCCGCTTTGGAGGGGCGCATGGCGTCGTCCCTGTTTGGCAATGGGTCGGATGCCTCGTTCATGGAGCAGGTGTTGGCGGGGTGGGGCAACGACGGTTTCTGGGAGGGCGAGCTCTGGCTGCCCCGGGACAACGGGGCCTACTGTGCCGTGCATCTTTCATGGGTTGCCCTGCGCGATGATGAGGGCCGGCTGGTGCAAAGCATTGGCTTCATGCGAGACCTCACCCTGCAGCACGCAGCCCAAAAACGCATTGAAGAACTGGCATACAGCGATGTTCTGACCGGTTTGCCCAACCGGCTGCTGCTTTCCCAGCGGGTGGACACCGCAATACAGGGTGCCCGCGCCAGCGACACAGGTTTTGCCATCCTTTTCCTGGACCTGGACCGGTTCAAGATCATCAATGACTCGCTCGGTCACCCGTTTGGGGATCGCGTATTGCAGTTGGTGGCCGAGCGTCTGCAGGCCTGCCTGCGACAGACGGACATGCTGTGCCGTCTTGGCGGCGACGAGTTCGTGATTTACCTGCATGGTGCCGACGCCGTTGTGGCGGAAAACGTGGCGCGCCGGATACAGGAGGACATGCTGAGACCCTATTTGCTGGATGGCATGGGTTTTTCCATCCAGTGCAGCATGGGCATGGCGTTGTATCCACAGGACGGCGACACGCTGGATGACCTCATCAAACAGGCCGATACGGCCATGTACCGAGTCAAGGAGCGGGGGCGCGGCACCTATGG
>DCVY01000144.1:21299-27488 GCA_002327945.1 Acidovorax delafieldii | reverse complement strand
TTTGGTGCGGTATCACCCGCGCAGTTTGTGCCATTGGCCGAGGAGTCGGGCTATATCGTGACGCTGGGGGCGTGGGTCATGGAACAGGCAGTGCGCGAGGCTGCCCGGTGGATGCACGAGGGCATGCCCATTGCGGTGTCCGTCAATGTGTCTGCACTGGAGTTTCGCCAGGCGGATTTCGTTGAACGCCTGACGCGTTTGCTGGCTGTGCACCAGTTGCCGCCGAGCTTGCTGGAGCTGGAGTTGACCGAGACCATCCTGCTGCAGGATGGGCAGGAAATGGAGCAGCGATTGGGGGCCCTGGCAGCGCTTGGTGTGAACCTGGCGATTGACGACTTTGGTACGGGCTACTCCAGCCTGGTCTATCTGAAGAAGCTGCCCATTCACAAGCTCAAGATCGACCAGTCGTTCGTGCGGGGATTGCCCGAGGATGACGGTGACCGCGCCATCGTCAGCGCCATCGTCAGCCTGGGGCGTGCGCTGCATATCGACGTGGTGGCCGAGGGCGTCGAAACAGCCACCCAGCATGCTGTTTTGCAGCAGATGCAGTGCGAATATTTTCAGGGATATCTGTGCTCACCAGGCCTGCCCGCGGCCGAGTTTCGTCAGTTGCTGGGCAAATCTGCCCGTGGGCTGGCGCAGTTTGCGCCTGAGAAGTCAGCCGTAAAGTCGGCCATATAGGCCATATAGGCCNNTATAGGCCGGGTGGAGCGCACATGCTGCGGGTGCGCAATCGCAGCAGGCGCAGGGGGCTCAGAACGTTTTCACGATCTCAGAATGCCGCGATGCCTTTCCAAAGCATGTAGGCTGCCAGCACCAGCAGCAGGCTGGAAAATACGCGTTTGAGCTGTTTGACTGGCAGCTGGTGCGCAGCCCGGGCGCCCAAAGGTGCGGTCAGCACGCTGCAGGTGGCAATGACTGCCAGCGCCGGCAACCAGATATACCCCAGCGAGGCAGTGGGCAGGCCCGCCACGGACTGACCGCCCACCGCATAGCCCACCACATTTGCCAGGGCAATGGGAAAGCCCAGCGCGGCACTGGTGGCAACGGCATTGTGAATGGCCACATTGCACCAGGTCATGAAGGGCACACTGACAAACCCCCCGCCCGCGCCCACCAGGCCGGACAAAAAACCGATCAGCCCTCCCGCCGCCAGTTGTCCGCCGGTTCCAGGCATCTGTCGGGACGGCGCCGGCTTTTTGTCCAGAAACATCTGAAAGGCCGAGAAACTCACGAAAAGCCCAAAAAAGATGGCCAGAAATGCGCCCTTGAGCAGCGCAAAAATGCCCAGACTCGCCACCAACCCGCCCAGCACTATGCCGGGCGCGAGCCGTCGCACGATGTCCCAGCGCACGGCTGCGCGCTTGTGGTGCGCGCGCACGCTGGAAACCGAGGTGAACAAGATCGTGGCCATGGAAGTGGCAATGGCCATCTTGACGGCGAGATCGGGCGCCACTTGCTGGTGGTGACCCAGGATGTAGGTCAGAAAAGGCACCAGCAACATGCCGCCGCCAATGCCGAGCAGACCCGCCAGAAAGCCGGTGCCCAGACCGAGGATTCCGAGTTCAACAATCAGAAGGGGTTCGAGCATGGTGCAAAGGAATCCGGGAGGCTGAATGCGCCGCGTCTGTGCAGTGTGTCGGTGCACTGACGGGAGAGAAAAAGAGGGTGTCTGCAAGTGCCACCGGACCGGCATCCTGAACCGGGGGTTCAGGTGGGCGAGGGCAGCCTGGCGTTGGGTTCATCTGACGCGAGATGATCACGCTCACCGGGCAATGTACCAAGCCCGTGCTCAGTGAGCATTGGTTCAAGGAAATATAAAGCCCGACAGCACCGCAGACATGCCTATTGTAGGCGTTGGCCGTGCATGCTGCAGGCGCGGCCGTTGTAAAGATGGCAACGCAAAGGTGGTGCTGCGGCGCTTGCCTCAGAGCAGTCGCCCGTCGTCGCCCAACGCCTCATCGAGGCGCCGCACGAGGGCCTGCAATCGCTGCGCATCGGCGCTTGCATCGGGCGGCAGGCCGGCGGGATCACTGGTGCGAGGGGCTGTGGTGACCGGGGGCGGCGGCGTCGCCCGGTCGCTGGCTTCGCGGTCGGCGATGTCAAACGCCAGGTTCAGCGCAGCCAGCACGGCAATGCGTTCGCGCGAGCGCACCTTGCCGCCATCGCGGATGCGCGTCATGGCGGTGTCCACGCGCTCCACCGCTTCCAGCAAGCGAGATTCCTGCCCTTCGGGGCAGGACAGCAGATAGCTTTGCTGCAGGATCTGCACCTCGATTTGCTTCATTCGGAATCCTTGGGGGGCGGGGCTGGCGGCAGGCGTTGCAGCAGCGCGTCCACCCGCGCGCGGGCGGCGCTCAGGCGGGACTTGAGGGAGTCGCGCTCCTGCGTCAGGGCTGTCACTTGGGTTGCCAGCAGGGCGTTGGTGCGTTGGAGTTCGGCGTGGCGCAAGAGCAGTCGCTCAACGCGTTCGGCGATCTGGTCGGTGGTGGAGGGAGCGTCCATACAGCCCACGATTGTAGAGGGACGCACCTTGAATGCCCTTAAAATCACGCCGTTGGTGCTCGCGGTGTGGTTCACATGCCGCAGTTCAACGGGAAGCAGGGAGGTGCCGCCAAGCATGGTGCGCCGAGCCTGCGCTGCCCCCGCAACGGTCAGCGGACGAATCATCTGATTCCCTCTCCATTCACAAGCCACTGGGCGCCTTGAACAAGCGCCTGGGAAGGCATTGGAGGGCGTTCCGCCAGCCCGGATACCGGCCAACACGGTGGTTTCGCGCGCCCTCTGAGGCAGCGAAACCTTGTCTCCCACATGCTGGCGGGGAAGCCGGCTCGGGTAGTTTGTTGACGATGATTTCTATGAAAAACCGTATCCCTCGTGCGCGCCATAGTGCGCCCCTGTGCCTGCGCCCCTGCGTGCTGGCTGTCCTGTCGCTGGTGTCTGTTCATGCGGCGCAAGCGCAGCCATTGGCTGCGCCCGTGTTGCTGGCGCAAAACGCGCGCATGCCTTCACTGCAAGACACCGTGGTGACTGCCACGCGCACCGAGCAGCCCCTGGCCGATCTGGTGGCCGACATGTCCATTGTGGACCGCGAAACCATTGAAAGCAGCGGTGCCACGGGGCTGGCCGATGTGCTGGCGCGCCTTCCGGGCATCGAGATTTCGCGCAACGGTGGCGTGGGCAATGCCAGCAGCGTTTTTCTGCGGGGCGCCGAATCGCGTTTCACGGCGGTGTATATCGACGGTGTGCGCATTGATTCGCAGTCCATCGGCGGCGCACAGTGGGAGCAGATTCCGCTGTCGCAGATCGACCGCATCGAGGTGCTGCGCGGCCCCGCTGCCGCAGTCTATGGTTCGGACGCCATTGGCGGAGTGATCCAGCTTTTCACCCGCAAGGGCGAAGGCCCCGCCCGACCCTATGTGGGCGTGGGCATTGGCAACCAGGGCACCCGCAAGGTCGAGGCCGGGGTCAGCGGCGTGGCCGGGCAGGATGGCGCGTTCGATTATTCGCTGGGCATTGCGCGCGAAATCAGCGATGGCTTTGACGCCAAGGCCAGCGGTTCCCACAACCCCGACCGTGATGGTTACCGGAGCACCTCGGGCAACGCCCGGCTGGGCTTGCGCATCAATGCCCGGCACCGCCTGGCTGCGACACTGCTGGCCAGCCGCATGAACGCGGGCTATGACAATGCCTCCTTCAGCGCGGCCAAGCCCGTAGATGACCGCAGCCTGAACCGCCTGCGCACGGCAGGTCTCACCTGGGCGGCGCAATGGTCGGATGCCTACAGCACGCGCGTGTCGGTCACCGATTCAGTCAGCCGCTACGAGACCGCGCCATCGCCCTACCTCACCGAGACCCAGCTGCGCGGCTACCTCTGGCAAAACGAATACCGCTGGGGCGCGCACCGATTCAGCGCGGCACTGGAGCGCCGTGAAGACGATCTGCAAAACGCCCCCATCGACCGTGGCCGTTCGCAGGATGCGCTGGCGCTGGGCTACGGCTTCAACGCGGGGCGCCATACCCTGCAGGTCAACGTTCGCCATGATTCCGACAGCGAGTTCGGCGGCAAGGACACGGGCAGCGCTTCCTACGGCTACGCCTTTGCGCCGCACTGGCGTGCAACGGCCTCGGTGGGCACGGCTTTCCGGGCGCCCACGCTGTACCAGCGTTTCAGCGAATACGGCGTGGCCACGTTGCAACCCGAGAGCAGCCGCAACGTCGAACTGGGTCTGCGCTATGCACAGCAACGCCGCAGTGTTTCGGTGGTGGCTTACCGCAACCGGGTTTCCGACCGGATCTCGTTCGTGGGTGCTGGCACTTGTGCATCGCCCTTCGGTTGCTATGCCAACACGGCCCGCGCGCAGTACGAGGGGGTGACGTTTGCCGGGTCATACCAGCTGGCGGATGTGCAGCTGCATGGCTCGCTTGATCTGCAAAATCACCGTGACCTGGACACTGGCATGCAACTGGCCCGCCGGGCCAAGCGCCATGCCACCCTGGGCGCTGACACGCGCATCGCCGACTGGACGGTGGGTGCCGAAATGCAGGCCTCGGGCCGCCGCTTTGACAACGCGGCCAACACCAACGTGCTGGGCGGCTATGCGCTGGTCAACCTGTACGCAAGCACCCGCATTGCCCGCGACTACACCGTGCTGGCACGCATCGACAACCTGACCGACAAGGACTACCAGTTGGCGCGCACCTACGCCACTGTAGGCCGCTCGGTTTATGTAGGCGTGAAGTGGGCGCCGCAGTGACCCTGCCGACCACCGCCGCTGCACGCTGCCCCGCGCTGCTGATTGCGGCCCCGGCCTCTGGCCAGGGCAAGACCATGGTGACGGCGGCCCTGGCGCGCCTGCAGGCGCGCCAGGGCCGCCGCGTGCGGGTCTTCAAATGCGGGCCCGATTTTCTGGACCCGCACTGGCACCAACTCGCCAGCGGTGCGCCGGTGCACCAGCTGGATCTCTGGATGACCGGCCAGGCCGATTGCGCCCAGCGCCTGCATGCGGCGGCGCAGGAAGCCGACCTCATTCTGATAGAAGGTGTTATGGGTTTGTTCGATGGCGATCCCAGCGCCGCCGATCTGGCCCAGCACTTCGGTGTGCGGGTGCTGGCGGTGGTGGATGCATCGGCCATGGCCGGCACGTTTGGTGCGCTGGCATTTGGCCTGCGCCACTACCGCCCGGGCTTGCCGTGGGCCGGGGTGTTGGCCAACCGTGTGGGCAGCGCACGCCATGCCGACATGCTGCAGGGTGGCCTGTACGACGCCGACGACTGGATGGGGGCGCTGATGCGCGTGCAGTCTGGCGCCGCCCCTGGTGCGGGCAAGGCCGGTGCGGCGCTGCTGCCCGAACGTCACTTGGGACTGGTGGCCGCGCACGAACTGGCCGACAGCCTGGAGCGGCTGGACGCCGCTGCCGACGCACTGGCCGCCACGCCCCTGGGTCAGATGGCGTTGGATGATCTGCAGCGCTGGTCGGTGGACTTTCCGGCACCAGCGCAGGCCGTGCCTGTGCCCCCCCTGCTGGCGGGCCGCACGGTGGCGGTGGGGCGCGATGCGGCGTTCTGCTTCATCTACGCCGCCAATGTGCAGTGCCTGGAGCAGATGGGTGCACGGGTGATGTTCTTCTCGCCCTTGCAGGATGCTGCGTTGCCCGATTGCGACGCGGTGTGGCTGCCCGGTGGCTACCCCGAGCTGCACACCGCGCAGATCGCCGCAAACACCGGCATGCAGGCCAGCCTGCGCGCCCATGTGGCCGCAGGCAAACCGCTGTGGGCCGAATGCGGCGGCATGATGGCGTTGTTCGAATCCATCACGCTGGCGGATGGCAGCCAGGCTTCGCTGTGGGGGCTGCTGCCCGGCCGGGTGACCATGCAAAAGCGCTTGGCTGCGCTGGGGCCGCAGCAACTGGCCGTGGCGGGGCACACGCTGCGCGGCCACACGTTTCATTACTCGACCAGCGACAGCAGCGCCCCGGTGGTGGCCCGAACCTCCCGCCCGGGCCAAGCGCAGGCGCCGGATGCGGGTGAAGCGCTGTACCGGCAGGGCAGCATCCATGCCAGCTACTTTCACGCATGGTTCCCGTCCAGCCCCAAGGCGGTTGCGCATCTTCTGGGTGGCGAAAACGCATGATCCTAGAAACGGCAGTTGACCGCTCAGTACCTCTTGCCAAGCCGCATGCAATCGAT
>DCVY01000144.1:12497-21270 GCA_002327945.1 Acidovorax delafieldii | reverse complement strand
TGGAGCCGCAGCGCTCAGTCTTGTCTGGCGCCCCGATCACGGCACCGGCGGGCGCATCCAACGGCCGTTTCTAGGATGATTTCAGCCCAGCACCCCATCACCACCGAACTCATCCTGGGTGGCCAAAAGAGCGGTAAGTCGCGCCGTGCCGAGCTGCTGGCGCGGGACTGGCTGGCGCAGTCTGGCGGCCACCGCGCCGTGCTCATCGCCACAGGCCAGGCGTGGGACGACGAAATGCGCGAACGCATCGCGCGCCACCAGCGCGACCGCGCCGAACGCGTGCCGGGACTGCAGACCGTGGAAGAGACGCACGACGTGGCGGCTGCCGTGGCGCAAAACAGCACGGCACAGACCCTGGTGGTGGTGGACTGCCTCACACTGTGGCTCACCCACTGGAGCATGCCCCTGGGTGTGGAAACCATGAATTTTGAACAAAAACAGGCGCTGGCGCTGGACTGGAAAGCGCAGGCAGCTATGTTTTTGGAAGCGATTCGGCAGTCCCCCGGGCCCGTTGTTCTGGTGGGCAACGAAATCGGCCTGGGGGTCATCCCGATGGGGCGCGAAGTGCGCGCCTTTGTGGACGCCCTGGGCACACTCAACCAGCAGGTGGCACAGGTGTGCCCCCGCGTCACGCTGATGGCGGCCGGCCTCCCATTCGCCTTGAAAGAACCCCGTTCATGAAACCAACCCCCGTGCGCCGCATCCTGTGGGTGATTGCGATTCTTGTTGCGCTGGGCTTGCTCATGGCCGGGCTGGCGCAGGCGCAGCCGGTGCAAATCACCGACGACCGGGGCCGCACGGTGGCGCTACCGCGTTCGCCCCAGCGCATCGTGAGCCTGCTGCCCTCGCTGACCGAAAGCGTGTGCGAATTGGAGCAGTGCCACCGTCTCGTAGGGGTGGACCGCTATTCCAACTGGCCCGAAGCGGTGGTGGGCAAGCTGCCCAAAGTGGGTGGCGGGCTGGACCCGAGCATCGAGGCGATCGTGGCCCTCAAGCCCGATGTGGTGCTGTTGTCCGTCAGCTCACGCGCCAGCGACCGGCTGGAGGCGCTGGGCCTCACCGTCGTGGCGCTGGAGCCCAAGACGCATGCCGATGTGCGCCGCGTGCTCGGCGTTGTGAGTGATTTGCTGGGCGTGCCCCGCGCCCAAGGCTCCGACCGCCTCTGGCGCGTGATCGATGCGGCTGTGCAAGCCGCGGCGCAGTCGCTGCCACCCAAGGCCAAAAATGCGCGCGTGTACTTCGAGGTGAGCCGCGGGCCCTATGCGGCGGGCGAATCGTCGTTCATCGGCGAGTCCCTGGCGCGGCTGGGGGTGCGCAATGTGGTGCCCACATCGCTTGGGCCTTTTCCCCGTCTGAACCCCGAGTTCGTGGTGCGCGCCAATCCCGACATCATCATGGTCGCCAACCGCAGCATGCAGGCCATGGTGCCGTACCCCGGCTGGGACAGCATGCGCGCCATCCAGGGCAACCGGTTGTGCGTGTTTGGCCCCGGCGACTCCGACGTGGTGGTGCGCCCCGGCCCGCGCATGGCCGAGGCGGCCCGCATCATGGCGCGCTGCCTGGCGGAGAAAGCTCCCCCTGAGTCGCCTGCGGCGCCTTCCCCCTCAGGGGGACGCACCCAGCGGCCTGGCAAAGCCAGTTCCACGGGGGCACTGACCTCGGTCGCGCCGGTTTTGACCGGTGCAGACGCTGCCAGTGTCGGCGGTGGTGGCAAGTGACTTGGGCCACGAACCGCCGCAGCCAAAGCCGCCGCGCAGCCTGGTGCGCTGCCTGGCTGCTGCTCGCCAGCGTGGTGCTGGCCCTGTGTGGAGCCAGCGTGGGCAGCACGGGTTTTGACAGCGTGCTGCGCATGCACGGCGACCCGGTGGCCTGGCAGATCGTGTGGGACATCCGCCTGCCGCGCACGCTGGGCGCCTGGCTGGCGGGCGCGCTGCTGGGCCTGTCGGGCGCGGTGGCGCAGGGGCTGTTTCGCAACCCGCTGGCCGACCCGTACCTGCTGGGCAGCGCCTCGGGCGCGGCGCTCGGTGGGGCTGTGGCCATGGCGCTGTTTGGCGTCTCGCCAATGGCGGCCCAATGGCTGGCACGCATTGGCATCACGGGCATGGCCTTTCTGGGCGCTGCGGGCGCGGTGGTGCTGACGCTGCTGCTGGCCAAAGGCGTGCAGCACACGCTGCGCCTGCTGCTGGCGGGCGTGATCGTTGGCGTAGTGCTGGGCGCATTGCGCGACCTGGTGGAGCTGGCTTCGCCCGACATCCTGCAGGCCATGCAGGCCTTTACGCTGGGCAGCACGGCTTTTGTGGGCTGGATGGCCTGCGTGCTGATGGCCGTGGCCTTTGGTTTGTGCTCGGTAGTGGCGTGGATGCTGGCGCGCGCGCTGGACGGCCTCACGCTGGGCGAGGCCACAGCCGCCAGCCTGGGCCTGCCGCTCATACCCATGCGCGCCGGGCTGGTGGCCGCCATGGCGCTGGCCACGGGCACGGCCGTGGCGCAGACCGGGTTGATCGCCTTTGTCGGGCTGGCCGCGCCGCACCTGGTGCGCTCCATCGTGCGCGTAACGCACGAGCGGCACATCGTGCTCTCCAGCCTCATGGGCGCTGTGCTGCTGCTGGCGGCCGACATCCTGGCGCGCTGGCTGCTGGCGCCACAGGAGCTGCCCGTGGGCGTGCTCACGGCGGCTCTGGGCGGCACCTACCTGCTGTGGCTCATGCACCGGCGCACATCGCAAGGTGGTGCACTATGAATCCAATGGCTATCAGCGCTTGCCAGATAAGCGCCAGCATCGGCAATCGCTTGATATTGCAGGGCATCGACCTGCAACTGCCCGCCGGGCGCTGGACCAGCATCGTCGGCCCCAACGGCGCGGGCAAGTCCACCCTGCTCAAGGTGCTGGCCGGCCTGCTGCCGCGCGCTTCGGTGCAGGGCGAAGTGCAGTTGCTGGGCCGCCCGCTCGCGCAAATCCCTGCGCGCGAACGTGCCCGGCAGCTCGCCTGGCTGGGTCAGAACGAAGGCGCGGCCGACGATCTCACGAGCTACGACGTGGCCATGCTGGGCCGTCTGCCGCACCAGGCCTGGCTGGCCCCGCCGGGTGCTGCCGACCACGCGGCCGTCGAGCAGGCGCTGCGCACCACGCAGGCCTGGGACTGGCGCCACCGCCCGCTGTCGCAACTGTCGGGTGGCGAGCGCCAGCGGGTGCTGCTGGCCCGCGCCCTGGCCGTGCAGGCGCAGGTGCTGTTGATGGACGAGCCGCTGGCCAACCTCGACCCACCCCATCAGACCGACTGGCTGCACACCATGCGCGCACTGGTCCATGCCGGCGGCACGGTGGTCAGCGTGCTGCATGAAGTGTCGCTGGCGCTGCAGGCCGACGACATGGTGGTGATGGCCGATGGCCGGGTGCTGCACCAGGGCGCCTGCGATGCGCCCGACACCCACGCCGCGCTGGAGCAGGTGTTTGACCACCGCATCCATGTGCGGCATCTGGATGGCATGTGGATGGCGCTGCCATCGATACGCAGCCACAACAAGACCAAGGAAATAGACGCATGAACATCGAATCGGGGTTTTCGCAGGTCGCGCAGTCGTTGCTGTGGCCCGTGCTGGTGCTGGTGGGGCTGGCGTTTGTCTATGCGTTGTGGGCGGGCGGCGCCACGCTCATGGAAGCCTGGCAACGCTGGCGCCAGCCGCAGTACCGCTCGCTGCGTGTGGCGCCCGGGCTGTCGATGGAAGAACTGGAGCTGCAACTGGTGCGCCAGGTGGAGCCCGTGCGCCTGCTCAGCCGCCTGTCGCCCATGCTGGGGCTGATCGCCACGATGATCCCGCTCGGCCCCGCGCTGCAGAGCGTGGCAGCCGGTAACGGCCAGCAGGCACTGGCCGTGTTCAGCGGCGCGTTTGCGGGCGTGGTGCTGGCGCTGGCCGCCGCGTCGGTGGGCCTGGTGGTGTACTCGGTGCGCCGCCGCTGGCTGCTGGCCGAGCTGCTGGCGGTGCGCAAGGAGCGTGGGGTAGCGCAATGACCTTGCGCCACCTGAACGTCCTGGCCGAGGACGACGACGACCCGATGCTGTCGGCCGTGAACCTGGTGGACGTGTTCCTGGTGCTCGTCGTGGCGCTGCTCACGGCCGTGGCCGTACAGACCCAGACCAGCGCCAACGAGCGCATCACCATCATCCGCAACCCCGGCCAGCCCGACATGGAAGTGGTGGTGCGCGAGCAGGGCAAGGAAGTGCGCTTCAAGGGCGCTGGCAGCGCAGCGCAAGGGCAGGGCGTGCGCGCGGGCGTGGCCTACCAGCTCGAAGACGGCAACATCGTCTACATCCCTGAAACCCGTGCGGCGCCTGCAGAAGTTGGCATGGCCGACCCCGCCACGCCATGACGACGCTGATCCTGCGCGCGGCACTGTGGTGCCTGCTGCTGGCTGCGCCGCTGGTGCATGCAGTGCAGGCTGAGAAGGCCCATAGAGCCGACAGCGCCCCCAACGCCGATAAGGCCGCGCCCGTGCTGCTGTGGCTCACCTCCGACATCACCACGGCCACGCGCACAGCCATGGTACAGCGCCTGGCCACCGAGGCGGGCCTGGGCTTTGCGCACATCGACTACCCGCTGGGCGGCCCGGCGGTGCTCGACGCAGNNGCCAGCGTGGAGGCGCGCCTGCGCCGCATGGCGGGGCAAGAGCTCGACGCCCGTGCCACACGCTCCCCCGGCCGCGTGGTCTGGGTGCCTGCGGGCACCCCGGCGGCCGATGTGGCGACTGGTATGGCGGGGCTGGACGCTTGCGCCCGCATGGTGGCCTACCTGCAGGCCGGTGGCCCGCGCAACCTGAAGAGCGCCATCGCCCTGGCGCGTGCCACCCTGGCGGGTGCCGCCATGCCCGCCTTGCCCGCGCCCGAGATCCTGCCCGCCCGGGGCATCTACCACCCCGATGCGCCCCGCCTGCTGCCCAACGCCGCAGCGCTGGAAGCATGGCGCCAGGGCCAGCCCGCGCTGCGCGGCCTGCCGGCGGTGGCCGTGCTGGTGCACCGCCACCATCTCGTTGATGGCAGCACCGAATGGTTGGACGCCTGGCTGCGCACCTTCCGCGCGCAGGGCCTGTTCGCTTATGCGGTCTTTGGCCAGCAGGTTTCGGCGCAGACCCTGGCCGAGGTGCTGGAGCTGCCCCCGGAGAGCGGCACCGGCCCGGGCCGCCTGCATGCCTCTGTCCTGGTGCTGCACCAGCTCGTGCCCCAGGCCGCCGCGCTGCCGCCGCTGCTGGCACGCTGGGGTGCACCCCTGCTGGGCACGCAGCCCTACCGCGCGGGCGAAGCCACCGCGTGGGAGGCCAGCGGCACGGGGTTGTCCCTGTCCGATGTGCCGTTCTACCTGGCGCAGCCCGAGGCTGCCGGTGCCATCGACCCGGTCCTGGTTGCCGCCCACGGCGCTGAGGGCCGGGACTTTCGACTCATCGAGCGCCAGGCCCAGGCCGTGGCCGCCAAGGCGCGGCGCCTGATTGCGCTGCAAACGAAGCCCGCAGCCGACAAGCGCCTCGTGGCCATGGTCTACAACTACCCGCCGGGCGGCAGCAACTTCGGCGCATCGTTCCTGAACGTGCCGCGCAGCCTGGAGCAGGTGTCCAGCGGTCTGGCCCAGGCGGGCTACCGCACGCAGCAGGTGACCGAGCAGGGCTGGATCGATGGGCTCAAGCCGCTGCTCGCCGCCTACTACCCTGGTGCCGATGTGCGCGCGCTGCTGCAAAACGGCCAGGCCGCCGCGCTGCCGCTGGCGCGCTACGAGCTGCACCTGGCCACGCTGCCAAAGGCCGTGCGCGAGCGCATGAACGCGCACTGGGGCCCGCCCGGCCAGAGCCGCTATGTGGTCGATTGGCAGGGCGAAAAAGTGTTCGCCATCCCGCGCCTGCAGGTGGGGCACCTCGCCGTGCTGCCCCAGCCCCCGCGCGAGGAAACCTTGCGCCTGGGCCAGAACCCGTTCATGCACAAGTCCAAGGCGCCGCTGTCGCACCATTACCTGGCGGTGTACCTGTGGGCGCAGCTGGAGGCCGATGCACTCATTCACTTTGGCACCCACGGCACGCAGGAGTGGGCCGGCGGCAAGGCGCGCGCGCTGGATGTGCACGACGACGCGCTGCTGCCGCTGGGCGACCTGCCCGTGGTCTACCCCTACATTGTGGACAACCTGGGCGAGGCCCTCACGGCCAAGCGCCGGGGCCGCGCCGTGCTGGTGAGCCACCGCACGCCCGTGTTCGCCCCCGCCGGTTTCGAGGCGCGCATGGCCCATATGCACGAGGTGTTGCACGAGTGGGAGACCGTCGACGAAGGTCCCACGCGCCGCGCGCTCGAAAAGCAGCTGGTGGCGCAGTTTGTGGAGCACCAGCTGCACCGCGATCTGGGCTGGAGCGCCGCGCGCATTGCGGCCGACTTCAGCGGCTTCCTCGAAATCCTGCACCCCTACCTGGACCAGCTCGCGCAAAGCTCGCAGCCCAAGGGCCTGGCCGTGTTTGGCCGCGTGCCAGCGCCCGAGCAGCGGCGCGAGACCATTTTGCAGGCGCTGCGCAAGCCGCTGATCGAGGCACTGGGCGAAGACATCGACGAGGCCTTCCTCATCAAGCACGACGCAGTGCTGGCCGCGCGTCCCGCACGCTGGCTGGAAGTGGCGCTGATCGACGCGCAGGCCGCCAGCGTCTTGGACCTGCGCCCCGTGCTGCCAGCGCAGGCAACCACGCCGGCGGCGGCGGATATCTCCGACGTGGTGCGTGCCCAAGACCATGTGCCCAACCGCGCCGCGCGCAAGCCCATCGACACACCTGCGCTGCTGCAACTGGCCCAGCGCGCGCAGGAGCTGGAGCGCCTGTTGACCATCGAAGGCGAGATGCCGGGCCTGCTGGCGGGGCTGGAGGGCCGCTACCTGCCCGCTGCTTACGGCGGCGACCCCATCCGCAACCCCGACAGCCTGCCCACGGGCCGCAACCTCACGGGGCTGGACCCGAGCCGCCTGCCCACGCGCCAGGCCTATGCCGTGGCGCAGGCGCTGTTCAATGACTGGTTCAAGGACTACCAGGCGCGCCATGGCGGCCAGGCGCCGCAGCGCATGGCGCTGTCGCTGTGGGCCGGCGAAACACTGCGCCACCAGGGCATCATGGAAGCCCAGGCACTGGTGGCGCTGGGCATGCGCCCGGTGTGGGACGACTCGGGCCGCCCGGTGCGCGTGCAGACCATTGCTGCCGATGCACTCAAGCGCCCGCGCGTCGATGTGCTCATGAGCATCACCGGCTCGTACCGCGACCAGTTCCCTGCGCTGATGGCACTGCTCGACCGGGCCGTGGCCCAGGCCGCAGCGGCCGAGCCCGGCAACGCGATTGCGCGAAACACCGGGCAGATCAGCCGTGAACTGCGCCAGGGTGGTGTGCCCCCGGCGCAAGCCGAGCAACTGGCGCGCGTGCGATCTTTCGGCAATGCGGTGGGCGACTACGGCACAGGCCTGTCGGACGCGGTGCAGAGCGATGGCCTGCAAACCAACGACGCGCGCCTGGGCCAGATGTTTCTTGCGCGCATGGGCCAGCCTTATCTGCACGGTGAACCCGTGGCTGGGGTGGCGGCCGGCACGGCGGCGAAAGCGTTCGGAGCCCACCTGCGCCGTACCAACGCAGCCATCCTGTCGCGCAGCTCGCACCTGTATGCCATGGTCAGCTCGGACGACCCGTTCCAGTACCTCGGCGGCCTGTCGGCCGCAGCCCGCGTGGCCGGCCGGCCGCAAGGGCTGGAGCTGCATGTGGCCCAGCTGCAGGATGTGGGCGAGCCCAGCACCCAGACCGCGCAGCGCGCCATCGCGCTGGAGATGCAGTCGCGCTATCTGCACCCCGGCTGGCTCAAAGCACAGAAGGCCGAGGGCTATTCGGGCACGCTGCAGGTGCTCAAGGCCGTGCAGTTCGCCTGGGGCTGGCAGGCCGTGGCGCCGGGCACAGTGCGCAGCGACCATTGGCAAAGTTTCTATGACGTGCTGGTGCGCGACAAGCACCAGCTGGGCCTGCCCGAGTGGCTCAAAGAGCACCCCCAGGCCTACGCCCAGTCGCTGGAGCGCCTGGTGCAGGCGCAGCGCCAGGGCTACTGGCAGGCCGATGCCCAGACGCAAAAGCAGCTGGCGCAGACCTACCAGGCGCTGACGCGCGCCGCGCCGCTGGCGGCCGAACTGCCCAGCGTGCGCCGCTGGGTGGAGCAGGCCGCGCAGGGTGCCGCGCCCACGGGCATGGCGGCGGCCACGCCCGGGTCGCCACCCCAGGCCACTCCAGCAGCTCCAGCGCTGCAGACCGCGCCGCCGTCCGACGACCTGCCTGCGCCACCGCCCCAGGCCAAGCACCCGCCTGCCGCGCCCGCAGTGCCCGCCATGGGCGTGCTGCTGGAGCGCCAGCCCGAGCGCGCGCCCGCTGACCTGGCGCCAGTGCCCACCCCTGTGCAACGCATGGCCCGCATCGTGGCCTGGCTGCTCATGGCCCTGGTGGTGCTCGCCGGTGCCGTCTGGCAGGCGCGTCGGTCATCTTCCATCTCCCCGCAGCCCCGCTTGGCGGGCCTGTGACCCTCAACCGTTTTGAAAAAATGAACGCCATGCAAATTGAAACACCTCCCACCGAGAAGCGCTACGAAAAACCCGAGGGCGAGCGCCGGGGCCTGGTCATCGTCAACACCGGTGACGGCAAGGGCAAGAGCACGGCGGCCTTTGGCCTGGCGCTGCGCGCCCATGGCCGCAGCAAGGCCGTGAAGATTTACCAGTTCATGAAGGTGCCCACGGCCCG
>DCVY01000144.1:5467-12463 GCA_002327945.1 Acidovorax delafieldii | reverse complement strand
AGCCAGGACCTGGAGCACTCCGCCCAACTCGCGCGCCAGGGCTGGGAGAAGGCGCGCGCCGCCATCCTCTCGGGCGACTATTTCATGGTGGTGCTGGACGAAATCACCTACCCGCTGATCTATGGCTGGCTGCCGCTCGACGGCGTGCTGCAAACCCTGCGCGAGCGGCCCCGCGACGTGCATGTGGTGCTCACCGGCCGGCGCTGCCCCCCCGAGATCATCGAGCTGGCCGACACCGTGACCGAGATGCAGCTGGTCAAGCACGCGTTCAAGGCGGGCGTGCCCGCGCAGCGTGGCATTGAAGACTGATGGTTCACGCCAGGCGCCTGTTCATCGCTCACAATGCAGCGCGGCGCTGCCTGCCTGTCGGCGGCGGCCACAGCCGGTAGCCCGCCGGAGAAAGGGGCGATTGCATGGACCTGGACTACACCGCGCTCGATCAACTGCGCCGCCAGCACCCCGCCTGGCGGTTGCTGGTGGCCGAGCATGCGCCGCTGGTGGCCAGTTTTCTGCACCGTGTGTTCATTGCGCCCAATGTGCGCTCGATAGCGCAGCCAGACCTGGTCGAGGCGCTCAACGACAGCCTGTTTGATCTGCGCGAGCGGCTGGGTGACAAGGCCTTTCCCCGGCCGGCGCTGGAATACCTGAACGACTGGTCGGCCCACGACAAAGGCTGGCTGCGCAAGTTTTACCCCCAGGGCACGGATGAGCCGCACTTTGACCTGACACCGGCCACCGAGCGGGCCCTGACCTGGTTGTCCGGCCTGATTCAGCGCAGCTTCGTCGGCACCGAATCGCGCCTGTTGACCCTGTTTGCGCTGTTGCAGCAGATGAGTGAAGGCAGCGACACCAATCCCGAAACCCGTATTGCCGAGCTGCACAAGCGGCGCGATGCCATCGACGCCGAAATTGCCCTGGTGCTGGGCGGCCACATGCCCTTGCTGGGCGACACCGCGCTCAGAGACCGGTTTCAGCAGTTCACCGACCTGGCGCGCGATCTGCTGTCTGATTTTCGCGAGGTGGAGCACAACTTCAGGCTGCTCGATCGCAAGGTGCGTGAACGCATCGCATTGTGGGATGGCGGCGAAACGCAGGGGCGCGGCGTGCTGCTGCGCGAAATTCTGGGCGAGCGCGATGCGATTGCCGAGTCCGACCAGGGCAGGAGCTTTCGCGCATTCTGGGAATTCCTCATGTCCCAGTCGCGTCAGGAAGAGTTGAGTGCGCTGCTCGACCAGGTGCTGGCACTGCCGCCGGTGGCGCAGCTGGAGCCCGACACCCGGCTGCGCCGCGTGCACTACGACTGGCTGGAGGCCGGTGAGCACGCCCAGCGCACAGTGGCCCAGCTGTCGCAGCAGTTGCGCCGTTTTCTTGACGACCAGGCCTGGCTGGAAAACCGCCGCATCATGGACCTGCTGCACGGTATCGAGGCGCGGGCCGTGGCGCTGCGCGATACCCCGCCACCCGGCGAGGTGTTTGCCGTGAACGCCCTGCACCCCAGCGTGCAGTTGCCCATGGAGCGTCCGCTGTTTCGCCCCGCAGCCCCCATGGCGCTGAGCCAAGCCCCGGTGCAGGCGGGCGATGCCGTGGGTGATGCCACCGCGCTCTTCACGCAGGTGCGCGTGGACAAGGCCGCGCTGGCCGCCCATGTGCGCCAGGCGCTGCAAACCCGCGCCCAGGTCAGTCTGGGCGAGCTGCTGCAAACCCGCCCGCTGCAGCAGGGCCTGGGCGAACTGGTGGTCTATCTGCAACTGGCCAGTGTGGCGGCGCAGGCCGTGGTGGATGAAGGGGTGCAGGAAACCGTGCGCTGGACCGGCGCCGACGGTGTGCCGCGCAGCGCCACGTTGCCGCGGGTGATCTTTGTGAGGACTTGAACATGAGCGACGCACTGCACGACGCATCGCACAATGAAGCTGCAAGCACACCGGCAACGCAGTGGGCGCAGTGGGATTTGTCCGCCGTTGTCATCCCGCTATTGCGCGGCGTGGTGTACCGCGATGAAGACGCCACGCTGTGGGCTGCCTTGCAGGCCCTGCGCGCCCGGGTGTCGGACTACGTGGCTGTGCTGGCGCTGGAGCTGGTGGTGGACGAGGCTGAGGGCTATGCCTTCGTGCGCTCGCGTGCCCAGGAAGACGACGAGGCTGCTGCCAGGCTGCCGCGCCTGGTGCGCCGCCAGCCGCTGACATTTCATGTGAGTCTGCTGCTGGCCCTGCTGCGCAAAAAACTGGCAGAACTGGACGCCGGTGGAGGCGAAACCCGCCTCATTCTGTCGCGCGATGAAGTGGTGGAGATGGTGCGCATCTTCATGCCCGCCAGCAGCAACGACGCCCGCCTGATCGACCAGATCGAGACGCACCTGAACAAGGTGATCGAGCTCGGTTTTGTGCGCCGCCTCAAGCCCACCCAAGCGGGCCAGGCGCCGGTGTATGAGGTGCGGCGCATCCTCAAGGCCTTTGTCGATGCGCAGTGGCTGGCCGAGTTTGACGAGCGCCTGCAGGCCTACCAACACCACCTGGCTGCCCCGCAGACGGAGGCCGACGATGCACAGCAGTGATGCGGGCGATCTGTTTGCGGGCGCGGCACAGGCCCCGGCTGTGCCCGTGGTGCAGGCGGATTCTTCAACGGCTGCGGCGCTTTCTGGCTTTCGGCTCACGCGGCTGGAGGTGTTCAACTGGGGCACATTCGACCAGCGCGTGTGGTCGCTGGCGCCGGGCGGCCGCAACGGCTTGCTGACCGGAGACATCGGATCGGGCAAATCCACGCTGGTGGATGCCATCACCACGCTGCTGGTGCCCGCGCACCGCATTGGCTACAACAAGGCCGCCGGGGCCGATGCGCGCGAGCGCTCCTTGCGCTCGTATGTGCTGGGGCACTACAAGTCCGAACGCAACGAAACCAGCGGCAGCGCCAAGCCCGTGGCCCTGCGCGATGCGGGCAGCTATTCGGTCATCCTGGGGGTGTTCCACAACGCGGGGTTTGACCAGACCGTGACGCTGGCGCAGGTTTTCTGGTTCAAAGACGCCCTGGGCCAACCCGAGCGCCTGTATGTCGTGGCCGACAAGGCCTTGTCCGTCACCCAGGACTTTGCCCAATTTGGCAGCGCCATCACCGGGCTGCGCACGCGCCTGCGCAAAAGCGGCGTGGCCTTGTTTGACAGCTTTGCGCAATACGGCGCGCATTTTCGGCGCCGGTTTGGCAACCTGGGCGAGCAGGCTCTGGATCTTTTTCACCAGACGGTGTCGATGAAATCCGTGGGCAATCTGACCGATTTTGTGCGCCACCACATGCTGGAGCCCTTTGACGTGGCGCCGCGCATCCAGAGCCTGATGGCGCATTTTGACGACCTCAGCCGTGCCCACGCCGCGGTGCTCAAAGCGCAGCACCAGGTGGCGCTGCTGACCCCGCTGGTGGCCGACTGCGACCGCCACGCCCAGCTGCAGGCCCATATCGAAACCCGGCGCGCCAGCCGCGACGCACTGCGTGCGCACTTTGCCGGGCTCAGGAGCGCGCTGCTGGACGAGCGCATCGAGCAGCTCACCGACACCCTGGCCAGCGACCACACCAAAGTGCAAGGGCTGCAAGCCGACCGGGCCAGGCTGCAAACGCAAGAGCGTGAACTGCGCGCCGACATTGCCCACAGCGGGGGCGACCGCATTGCCCAGCTCGAAGAAGCCATGGCGCGCAGCCAGGCCGAAAGCACCCGTCGCCAGGCCCACGCTGCGCGCTATGACGCGCTGCGCCAGCCGCTGGGCCTCTTGCAGGTAGGCAATGCGCAAGAGCTGCTAACCCAGCAGCAGGCCTGCCAGCACATGCGCGAGGTGGAAGGCGCCCGCAGCAGCGATCTGCGCAACGAAGAGGTGGAGCAGGCTGCCGCTTTGCACCAGGGGCGGCAAGAGCATGCCGAACTGGCGACCGAGATCGACAGCCTGCGCGGGCGCCGCAGCAACATCGATGCGCGGCAGATCGGCATCCGCGCAGCGCTGTGCCAGGCGCTGGGCGTGCCCGAAGACCGCATGCCCTTTGCGGGCGAGCTCATCGAGGTGCGCGACAGCGAGCGCGACTGGGAGGGCGCCATCGAGCGGCTGATGCACAACTTTGGTCTGTCGCTGCTGGTGCCAGAGGCCCTGTATGCGCGCGTGGCCGAGTGGGTGGATCAGACCGCGTTGCGCGGACGGCTGGTGTATTTCAAGGTCAACGCCACCCGCCCGGCAGACCCTCCCGAGCTGACCGCCGACGCCCTGCTGCGCAAGCTCTCCATCAAACCAGATTCGCCCTTTTTCGGCTGGCTGGAGCAGGCGCTGTGGCAGCGCTTCAACGTGGTGTGCTGCACCACCCAGGAGCAGTTTCGCCGCGAGCCCCGGGCCATCACCCGCGCCGGGCAAATCAAGGGCGGCGAGCGCCACGAAAAGGACGACCGGCACACCTTGGCCGACCGCAGCCGCTACGTGCTGGGCTGGAGCAACACCGCCAAGCTGGCGGCGTTGCAGGCCAAGGCCCGGGTGCTCGAAGCCCGCCTGGGCCGCGTAGGCGCCCGTATTGCCGAGCTGCAGGCCCAGCAGAGTGCGGTGCAAGAGCGTCTGCGCTGGCTCGATAAATTGGTGGAGTTTCGCGACTACCAGGAACTCGACTGGCAAAGCCCCGCGCGCGAAGTGGCGCGGCTGCAGGACGAGCTGGCGCAGTTGCGCGCATCGTCGGACCTGCTGCAAACCCTGACCGGGCGTTTGGCAGCGCTCGAAAAAGCCCTGGCCCAGCTGGAGGCGCGCCTGGCCGATCAGCGTGACCGGCGCACCCGCACCGAGGTGAATCTGGCCTCCGCCCAAACCCAGCGCAGCGAGACCGAGGCCACGCTGGCCGACGAGCCGCCTGTGGACGCGGTGGTCGCCGATCACCTCAACGCCCTGCTGGCCCCGATGCTGGGTGGGCAGCCGCTGGTGCTGGCGCAGTGCGACGCCCGCGAGCGTGAACTGCGCGCGGCGCTGCAAAAGTCCATCGACGCCGAGGAGCGGCGCAGTCAGCAACTGGTGGAAAAAATCATCGCAGCCATGCGCGCCTTCAACACAAGTTACCTGCTGGAGACGCAGGAGATGGATGTGGCGGTCGCATCGGCCGGCGAATACCGCAAGCTGTTGCAACAATTGCATGCCGATGACCTGCCGCGCTTTGAGGCTGATTTCAAGCGCCTGCTCAATGAAAACACCATCAACGAGGTGGCGCATTTCAATTCGCAGCTCAACCGCGAGCGCGAAACCATCCACGAGCGCATCACCCTCATCAACCAGTCACTCACGCAGATCGACTACAACCCCGAGCGCTTCATCGTTCTGGAGGCGCAGGCCACGGGCGACGTGGAGGTGCGCGACTTTCGCTCAGAGCTTACTGCCTGCCTGTCGGGCGCCATGTCGGGCGATGCGCAGCAGGGCAGCCAGTACTCGGAAGCCAAGTTCCTGCAGGTCAAGGCCATCATCGAGCGCCTGCGCGGTCGACCCGGCCAGGCCGAGCAGGACCGCCGCTGGGCCGCCAAGGTGACCGATGTGCGCAACTGGTACGTGTTTTCGGCCAGCGAGCGCTGGCACGCCGACGGGCGCGAGCATGAGCACTACAGCGACTCGGGCGGTAAATCGGGCGGGCAAAAGGAAAAGCTGGCCTACACCATCCTGGCGGCCAGCCTGGCATACCAGTTCGGGCTGGCATGGGGAGAGACGCGCTCACGCAGCTTCCGGTTTGTGGTGATCGACGAGGCGTTTGGCCGGGGTTCCGACGAGTCGGCGCACTATGGCCTGAAGCTGTTTCAGAAGCTCAACCTGCAACTGCTCATCGTCACGCCGCTGCAAAAAATCCACACCATCGAACCCTTCGTTTCGAGTGTGGGATTCGTGCACAACGAAGAAGGGCGCAACTCCAGGCTGCGCAACCTGAGCATTGAGGAATACCAGGCCGAGAAAGAGCGGCTGCAGGTGCTGACGCAGCAAATTCAGATCCACCCGGAGTCCGGCCATGGCCTGGACTAGCCCGGACGACCTGCGCGCCCAGGTGCAAAAGCGCTGGGACAAGGGGGAGTTGCTGGCTGCGCTGGTGGTTGCGCAACAAGCGCCGCAGGCGCAGGCGCTGGCCTTCCCCTGGCGGTTGCGCCTCGTGACGCCCGGCTCCAGCGAGTTGGCGCAGCGCTTTACCGAGGCCCGCGCCTGGGCCGGCAATTTGCGCGCAGGCGCAGTCCACTACCGGCTGGAAGAACGTGCGCTGCGCCACCGTGAGGTGGGCCACCACAGCCTGCCCGAGGCTGCCTGGGTGGACAGCCTGGACGCAGCCTTGGCCCTGATAGGAAAAACCGCCGACGCCCGTCGCTTTGCCGCGCTGGTGGCCGCCACCGCCGGGCACCAACCCGTGCTGTTGCCCTGGCTGGCACGTCGGCCCCTGCAGGCCCTGGCGCTGGCCGCGGCCTGGCCCCGCCTGCTGGCCGTGGTGGCATGGCTGCAGGCGCACCCCCGGCCCGGCATCTACCTGCGCCAGATGGACCTGCCCGGTGTGGACACCAAGTTCACCGAAGCGCACAGGGGCGTGCTGACCGAGCTGCTGGACCTGGCCCTGGCGCCCGTGGCTGTGGACGCTACGGCCTCGGGCGTGGGCCAGTTTGCCCGCCGTTATGGCTTTGCCGACAAGCCTTTGCGCATCCGTCTGCGGTGGCTGGATGCCGCTGCGGGTGGGCCCTGGGGTTCGGACATCACCATCACCCAGGCCGCATTCGAGGCCCTGGAGCCGCCCGTGCGCCGCGTGTTCATCACCGAGAACGAAGTCAACTTTCTGGCCCTGCCGGCTGTGGCCGGCAGCCTGGTGGTGTTTGGCGCGGGCTACGGCTTTGAAGCCCTGGCTGGCGCGCGGTGGCTGCATCTATGTGCCGTGCACTACTGGGGCGACATCGACACCCACGGCTTTGCCATTCTCGACCAACTGCGCGCCACCGTGCCGCATGCACAGTCACTGCTCATGGACCGCGCCACCTTG
>DCVY01000144.1:4425-5346 GCA_002327945.1 Acidovorax delafieldii | reverse complement strand
TGGCTGGCTTTTTCCTTGGCCGTGCCACTGGCTTTGGCCATTGATTTCCTCCTGGGCGAGCCGCCTGCAGCCTGGCACCCCGTGGTGTGGATGGGCCGTGCGCTGCAGTGGTGGGGTGTTCGCCTGGCGCCACCGGCCCCAGTGGCGCAAGATTTCAGGCGATTTTGGCTTGCAGCGCTTGTCTGGTGCGCGCTGGCAGCTATTGTTTTGATGGCTTCCTGGGGGGCGCAGCAGCTGGTGCTCCAGCTGCCTGCGCTGCTGGCCGGTGCGCTGCTGGCGCTGTTGCTCAAGCCCCTGCTGGCCTGGCGCATGCTGCGCGACGAGGTGCTGGCAGTGGAGGTGGCGCTGGGCCAGTCGCTGCCCGAGGGCCGCGCGCAGCTGTCGCGCCTGGTGAGCCGCGATGTGAGCGCGCTCAGCGGCGATGAGGTGCGCGAATCGGCCATCGAGTCGCTGGCCGAAAACCTCAACGACTCGGTGATTGCGCCGCTTTTTTGGTTTGCGCTGCTGGGCTTGCCGGGGGCTGCGCTCTACCGCTTTGCCAACACGGCCGATGCCATGTGGGGCTACCCGGGCATGCGCGGCGGGCGTTACTGGCAATGGGCGGGCAAATGGGCGGCGCGGGCGGATGATGTGCTGTCATGGGTGCCGGCCCGCATCACGGCCTTGCTGCTGGCAGTGTGCGCCGGGGGCCTGCCGCCGCGCACCCTGGCGCGCCAGGCGCACAAAACCCCGTCTCCCAACAGCGGCTGGCCCATGGCGGCCATGGCGCTGGCATTGGGCGTGCAGCTGGCCAAACCGGGCGTGTACACGCTCAACAGCAAGGGCCGCACGGCGGGGCCGCTCGATACCCGGCGGGCAGCGCGTCTGTGCGGTCAGGTGGTTTTGTCGGTGGTGCCATGGGTGGCGGCCATCCAGTTGCTG
>DCVY01000144.1:3499-4359 GCA_002327945.1 Acidovorax delafieldii | reverse complement strand
GCGGGTTTGGGCGCTTTTCATGGCGTGCCCCCGGCGCGCATCGTGCTGGCGGCCAGCGCCAGCGAGTTCACCCACCGCATCACGGCGCTGGCGGCGCAGCGGGGGGCTGTGCAGGTGGCCGTGCCCCCGCACAGCTATGGCGACTATGCCCAGGCGGCGCAGGCGCGCGGTTTGGCTTTGCTGCGCGGTGGCACCACCGCTGCGGCGGGTTTGCAATGGGCCTGCGAGCCCTCCAGCCCCCTGGGCCACGCAGACCCCGTCGTGCGCACATGGCAGGACGGCGGCCCAGTCGCGGCACTGCGCGTGCTTGACTGCGCCTATGCGCCGCTGCGACTGGACGAGGGATGCACCTGGACGGGTGTGCCAGCCCCGCACCTGCCATCGGCCTGCTGGCAGCTGTGGACACCCAACAAGGCCCTGGGACTCACCGGCGTGCGCGCGGCCTACGCCGTGGCACCCGCAGGCACCGATGCGCAGGTGCTTGCCCTGAACGCCCTGGCCCCCTCGTGGCCCGTGGGGGCGCATGGGGTGGCCATGCTGCAAGCGTGGATCCAGCCCGCTGTGCAGCAGTGGCTGGTGCACAGCCTGGGCCGGCTGCGCGACTGGAAAACCCGCCAGCATGGGCTGTGCGCGGACATGGGCTGGAAGGTGCAGCCGGGCAGTCTGGCCAATTATTTCTGCGCGCTGCCCGATGGCTGTAGCCAAGCAATCGCTTTTTTGCGAATGCTCGCCGGGCTGCGCGGTGCGGGCATCAAGCTGCGCGACTGTGCTTCATTTGGCCTGTCGGGGCACCTGCGGCTGGGGGTGTTGCCACCTGCCTCGCAGGACGCTCTGGTCACCGCGTGGCGCGGGATTCAGGC
>DCVY01000144.1:2916-3376 GCA_002327945.1 Acidovorax delafieldii | reverse complement strand
TGGGGCGGACCGGCGGCGGGGTGCAGGGCCTTGACAGCGCCTGGGGCGAGATCGGATCGGCGCAGTATTTCCAGGCCCTGGCCGCGCGCGCCCGGCCCGACGTGCGCATGAACCCGCTGCTGCTCAAGCCCGAGGCCGACACGCACAGCCAGGTGGTGCTGATGGGGCAGGTGAGTGCCGAACTCACGGCCATGCCCTGGCGCGGCCGCAGCGAAAAAGTGTGGCCGCAGATCGCTGATGCGCTCGATGCCTTGCGCGCTGAGAACGACGTGGTGGTGATCGAAGGCGCCGGCTCGCCCGCCGAGATCAACCTGCACGCCAGCGACATCGTCAACATGCGTGTGGCCCGCCATGCTGGCGCGCGCTGCCTGCTGGTGACCGACATTGACCGGGGCGGCGCCTTTGCGCACCTGTATGGCACCTGGGCGCTGCTGCCCGAGGACGAGCGCGCGCTCATCCA
>DCVY01000144.1:2057-2839 GCA_002327945.1 Acidovorax delafieldii | reverse complement strand
CTGCCCCCTGGGGGGACTCGCGCGGCCAGGGGCGGCCCGTCGCCGCTCAATCGACCGGGCACCACGCCCGGCGCCGTGCACACCACGGTGGCCGTGGTGGCCTACCCGCGCATCAGCAACCTTGACGAATTCCAGCCGCTCAAGAACGTGCCCGGCCTGCGCCTGCAGTGGGCGCGCAGCCCGGCCGACGTGGCGGGACTGCAGCCCAGCGACTGGATCGTGCTGCCCGGCTCGAAAGCCACCGCCGCCGACCTGGCCTGGCTGCGCGCGCAGGGGTTGGACCAGTCCATCGCCGTGCACGCGGGCCGGGGCGGTGCCGTGCTGGGCGTGTGCGGCGGCCTGCAGATGCTGGGCGAGGCGCTGATCGACCCCGCAGGCATTGATGGCAACGCCCCTGGCCTGGGCCTGCTGCCGCTGGTCACCGTGTTCGAGCCCGCCAAGACCGTGCAACGCACCAGCGCGGCCTTCGGGCCGTTGACGGGCGCCTGGGCGCCACTGTCGGGCGTGCGCGCCGAGGGCTACGAAATCCACCACGGCCAGACCGCCCAGCACCCGGCCATGGCCGCCAAGGGCGACGTGGCGCGCGAAGTCATGCCGGGCATCGCCTGGCAGAACCCGGCGGGCAACGTGCTGGGCGTATACCTGCACGGCCTGTTCGAAGACCCTGCCGTGTTGCAAGCCCTCTTTGGCGCCCATGCACCCACACTCGACGCCGTGTTCGATGGGTTGGCCGATTGCATTGCCCAGCACATGGAGCCGGGCGTGCTGGATGCCCTCATCGC
>DCVY01000144.1:0-1983 GCA_002327945.1 Acidovorax delafieldii | reverse complement strand
ACACAAGAGGCCCGCGACGCCATTTACCAAACCATCTTTTCACGCCGCGATGTCCGCGGGCAGTTCTTGCCCACGCCGGTGCCCGACGAGGTGCTGAGCCGCATCCTCACCGCTGCGCATTACGCGCCCTCGGTGGGCTTCATGCAGCCCTGGAACTTCCTGGTGGTGCGGTCGCAGGATACCAAGCGCCGCGTGCGCGACGCCTTCGCCAAGGCCCATGCCGAGGCCGCCGACATGTTCGAAGGCGACAAACGCGCCGTGTACCAAAAGCTCAAGCTCGAAGGCATCGTCGAGTCGCCCATCGGCATCTGCATTACCTGCGACCGTGAGCGCACCGGCCCGGTGGTAGTGGGGCGCACCCACATGAAAACCATGGACCTGTACAGCAGCGTCTGCGCCGTGCAAAACCTGTGGCTTGCCGCACGCGCCGAGGGGCTGGGCGTGGGCTGGGTCAGCATCTTTCACCAGGCCGACCTGCAAGAGGCGCTGGGCATTCCAAAGGGCATCACCCCCATTGCCTACCTGTGCGTGGGCTACGTCAGCCACTTCCATGACAAGCCCGAACTGGAAACCGCCGGCTGGCTGCCGCGCCTGCCCATGGAAGACCTCGTGTACTTTGAGCAATGGGGCCAACGCGACGACCAGCAGCCCCTCATCGCCCATCTGCAGCGCGACCAAGCGGCAGCCCAGCGCGCCCGCCAGACCCTCGCTTCGGCCTAATCCGCAGAACCACGACCCAACGCTCAGGCCCGGTTGCTGGCCCCGCTGAGCCCTTTCTGAAAGTTGAACACGCCATGAGCGTCAACCTGCCCACTCTTGCCGACCTCGCCGATCCGCTGCTCACCCAGGCCCTGCAGCACAAGCTGAACAACAAAACCAAGCCGCTGGGCTCGCTCGGGCGCCTTGAATACCTGGCGCTCAAGCTGGGGCAAATCCTGGGCACCGAATCGCCCCGGCTGGAGCAGCCGCAAATGCTCGTCTTTGCAGGCGACCATGGCCTGGCCGCGCGCGGCGTGTCGGCTTACCCGAGCGACGTGACCTGGCAGATGGTCGAAAACTTTCTGGCCGGTGGCGCCGCCGTGAGCGTGCTGGCCCGCCAGCATGGACTGGCGCTCACGGTGGTGGACTGCGGCGTGGCGCGCGACTTTGCCCCGCGCGCTGCCGAGCCCGGCCAGCCCCGGCTGCTGGTGCGCAAGGTGGCGCCGGGCACGCAAGACGCATCCACCGGCCCCGCCATGACGGCAGCGCAATGCGCCCAGGCGCTGGCCAACGGCATGGAAGTCGTGCGCGGCTTGCCCGGCAATGCGCTGTTGCTGGGCGAAATGGGCATCGGCAACACCTCGGTGGCGTCGCTGTTGCTGTCGCGCCTGTGCGGCATTGCGCTGGACGACTGCACTGGCGCCGGCACTGGCCTGGACGCGGCTGGTGTTGCCCGCAAGCGCGCCGTGCTGGCACAGGCGCTGCAGGCCAATCACGGCGCGGTTGAGCCCCTTGACGCATTGGCCGCGCTGGGTGGTTTCGAGGTTGCCACGCTCACCGGTGCCGTGCTGCAAGCCGCGTCAGAGCGCCGGGTGATCGTGGTCGATGGCTTCATCACCAGCGCCGCCGTGCTGGTGGCCGCGCGCCTGCAGCCCCATGTGCTGCAGCGCTGCGTGTTTGCCCATGGCTCGGCCGAACCCGGCCATGCGCACCTGCTGGCACAGCTGCAGGCCAGCCCGCTGCTGAACCTGGGCCTGCGCCTGGGCGAGGGCTCGGGCGCGGCGCTGGCCTGGCCGCTGTTGCAGTCGGCCTGCGCCGTGCTGCAGGAGATGGCGAGTTTTGAGGCGGCGGGGGTGGCTACGCAGTCGGCGTGATGTTTTGACGCGTGGCCGCGTCCGCGCTTGATGCTTGCGGGTGCAGGGCATTGCGCGCACCGAGTACGCCGCGCAGTGGCCGTGGCCGCTCGCTGCCCCCCGGTCGGGGCCGTGGCAGGTGCTGGAAGCC
>DCVY01000164.1:5198-6442 GCA_002327945.1 Acidovorax delafieldii | reverse complement strand
GCGCGCCAGGGCGGCATCGTTTATTCGGTGCTCACGCCCAACCTCAAAGGCTTCGAAGCCGCCATGCTCGACCAGCCCGACGAAATCGTGGTGTTCGGCTCGGCCAGCGAGGCCTTCAGCCAGAAAAACATCAACTGCTCCATCGCCGAGAGCATCGAGCGCTTTGCGCCTGTGGTCGAGGCGGCGCGCGCCGCGGGCATTGCCGTGCGCGGCGCCATGAGCTGTACCGTGGGTTGCCCCTACGAAGGCGAGGTGGCGCCCGAGCGCGTGGCGTATCTTGCGAGCCTGATGAAGCAGATCGGCGTGCAGCATGTGGGCGTGGCCGACACGATTGGCGTGGGCACGCCGCGCAAGGTGCAGCGCGCCGTCGAGGCCACGCTGCAGCATTACGGCATCGACGACATTTCGGGCCATTTTCACGACACCTACGGCCAGGCGCTGGCCAACACCCTGGCCACGCTGGAGATGGGTGTGTGGCAGTTCGACACCTCGGTGGCCGGCCTGGGCGGCTGCCCCTACGCCAAGGGCGCCACAGGCAACGTGGCCACCGAAGACCTGGTTTACATGCTGCACGGTATGGGCATCGAAACCGGCATCGACCTCGACAAGCTTGTGGACGCTGGCGCCTACATCAGCGACTTTCTGGGCCGCAAGCCCAATTCGCGCGCGGCCACGGCGCTGCTGGCCAAGAGGGCCGGCTGATGATGCCTGCAGAGCAAGCCCTGTGTGGCGCGCAGCTGAAGGTTTTGCCCGAAGGGGTGCAGCGGGTGGCGGCGGCCTTGCAGGCCTGCGGCCACCCCCACATGCCGCGCATGCTCGAAGATGCCGCGCGCACCGCGCAGCAGGCGGCCGATGTGCTGGGCATTCTGGTAGGGCAGGTGGCCAAGAGCATCATTTTTCGGCGCAAGAGCGACGATGCAGCGGTGCTGGTCATCACCTCGGGCGACCGGCGCGTGGATGAAAAAAAGGTCGAGGCCCATGTGGGCAAGATCGGCCGGGCCGATGCCGGATTTGTGAAGGAGCGCACGGGCTTCTCGATCGGCGGCGTTTCGCCCATCGCGCACGCCACGCCACCGGTCACGCTGATTGACCAGGACCTGCTGCGCTTTGACCTGGTGTGGGCGGCCGCCGGGCACCCGCATGGCGTGTTCCCCTTGCACCCCTCTGATCTGGAGACCCTGACCGGTGCGCCCATGGTGGACGTGGTGCAGGAGGTGGTGGCATGAGTGCTGCAAAAGCAATAG
>DCVY01000164.1:4787-5148 GCA_002327945.1 Acidovorax delafieldii | reverse complement strand
CCAACCCCCTGTGGCGCTGCGCGCTTTCCCCTTTCTCTCGCCCCGCTGCGCGATGCGGGAAGGGGGACGCCGCCAGCGCGGCGGGGCGGCCCTTGCACGGCGGCCGCTGGCCTGGGTCGTGCCGGTTTCATACACTGTGGGCGGGGCGCGAAAGCGATGGAAAACTGATACGAGGAGTCACCCATGAAGCACATCACGTTCTACCTGGACTTTGTCTCGCCCTATGCCTGGCTGGCCTTCGAGCGCCTGCCCGAGGTGCTGGAGGGGCTGAGCTACAGCGTGGAATACCGCCCAGTGCTGCTGGGGGCGTTGCTCAAGCAGCATGGCAACCCGGGGCCGGCGGGCATTGCGCCCAAGCGCG
>DCVY01000164.1:4295-4761 GCA_002327945.1 Acidovorax delafieldii | reverse complement strand
CTGGCCTGCAGCCGTGATGGCCGCATCAACCGTTTTGTGGCTGGTACGCTGCTGCGGCATGTGTGGCAGGGCGGGCACGATGCACTGGATGCGCAGCGCCTCACGCAGCTCGCCGCCGAGCTGGAGCCGCAGTTGCAGCCCGACGATGCAGATGGCGCACGCGCCAAGGCGCTGCTGCGCAGCAACACCGACGCCGCCGCCGCGCGCGGCGTGTTTGGCGTGCCGGCCTTCGAGGTCGATGGCAAGGTCTTTTGGGGCTTCGACAGCCTGACCATGCTGCGCGCTTATCTGCAAGGCGACGCCTGGTTCGGGCACGACTGGGACGCCGCTGCAAGCGTGGCGCAAGGCCTGCCGGGTTAGTGCAGTGTTTCACGCCATCTGGCACATAAAAAGCGTCTTTTCGGCCCTGGCGGTGTTGCAAATCCTCGCGATAGCACCCGGTACCGCTGTGCGCTGTGGTCTGCGC
>DCVY01000164.1:0-4235 GCA_002327945.1 Acidovorax delafieldii | reverse complement strand
CACGTTGGCTGCAGGCACCACGCCCGAGGCCTGCGGCGCTTTTCTGGCGTCGGAGACGACCAAGTGGGGCAAGGTGATTCGTGACGCCGGGTGACGCTGGGTGACGCCGGGTAATGCTGGACTGAGAGGCTGAGAGGCTTTTTCCTGTGCCCGCCTTGCACACCAAAACACCTCTGCTCGGCCGTTGCCAATGCTCGCCATAGCCTGCGCTATGGCTGTGCTTTGCGCCTGGATCCGTGGCGTTTTGACGCGCCTTTGGGGCACGGGCAAAAAACTCTCCGCCGCTGAGCGTGCGCCGCCTGCGCGCTCATGTGTAACGCTTGGCGCGCAGGTTGTCCTTCATCTGCTGCAGCACCGGCTGCAGCGATGGCCCGATGCGCAGTGCCACGCAGGTGGCCAGCACGTCAATCACCAGCAGGTGCAGCAGGCGTGAAACCATGGGGCTGTATCGGTCGTAGCCTTCGGGGTGGTCGGCGGCCAGGTGGATGGCGCAGGCGGCCGCCAGGGGCGAGCCGCTGGCGGTGATGGCTATTGTCGTGGCACCGTTCTTGCGTGCAATGTCGGCAGCGTCCATCAGGTCGCGCGTGCGGCCCGAGTTGGAGATGATCACCGCGCAATCGTCCGGGCCGAGCAAGGTGGCGCTCATCACCTGGATATGGCCGTCGCTGGTGGCAATCGAGGTGACGCCCAGGCGAAAGAACTTGTGCTGCGCATCCTGCGCCACGAAGCCGGAGTTGCCCGCGCCATAAAACTCGATGCGCTTGCCCGCTTTCCAGGTGCTGGTGATGGCCTCGGCGGCGCGCTCAATGGCCATGGTGCTGGCGGCATTGCGGTATTGCAAAAAGGCGGCCACGGCGTTGTCCACCACCTTCACCAGCACATCGCCAGTCTTGTCGTCGGCGTCCACGCTGCGGTGGATGAAGGGCACGCCTTCGCTTACGCTGCCGGCCAGCTTGAGTTTGAAATCGGCCAGGCCGTCATAGCCCATGCTGCGACAAAAGCGCACCACGGTGGGTTTGCTGACATGGGCGCGCTCGGCCAGTTCGCGCACGGGCAGGCGGGCAAACGCGCGGGCGTCGGCCAGCACCAGCCGGCCCACGCGCTGTTCGGCGGGGGCCAGGGAGGGCAGGGAGGCGGTGATGCGGTCCAGCATGTCATTCCATTTCTAAATCATCCGTGTCGTTGCTGCTTCGCCTTGTCGTGCTATTGCACTGCCTGGGGCTTTGCGCCTAGGCATGAATGACTTGAAAACAGAATCAGTTCCACGAAAAACAGCAACGAGGTAACGCCAATGTAACTTGGTTTCATGCCGGGGGCGGTCGCCGGTGATGAGCCGTCTACACTTGCGGGGGTTGCCGTCGCCCTCGCAAAAATGCTGCGATGCCGGCTTGTCCACTGTCCACCCCATGAGACTTTCGCCATGAATCAGCTTGACGCCCTCAAACAGTTCACCACCGTGGTCGCCGACACCGGCGACTTCAAGCAGCTGGCGCAATTCCAGCCCCAGGATGCGACCACCAATCCGTCGCTGATCCTCAAGGCGGTGCAAAAGCCCGAATACGCGCCGCTGCTGCAAGATACCGTGGCGCAGTGGAAGGCGCGACCGATGGACGAGGTGATCGACCGCCTGCTGGTGCGCTTTGGCTGCGAGATCCTGGCCACCATTCCGGGGCGGGTGTCCACCGAAGTGGATGCGCGCCTGAGCTTTGACACCAGCGCCACCGTGGCGCGGGCAGAGCGGATCATCGAGATGTATCAGGCGCAGGGCATTCACATTGATAGGGTGCTCATCAAGGTGGCCGCCACCTGGGAGGGCATCAAGGCCGCTGAAAAGCTGGAGCAGCGCGGCATCCACACCAACCTCACGCTGCTGTTCTCGTTTTGTCAGGCGGTGGCTTGCGGCCAGGCCAAGGTGCAGCTGATCTCGCCGTTTGTGGGGCGCATCTACGACTGGTACAAGAAACAGGCGGGCGCCAGCTGGGACGAGGCTGCCCGCAGCGGTGCCAACGACCCCGGCGTGCAGTCGGTCACGCAGATCTACAACCACTACAAGCACTTTGGCATTGCCACCGAGGTGATGGGCGCGAGCTTTCGCAACATCGGCCAGATCACGGCGCTGGCGGGCTGCGATCTGCTCACCATCGCCCCCGAGTTGCTGGCCCAGCTGGCGGCGTCCGAGGCCCCCCTGCAGCCCGCGCTGAATGCCCCGGCCGCCCGCGCCATGCAGTTGCCCGCAGTCCAGTTCGACGAGGCCGGTTTCCGTTATGCGCTGAATGAAGATGCCATGGCCACCGAAAAGCTGGCCGAGGGCATCCGCAGCTTTGCGGCAGACGCCGTGAAGCTGGAAAAGCGCATCCAAGCGATTGGATCCTGCACGGTGGCCCAGGCCTAAGCTGCGCGCACAGAGCCTTCACCCTAAAGCAGTTGACCGCTTTGCATCCCTTGCCAGACCGCATGCAATCAAGCGTTGACGGCTTCTATGGGGGCAATGCGGGGTACGAGCCAGCGCACCGGGTCACGCCAGGTTCGGGGGGCCATGCCACCAACAACCATCTCGGCCTGGGCCGTGCAGTGATTCACGCTATCTGGCCCTGAAAAAGCGTCTTTTCGGCCCTGGCGGTGTTGCAGATCCTCGCGATACCACCCGGTATCGCTGCGGCTTGCACCTGGCCAGAACCAAAAAACCCTTTTTTATGGGTGCGAGCAAGCGCAAAACACTGCACGAGCCACCCTCAGCCCGCACCGAACAATCAAGAAAGTACCCCCTCGCATGGCCATCCAGTGGTTCCCCGGTCACATGCATCTGACCAAGAAAGCCATCACCGAACGCATCAAGGACATTGACGTGGTGATCGAGGTGCTGGACGCGCGCCTGCCCGGCTCCAGTGCCAACCCGCTGCTGGCCGAGCTCACGGGCCACAAGCCGACGCTCAAGGTACTCAACAAGCAGGACGTGGCCGACCCCGAGCGCACCGCGCTGTGGCTGGACTGGTACAACGCCCAGAGCGACACGCGCGCCGTGGCGCTGGATGCGCAAGACCCCGCGCCCGCCCGCAAGCTGATCGACGGTTGCCACCTGCTGGCACCCAACCGTGGCGGCATGGCCAAGCCCATGCGCGTGCTGATCTGCGGCGTGCCCAACGTGGGCAAGTCCACGCTCATCAACACCCTCACCAACAAGCGCCAGGCCAAGACGGGCGACGAGGCCGGCATCACCAAGCTGGAGCAGCGCATCACGCTGGCCGATGACTTTTATCTGTGGGACACGCCCGGCATGCTATGGCCGCGCATCGTGGTGGTGGAAAGCGGCTACAACCTGGCCGCCAGCGGTGCCATTGGCCGCAATGCGTATGACGAGGAGCTGGTGGCGCTGGAGCTGCTGCGCCGCCTGCAGCAGCACTACGCGCCCCTGCTGGAGGCGCGCTACAAGCTGGGCTTGCCAGCCGGCGCCATGGCCACCATGCACGATGAAGACCTGCTGGAAGCCATTGGCAAAAAGCGCGGCGCCATGCTGGGCGGCGGGCGCGTGAACCTGCAAAAAACGGCCGAGATCGTGATGACCGATTTCCGCAGCGCCATTTTGGGCCGCATCACGCTGGAAACGCCGGCCGAGTTCGAGGCCTGGCGGGCCGCCGGTGCGCTGGCGGACGCTGAGCGCGAGGCCAAGAAGCAGGCCCGTGAAAACCGCAAAAAGAAGGGCAGCGGCACCCGCGAACCCTGAGAGGTTGAGAGTCTTGCTGATGGGCCCAGCCCTTTGGCAGCCCAGATTTTCTCGCCCTATCGCAAAACGCTGTCGCTTATTTGTTCTTGTCCTTGCCGCGCGGAATCACCGTGGTCATGGGCGGCATGGGGCGGTCAGAGCCGTGGCCTTCTTTGGGGGGCGATGTGTCTTTCTTGGGCTTTTTCGCCATCTTGTTGTTGTGCATTTGTCCTTTGGCCATAGATCCTCCTTGGTAGGTCTCGGGATGGGACCACTCGGGGTGGGATGGTACGTCACAAACCGGGTGGGCTTGCCCATCGTGGTTTGTGTGGTGGTTTATCTTGCGCGGCTCCTTGGAGCGCGCGCGGCCCCGGCTTCAGAATGCTGAACCCGGCTGGGCCAGAAACGCCAGCTCGCCCGGTGTGGAGAGGCGTCCCAGCGCGGCATTGCGGTGCGGATAGCGGCCAAACCGCGCGATGATGTCGCGGTGCAGCACCTCAAAGCGCAAGTTGCTCTCCAGCCCCGGCGGGTCAAA
>DCVY01000202.1 GCA_002327945.1 Acidovorax delafieldii | reverse complement strand
TGGGGCTTTGGCGCTTGACGTCTTCCGCACCCATGTACACCACGCATTCCAGGCCATAGCGCGCACAGATGGTGGCCGTGGCCACGCCGTGCTGGCCGGCGCCGGTCTCGGCAATGATGCGCGGTTTGCCCATGCGCCGGGCGAGCATGGCCTGGCCGATCACGTTGTTGATCTTGTGGGCGCCGGTGTGGTTGAGGTCTTCGCGCTTGAGGTAAATCTGCGCGCCGCCCATCTCGCGGCTGGTGCGGGCTGCGTGGTACACGGGGGATGGGCGGCCGACGAAGTGCTTGAGTTCGTAGTGGAACTCGGCCAGGAACTCGGGGTCGTGCTGGTAGCGGGCATAGGCCTCGCGCAGTTCCTTGATGGCGTGGGTCAGTGTCTCGCTGACAAAGCTGCCGCCGTAGGGGCCGAAGTGGCCCGAGGAATCAGGTTGCTGGTAGGAATTCATGGGGATTCTTTGCAAGTTGTGCATCGGCCGCACGCACGGCGGCCACGAAGCGTTGAATTTTTTCGGCGTCCTTGATGCCCCGCTGGGGTTTGCCATCGGGGCCATCGGCCTCGACGCCAGAGCTCACATCAACGGCCAGCGAGAAGCCTCGTGGGCGAACTTGCACAATGCCATCGGTCACGTTTGCAGGCGTGAGTCCACCAGACAAAACGAGATGAGAGGCTACGCTTGGTGGAAGGATTGACCAATTGAATGCCTTGCCGCCGCCGCCATAGCCGTCGACATGGGCGTCGAGCAGGATGGCCTGGGCTTTCGAGTAATCATGGGCGTATTTTACGAGGTCGAACCGTGCCGCACCGGCGCCCAGGGGAATGCGGGCTGCGCGCAAAAACGGCCGTGCGCCTCCCAGGGTGGCGGCCAGGCATTCCGCGGGGGATTCATCGCCATGAAATTGGATGGTGGCGCCCGCTATCAAAGAGCTGGCTGCCATCACATTGGCAGCGGACTCGTTCACGAAAAGCAATACCGGCGTGACAAAGGGGGGCAGGCGCCTGGCCAGCTGTGCCGCGCGTTCAGGTGTCACGGCGCGCGGGCTGGGGGCATACAGCACGAACCCCACCGCGTCGGTGCCCGCTGCCACGGCGGCATCCACGTCCTGCTCGCGTGTCAGGCCGCAAATCTTGATGCGGGTGCGAATGCAGGGGAGGGGGAGAGGTTTTTCAGGCGCAAGGCTGCTCATGGCAGCCAATCATACGCAGCCGTGCGGCTGGGCAGGCCCCAATGGGGTTCGTAGACCGGACCTTGAAAGTACAGGCCGTCGGGCGAAAAGGTCGGTGCCGCAGCATCGCGTGAGCGCGCGGCCAGCACTTCGCCGATCCATTGCGGTGGTTTTTTGCCCTGGCCCACGGCGATCAGGCAGCCCATGATGTTGCGAATCATGTGGTGCAAAAAGGCGTTGGCTTCGAACTCGAAGCGCCAATAGCAGGGCGCAAAGCCTTCGGGCGGCGCTGCCATGCCGGACTGCCTGCGCGTGATGTCGATGCGCTGCAAGTTCTTGACGGGTGACTTGGCCTGGCAAGCCGAAGCACGGAACGAGGTGAAGTCGTGCTCACCCAGCAACTGTTGCGCGGCCTGCAGCATGGCCGCGTGGTCGAGCGGGTAGAAAACCCAGCCTACGCGGCCCGCATCGACGCTGGGGCGCACGGGCGACTGCAGCAGCACATAGGCATAGCGCCGCGCGATGGCGCTCCCGCGCGCATGAAAATCATGGGGCACTGGCTGGGCCCATTGCACCGCAATATCCGCTGGCAGAAAGGTGTTGGTGCCGCGCACCCACGACGACGCCGGGCGGTGCAGCGGGGTGTCAAAGTGAATGACCTGCATGAGGCCATGCACTCCCGCATCGGTGCGGCCCGCGCACAGTGTGCCGACCCGGTGCGTAGCAAAGCGGCCCAAGGCCGCTTCGAGATGATCCTGGATGGTGTTGCCTGACAGTTGGCTTTGCCAGCCGCTGTAACGCTGGCCGTTGTAGCTCACCCCCATGGCCACCCTGGAGGGGTGGCCTGGGGTAGTGGCTTGGGGGCTGTCTGGATCGACCGGGCGCATCAACCCAGGTCGGCCAGCAACCGCTGGGCGCGGGCCTTGAGCGCGCCCGAGGATTCGGCGATCACTTCTTCGATCAGGGTTCTGGCCCCGTCGGTATCGCCGATGGTATTGAACTCATGCGCCAGCGCCAGCTTGGTCGCCAAGGGGTCGTCGGCAGCGGTATCGACTTCGCTGTCTGCTGCGTCTGGCGCCACTGCGGGGGAAGTGAGCGGTGTGGAAGCTGCGCCCAGGTCCAGGGTCAGGTCGCCCAAGTCAAACTCCATGGGGGCTGTTTCCAGGGCGTCAGACTGGGGGCTGGTTGTCAGTGGCATGGCGCCGGACGGGAGCATTGCGAGGTCATCCGTGGCTGGAAAATCCAGGTCCATCATCGGAGCGGGCGTGAGGTCGGGGGCTGCAGCCTCGGGGGGCTGCTCGGTGGACAGCGATGAAGGCTGGTCCAGCTGGGGAAGTGCCGCCGACTCGGCTGCGCCGACACTGTCTTCTTCATTGGCAGCGGTTGCAGCCGCCGCCGCGGCGGCAAAACCACCAGCGGCGGTCGGCCCTTCGCTCAGCGCGTCCTCGGGCAAATCCAGGTCCAGGTCGAAATCAAGGTTGGGTGGCTGCGGGGATGCTGCGGGGGCAGCGGCCACCATGGCGCTCGACAAACCGGCAGGGATTGTGGTGGGTGCATCGGCGTTGAACGTGCCAGCGCGGCTGCCAGGTTGGTAGAGCGGGTTCTCAGGATCCAAATTGCGGCCCAGCTCGGTCACGCGGTTCCAGTCAGGGCCTTCACCCTGCGTCAGTTTGAACACGTCGCCGGCCACAGCCTCCAGGGCCTTGCGATCCTGTCGTTTGGCGTAAATCTCGGCCAGTTTGACATGCACCGATATGCGGGCCGGGTTGTGTCGAACGGCTTCCTTGAGGATTTCTTCGGCCTGCAGGTCGCGGCCATAGGCCAGGTACACGTCGGCTTCGGCCACGGGGTCCACGTCACCGCCGGCATCGAGCTGGCTGGGTGAGTAGGCCATGGATGAGCCGGTGGTCATTTCGCTGTTGGCTGTATCCACTTGCTGGCCGCCGCTGGCACCAAAGAAGGAGTCGGGTTGCAGGCGGCTTTCCGAGAATGTGCTGTCGACACCGGCATTGGCGCGGCGCCGTTGCGTGACACGGTAAGCACCATATCCGGCCAAGGCGATGATTGCGAGCAGCCCTCCGGCGGGCACCAGGGGGTCTTCCATCAGGTTTGACAGGACGCTTGGCTCGGGGGGCTGTGCTGGCACTGGTGCGGGCTTGGGCACAGGTGCTGGCGCAGGAGCGGATGCTGGTGTCACGGCTTTTGCTGGCACTGCCGGGGCGGAGGCCGCCGATTCGGCTGCTGCAGGCACGCTGGCCGCAGGCGATGCAGCCATGGCTGCTGGCTCGGAGGCGGCTGGCTGGGTGGGTGCCCCCGTTGGTGGGGCCACAGCAACCGCGCCGGGCGCGGCCGCNNCCGCACCGACCGGTGCAGACACCGCACTGAGCTTGTTCAGTTCGCTGATGTTTTTGGACAGCTCAGCCACCCGGGCCGAGGATTCGCTGGCTTGCTTGTCTTTGGCCAGCTGGTCTTCTGCTGCCTTGTGGCCCGTGATGGCGCCTTTGGAAAGGGTCAGTTTATCGGGCGCAGCCGTTGCTGGTTTCTTGTCTTCGACCCGGGCTTGCACCGTGCCGCTGACAGAGCGCTCTGCCGCTGCCACTTCGGCAGTGGGGGCCACCGCTGCGAGTTTGCGGCGGAATGCGTTGAAGTCACGGCTTTGGGCCGCCAGAATCTGGCGGGCTTCGCCCGGTGGTGTCGCCAGTGCGGTTGCCTCGTCTGGCATTTGCAGCACGGCACCTGCCTTGACCCGGTTGACGTTGCCCTGGATGAAGGCGTCGGGGTTGGTGCGCATCAGCGCCACCAGCATCTGGTCTAGCGATACGCTGGCAGGGCGGTAGGCATTGGCAAGGCGGCTGGCCGTGTCGCCCGCCTGGACGGTGACGCCTTTGGCAGGAGCCGGGCGTGGGCTGGCCGTTGCGGTGTTGCGGGGTGCACGCGTGGCGGAAGGCGCCACCGTGCGCGGAGTGGCCGGTGCAGAGCCTTCCTGGGTTTGCGCCCGCACCACGGGGGCCGTGACCTGCGGCGCCGCGGTGACTGCGGGCGCTGGGCGGCGCAAAGCTGGCGGATCGAACAGCATGGTGTAGCTGCGCACAATGTGGCCGCTGCTCCATGAGGCATCGAGAACCAGGTCCACGAACGGGTCGTTGACCGGGCGGTCGCTGGACAGGCGCAGCACGGCCGTGCCGTCGGCGCGGCGCTGCAGTTGTACCCGCAGGTTGTTCACTGCCGGATTGAACTCCATGCCCTGGGCGCGAAAGACTTCGGGAGAAGCGGTGGTGGCACGCAGGGTGTCCGCTTCTTGCGGCGTGATTTGGGGCAGGTCGATTTCGGCGCGCAATGGTTCACCGAGTGCGGACTGCACCGTAATGCGACCCAGAGCGAGGGCGCAAGCATCGTCGGCATAGAAACCAGTGAATGCGACGGCGGTAGCCGCCAGAACAGAAAATTTCCAACGATGCATGTGTGCCATCAGGTGTGGTGTTGGTGCGGCTCGGTCGAGCGGCGTCGTTTTTCTCATGGTCTGGTCCCGCCCCGGCGCTTGAAAATATGTAAAAAGCACCATAGCAGCAATGTTTTACACTGACAAGCTGAGGTGGTGCAGAGGCTTTGAGCGGGATGTTTGCACCCTGTTTTTGGGTGTTAAGTTGTTGTCAACTGCCAACACCGCGTAACCAGGTGTTTCTGCTGACCGCGCCCCAAAAACGCGCCACAGCCGGGGCTGCGCGCGCTTTGGATGGCTGGCCTGAGTCAGGCGCTCAGCAGAATGCGCAACATGCGGCGCAGTGGCTCGGCGGCGCCCCACAGCAGCTGGTCGCCAATCACGAAGGCCGACACATACTCAGGCCCCATGTTGAGCTTGCGCACGCGGCCCACGCCCACTTGCAGACCGCCTGTGATGGCGGCGGGGGTCAGTTCCTTCACCGTGGTGGCGCGGTCGTTGGGCACCCACTTCACCCAGGGATTGCCGCCCTGGATGAGGGCTTCGATCTCTGCCAGCGGCAAATCTTTTTTCAGCTTGAGCGTGAGCGCCAGGCTATGGCAGCGCATGGCGCCAATGCGCACGCACAGGCCATCGACCGCAATGGTGGCTTCGGTGCCCAGAATCTTGTTGACCTCGGCCTGGCCCTTCCATTCTTCCTTGGACTGGCCGTTGTCCAGCTGTGCGTCGATCCACGGAATCAGGCCACCGGCCAGCGGCGCACCAAAGAACTCGGTGGGCACGTCGTTGCGGATGGTTTGCGCCACCTTGCGGTCAATGTCCAGAATGGCCGATGCGGGCGTGGCCAGCTCATCGGCCACGGCAGCGTGCACCACGCCCATGCCCTTGAGCAGCTCGCGCATGTGGTTGGCACCGCCGCCCGAAGCGGCCTGGTAGGTCATGGAGCTGACCCATTCGATCAGTCCGGCCTTGAACAGCCCGCCCAGGCCCATCAGCAAGATGGAGTTGGTGCAGTTGCCGCCAATCCAGTTCTTGCCGCCAGCGGCCAGCGCCTTCTGGATCACGGTGTCGTTCACCGGATCGAGCACGATGACGGCATCTTGCTCCATGCGCAGCGACGAGGCCGCGTCAATCCAGTGGCCTTGCCAGCCGGCTGCGCGCAGCTTAGGNNGCGATGTCGTTGGCGTCTTGCAGCGTGGTGTGTGCCTTGGCCTGTGCCGGGGCCTGGCCACCGGCATTCGACGTGGAAAAGAAAATGGGTTCGATCAGACCAAAGTCGCCCTCGGCCTGCATACGGTCCATCAACACCGAGCCGACCATGCCGCGCCAGCCGACCAAACCTACCAACTTGTTGCTCATTTCAACGCCCTTTCAAATAAAACAATGCCAGACCCGGCTGTTTTGCCCCGGCTCGTCTGGCCAGGGGGGCGCACGACGATACCGGGGCTGGATCAGCCCTTAATGGTCGTGGTTTTGGTGGTGATTGCGCGCGCAGCCACAACGGCCTGGGCGGCGGATGCGGTGTTCAGAGCGAACGGGCGGGCGGCAAACATGGGTGGTGATTGTACTGGATGGCTGCAGGGTGCCAACTTCAGGGGAAGGGTCGCGAGCTTGGTGAAAGCAAAAGGGCGGCACATGGCCGCCCTGGTGGCGTGCAGTTAAGAATTACCCCAGCGCCTTCACCACCGCGTCCCCCATCTGCGCCGTGCCCACCTTGGTGGTGCCTGCGCTCCAGATATCGCCCGTGCGCAGGCCCTGGGCCAGCACCTTTTGCACTGCGGCTTCGATGCGCTGGGCGGCGGTTTCCTGGTTCAGGCTGAAACGCAACATCATCGCGGCGCTCAAAATGGTGGCCAGCGGGTTCGCTATGCCTTTGCCGGCGATGTCGGGTGCGCTGCCGTGGCTGGGTTCGTACAGGCCCTGGTTGCTGCTGTTCAGGCTGGCCGAGGGCAGCATGCCGATCGAGCCGGTGAGCATGGAGGCTTCGTCCGAGAGGATGTCGCCGAACATGTTGCCGGTGACCACCACGTCAAACGCCTTGGGCGCCTTGACGAGCTGCATGGCGGCGTTGTCCACATACATGTGCTGCAGTTCCACGTCGGGGTACTGCTGGCCCACTTCGGTCATCACGTCCTTCCAGAACTGGAAGGTTTCGAGCACGTTGGCCTTGTCCACGCTGGTGACTTTCTTGCTTCGCTTGCGGGCGGCCTGGAAGGCGACATGGGCGATGCGCTCGATTTCGGGGCGGCTGTAGCGCATGGTGTCGAAGGCTTCTTCGGCGCCGGGGAAATGCCCGTCCACCGCAGTGCGGCGGCCGCGCGGCTGGCCAAAATAGATGTCGCCCGTGAGCTCGCGGATGATGAGGATGTCGAGGCCGGCAATCAGCTCGGGCTTGAGGCTCGATGCGCCCACCAGTTGCTCGTAGCAGATGGCGGGGCGGAAGTTGGCGAACAGGCCCAGGTTCTTGCGCAGGCCCAAAATGGCCTGCTCGGGGCGCAGGGGGCGGTCGAGTTTGTCGTATTTCCAGTCGCCCACGGCGCCAAACAGGATGGCGTCGGCCTCCCTGGCGAGTTTCAGGGTCGATTCAGGCAGGGGATGGCCGTGGGCGTCATACGCGGCGCCGCCGACCAGGGCGGATTCCATCTCGAACTTCAGGTCGAGCGCCTGGAGCACCTTGACGGCCTCGGCGACGATTTCGGTGCCAATGCCGTCACCCGGCAGAATTGCGATTTTCATTGGTTTTGCTTTGTTATTGATAGCATCCAGCGCTTATCCATCAAGCGCTCAATGCTGATTGACTGATTTTTTGCTCAAGACACCATGGTGTGCGCCAGCCACGGCTTGGTGGCCAGGCGCTGGGCTTCAAAGGCGCGGATCTTGTCGGACTGGCGCAGGGTCAGGCCGATGTCGTCAAAACCGTTGAGCAGGCAGTATTTGCGGAAAGTCTGCACTTCAAACGGAATCTCTTCGCCCACCACTTCGCCACGGTTGTGGCGCACGATGACCTGGCGCTCCAGGTCGATGGTGAGCTGGTAGCCGGGGAAGGCCAGCACATCATCAAACAACTGGGCCACGGTGGCCTCGGGCAGCACGATGGGCAAGAGGCCATTCTTGAAGCAGTTGTTGAAGAAGATGTCGGC
>DCVY01000111.1:3510-4853 GCA_002327945.1 Acidovorax delafieldii | reverse complement strand
GAGGCATCAGGTTGTTGGTAACTGGACATGGCTCTTGGAGGCAAGTTGGGCATCGGCCGCGCGCACGGCGGCCACGAAGCGGTGGATCTTTTCGGCGCTTTTCACGCCTTTGAGGGGGCGGCCATCGGGGCCGTCCTGTTCCACGCTCGAGCTGACGTCAACGGCCAGCGACAGGCAGCGTGGGCGCACTTGGGCGATGCCATCGGTCACGTTTGCAGGCGTGAGTCCACCAGACAAAACGAGGTGAGCGTTGACGTTTGGTGGCAGGAGTGACCAATCGAATGCCTTGCCGCCGCCGCCATAGCCCTCCACTTGGGCGTCGAGCAAAATGGCCTGGGCGCGAGAATGTTGCTGCGCGTATTCTACGAGGTCGAACGGCACGGCCTGCGGCCCGATAGGGATGCGCGCTGCACGCAAATAAGGGCGGCTGCCATGCCCGCTCGCGGCCCAGCATTCCTCGGTCGTCTCATCCCCATGAAATTGCACGATAGCGCCCGCCACAAGGTCGCAAGAAGCTATCACGAAAGAAGCGCTCTCGTTGACCACGAGCAGCACTGGCGTGACGAAGGGCGGCAGGCGTCGGGCCAAGGCCGCGGCGCGCTCGGGCGTGACGTAGCGCGGGCTTTTCGGGTAGAGCACGAAGCCGATCGCGTCCGCGCCAGCAGCAACGGCCGCATCCACGTCCTGCTCGCGCGTGAGGCCGCAGATTTTGATGCGCGTGCGTTGTGCGGTGGGGCGGCTGGCAAGGGAGGGTGGGGACTGGTCGTGGGCAAAGCTCATGGCAGCCAATCATACGCAGGGCTGCGCTCTGGCAGGCCCCAGTGCGCCGCATAGACCGGCCCCAGAAAATACAAGCCATCGGGCGCGAAGGTGGGCGCGGCAGCGCTGCGCGAGCGCGCCGCGAGCACCTGCGCCATCCACTGCGGCGGCTGGCTGCCCTGGCCTATGGCGACGAGGCAGCCCATGATGTTGCGGATCATGTGGTGCAAGAAGGCGTCGGCCTGGAATTCGAAGCGCCAGTAACACGGCTGCCAATCGGTGTCGGAGTCCGCCTTGGCCTGGGCGGGCCCGGATGTTCCACGGCGCGAGATCGCGATGCGCTGCAGGGTCTTGACGGGTGACTTGGCCTGGCAGGCCGCGGCGCGAAAGGCGCTGAAGTCGTGCGTGCCGAGCAGGTACTCGGCCGCTTCTTGCATGGCGGCCAGGTGCAGCGGCTGAAACACCCAGCCGACCCGCCCGGCTTCGACGCTGGGGCGCACGGGCGACTGCAGCAGCACGTAGGCATAGCGCCGCGCCACGGCGCTTGCGCGCGCGTGGAAGGTGTCTGGCACGGGCTGCGCCCA
>DCVY01000111.1:0-3428 GCA_002327945.1 Acidovorax delafieldii | reverse complement strand
GGCTGGCTCTGCCAGCCGTCATAAGCCTGGCCGTTGTAGCTGACGCCGAGCGCGATCCTCATCCAGCGGGCAAGAAAAGATGGCTTTGCAGTGTGCGCTCGGGTATGAGATGGGTACGGACAGCCGCTCAGCCGATTTCATCCAGCAGGCGTTGCGCACGTTCCTTCAGCGGGCCGGAGGCTTCGGCGAGCACTTCCTCGATCAGCTCGCGTGCGCCTTCGGTGTCGCCAATGGAGTGGAACTCCTGCGCCAGCGCGAGCTTGGTCGCGAGCGGGTCTTGCGCCGAAGGCTCGGACTCGGCGCCCGTGCTGGGCGTGGGGGCTTCCGCGCCGACAGGGCTTGTATCCAAGTCCAGCGAAAGATCACCCAGGTCGAATTTCAGCGGTTCGGGCGCGGATGTTTCCACGGTTTCAGCAAGAGGTGTGGGTGCCGTCGCCAGCAAGTCCAGGTCGCCGGTAGAAAAATCGAGGCCGGCGAGCATGGGCTCTTCGTCCTCGGCGGGTTCCTGCGCCGCTGCTTCGGCCGCGGCCTCTGCAGGGGCGACCGGCGGTTCTGCCATGGCCGCGGGAAAATGCTCGGCGCCCACAGCCGAGTCTGGCGGCGCAGTGGCCTCACTTACCGGTGCGGCCAGGTCGAAATCATCTTTCTGGGCGTCGAGCGGCAAGGCCGGTTCGGCCGCTGGGCTGTCGGACACCAGGGGCGCCGGGGTGGCAGGGCTGGCTGCGTGCGCTGCATCCATTGCGTCCAGGTTCAGGTCCAGCTCGGGAAGGGCGGCCCCTGATGCTTCGACGGTACCCGGGAAAGTGCTGGGGAACGCGCTGGGGATGGCGCCGGATGCGGCGCCGAGTGGCGCTGCAGCCTTGGGCGCGCCGCCCGGTTGGTACAGCGCGTTGGCAGGCTCCAGCGCCCGGCCCAGATCGGCAATGCGCGCCCAATCGGGCCCCTCTCCCTGGGTGAGCTTGAAGACCTCGGTCGCCACGGCTTCCAGAGCCTTGCGGTCTTGTCTTTTGGCGTAGATTTCGCCGAGCTTGACGTGGACGGGCACTCGCTCGGGATGGTGGCGCAAGGCTTCCTTGAGGATTTCTTCGGCCTGCAGGTCGCGGCCGTAGGCCAGATAGACGTCGGCCTCGGCCACCGGGTCGATGTCGCCGACGGCGTCGAGCTGGCTGGGCGAGTACGCCATGGAAGATGCACCCGTGCTCAGGTCGCTGCTGGCGGTGTCTACGCGCTGGCCACCACTGGCGCCGAAGAAGGAGTCAGGCTGCAGCCGGCTTTCCATGAAGCTGCTGTCCAGACTTTCCTTTTTGCGTCGCTGTTGCGCTACACGGTAGGCACCATAGCCGAGCAGCAGGACCGCCAGCCCTCCCACTGCGGGCAGCAGGGGCTCCTCGAGGAGGCTGGAGACGAAGCTGGATTCTGGTGCGGGCGCTGGTGCAGGCTTGGGTCTGGATGCGGGAGCAGAAGCCGCGGCTATGGTTGCACTGGCAGCGAGCGCGGCGGCAGAGGCCTGCTCTGCGGGAGCCAGGCCGGCGCTCGCGATGGAGGTCCCGGAGGCGGCTTCCTGCGGGGCGGAGGCCGCTGCCGCAGGGGCGGCAGCGTTTGCCGCCGAGGACGCCGCAGTGGCCGGGGCGGCCGCGCTGCCTGCAGATACCGCACTGAGCTTGTTTAGTTCCGCGATATTCTGGGACAGCTCGGCGACCCGCGTGGATGTTTCGCGGGCCTGTTTTTCTCTGGCCAGCTGTTCCTCTGCCGATTTCTGGCCGGGCGGCGCATCTTTGGACAGCAGCAATTTGTCGGGGCCGGCGCTGGCAGGCTTTTTGTCTTCGACCACGGCTTGCACGCTGCCGCTCGCAACGCGCTGCGCAGGCGCGACATCGGTTTTGGGGGCTGCGGTGGCGAGCTTGCGGCGGAAGCTGTTGAAGTCGCGGCTTTGTGCAGCTAGGATCTGCCGCGCTTGCGAGGGAGCGACAGACTGCGCGGCCGCCTCGTCGGGCAATTGCAGCACGGCACCGGCCTTGATGCGGTTGGCATTGCCATCGATGAATGCGTTTGGGTTGGAGCGCAGCAAGGCGACGATCATCTGGTCCAATGAGACGCTCGCTGGGCGATGCGCTTGGGCGATGCGGCTGGCCGTGTCGCCGGGTCGGACCGTGACGCTCCCTGCGGTCGCAGCAGAGGTCGGCGCGGGTTGCACCGGGCGCGCGCGGTCGCGGGCCCCCGAGCTACCCGGACCTGTGCCTGCGGCCACGGCACGGGTCGCCGTTGCGGGTGAAGAGGGGGCAGATAGTTGTGCCGCCGCGGTGACATCCGGGGGCGCTCGGTGCGATGCGGGTGGGTCCAGCAAAATGGTGTAGCTGCGCACCAGTCGGCCGGCGTTCCAGGAGGCGTCGAGCACTAAATCGAGAAACGGCTCGTTCACGCTGCGAGAACTCGTGACCTGCAAAAAAGCGCTGCCATCGGGGCGGCGCTTCAGCACGATCTGCACACCGTTCATCAAAGGCGAAAACTCCACACCCTGGGCGCGAAAAACTTCTGCAGACGCTGGACGTGTCTGCAGGCTGTTCGCTTCTTCCGTGGTGATCTGGGGCACTTCGATTTCGGCACGCAATGGCTCACCAAGGGCCGACTTGACGCTCAGCCGCCCCAGGGCGAGGGCCGATGCATCGCTGCTGTACAAGCCAAGCGATAGCGTGGCTGCGGCTGCCAGGGCAGAAAGTTTCCAACGATGCATGGAGTTCATCAGCAAAAGTGGTGTGGTGTGGTGGTTTGCTTCTTGGACTTGGCTCCATCCAGCGGAAGGAAGGCTTCCCTAGAACAACCAGGCTGCAAGAACCATAGCAGCAATGTATGGCGCTGGCAAGTCTATGAGCGCACGGGCTCAGCAAGCCATGGTTGTCCGCATATCAGGCTGGAGCAGGCGTTGTCAGCAGGCAACGCCTGGTAAACATCTGTATCCGCTTGCACAGCGAAGCAATGGTGTTTCAGGCCTGCAGCAGGATGCGCAGCATGCGGCGCAGCGGCTCGGCGGCGCCCCACAGCAGCTGGTCGCCAATCGTGAAGGCGCCCAGGTATTCGGGGCCCATCGCGAGCTTGCGGATGCGGCCCACGGGGATGGTCAGCGTGCCCGTCACGGCCACGGGCGTGAGGTCCTGGAGCGTGGCCTCTTTGTTGTTGGGCACGACTTTGACCCAGGCGTTGTCGGCGGCGATCATGGCCTCGATGTCGGCCACGGGCACGTCTTTTTTCAGCTTGAAGGTCAGCGCCTGGCTGTGGCAGCGCATCGCGCCCACGCGCACGCAAAAGCCGTCGACGGGCACCGCGGGCGTGTCGAAGCCCTCACCCTGGCCCAAAATCTTGTTGGTTTCGGCCATGCCCTTCCATTCCTCGCGGCTCACGCCCTTGCCCAGGTCTTTGTCGATCCAGGGAAT
>DCVY01000087.1:3909-5495 GCA_002327945.1 Acidovorax delafieldii | reverse complement strand
CTCGCTTCATACGGCTTTTCGAAGAACGGGTCGCGCGAGGCCACCGCAGGACGGAAGCCCCGGTAGCTTTCACGCGGCTCTCGGCGTTCCCGGCGCTCATTGCGCTCGCGAATCGTTGGCGGAGGAATCGCATCGCGCGGGTCACCTGTTTCGCCCGCTTCGCGCCATGCGCGGCGGCCGTCATTGATGCGATCACGGGGTTTGTCTTCGTCGTATTCGAGGGCCTCGATATCGAGCTTGGTCTTGAGCAACTTTTCGATGTCAGCCACCAGGCGGGCATCGCTGCCCGACACCAGGGTGACGGCCAGACCCGAGGCGCCAGCGCGGCCGGTGCGGCCAATGCGGTGCACATAGTCTTCGGCGTTGAACGGCACGTCGAAATTGAACACGGCCGGCACGTCCTTGATATCGAGACCACGGGCCGCCACATCGGTGCACACCAGCAGATCGACTTCCCCCTGCTTGAAGGCGTCCAAAGCCTTCAGGCGCTCGTCCTGGCTTTTGTCGCCATGCAAGGCGGCCGTCTTGAGACCTTCGCGCTCCAGGCTGCGGGCCAGGCGCGCGCAACCGAGCTTGCTGTTCACAAAAATGAACGCCTGCTTGATGCCGCGGGTTTTGAGGACCTGGTGGATGGCACGGCGCTTGTCGTCGTCGTTGGCGCTATAAAAGCGCTGTTCCACCGTGGAGGCCGTCTCGTTGGGGCGGGCCACCTCGATGGTGACCGGGTTTTGCAGGTAGCTGCCGGCCAGGCGCTTGATCTCGGGCGAGAAGGTAGCACTGAACAAGAGCGTGGTGCGCTGCTTGGGCAGGTACGAAAGAATACGCTGCAGGTCGGGCAGAAAGCCGATGTCCAGCATGCGGTCGGCCTCGTCGAGCACCACATATTCGACCTGGTTGAGCACCGCGTTCTTGGCCTCGATGTGGTCGAGCAGGCGGCCCGGCGTGGCTACCAGCACCTCGACGCCTTTTTTCAGCTCGATGGTTTGCGGCTTCATGTCCATGCCGCCGAACACCACGGTGCTGCGCAGCTTGGTGTATTTGGCATACAGCGCAATCTGCTGCGCCACCTGGTCGGCCAGCTCGCGCGTGGGCAGAAGCACCAGTGCGCGCACAGGGTGGCGGGCGGGGGATGTGGAACTGCTTTCGTGTTTGAGCAGGCGCTGCAGCAGGGGCAGCGAGAACGCCGCCGTCTTGCCGGTGCCCGTCTGGGCTGCGCCCATGACGTCTTGCCCTGTGAGCACCACCGGAATGGCCTGCTCCTGGATGGGCGTCATGGACTCGTAGCCCATTTCGGCCACGGCGCGCGCCAGCGGCTCGGCCAGCGATAGATTGGAAAAAGAACTTGTCATTTAGCCCGCTATTGTCGCACTGGTGGCTAAAGACGCGTTATTTTGCGCGTTGCCCCTGCACGACGGTTGCAAGGCGTCGACGTTGCGAACCCCTCAATTGCTACTATTTATATAGCAAATGGCGATTTGTACATCAGCCTGAGCGCCAAAATTGTCGGTATTTCATTCGCGCGCCGCCAGGAGCCTGTCGGACTTGGAGCGTCGATCAGCGAAAACCGAAGAGTTCACCCGCTTACG
>DCVY01000087.1:2847-3837 GCA_002327945.1 Acidovorax delafieldii | reverse complement strand
GCCTGCTGCAGCACCCGCTGCTCAATCCGCGCGCGGTCGCCATCGCTGGCGCTCACCACAAATGCCAGCAGTCCGTGCTGGCCGTCGAGCTGGCCCCGGTCGAACACAAACTGCGCGGGGTGCTGTGCCGTGTTGCGCAGCGCCAGCATGGGCTGGGGTAGGCGCGCGCCGCGGGCGTAGGCATAAGTTGTGGTGATGGCTTCAAAGCGCAGGGCGCTGGCCGCAGTGCTCCAGCGGCGGGCATGTGCCGGCCCGTCCAGTCTGCACAGTCCGTCCAGACCGGGCAGGTCTGTCAGGCCCTGCACCAGACGGCTGGCTTCCCGTGAAGGGCAAGCCAGGGTGATGTGGTCAAACACCTCGGGCGTTGCGGCGTCGTCGGCGCTGCCGCCGGTGCATACGGCCTCCCAGCATCCGTCCGGCAGGGGCCGCAGCCGCTGAACCCGCTGCCCGGTGATGACCTGGCCGCCCTGCTGCGCCAGCCAATGCGCGGCAGCCTGCGGAAACAGCGCCCCCAGATCGGTGCGCGGCAGCAGCAGATTGGAGCCGCCCCGGCCACTGAACAGGCTGTCCTGCAGCACGCGCAAAAACACCTGGCCGCTGGCCTCGCGCGCCGGGGTGTTGAGGGCTGACACACAGAGCGGATCAATGAACTCGGCCATCAGGCGCGGTGTGAGCGCGGCGCACAGCTGTGCCACCGAGGTGTGCGGCGCACAGCGAAAGCCGCGTAGCTGCCAGGCGCTGGCCGTGCGCAGCAGCGCCAGCTTGTCGCGCCAGTGCCAGCCTTTGGCGCGGATGATTCCAAGCACGGCATCGAGCGGCGGGGGCAGATCGGGCAGTTGCAACCCCTGGCCATCAGGGAACTGCATCGTGAGCGGCAGGCGCAGCAGGGCCTTGTCGGTGTCCACGCCCACCAGCCGCATCAGGCGCAGGCTCTCGGCATAGGCGCCAATCAGGATGTGCTGCCCGTTGTCGAGTGAGACCGGCGTGCCG
>DCVY01000087.1:2384-2762 GCA_002327945.1 Acidovorax delafieldii | reverse complement strand
GCCAGCCAGAACTTGCGCAGCGGCGTGAGGCGGATGCGCTGGTGCAGCACCTGAAAATTCTCGTGCTCGATCTCGCGCAGCAGCGTGCGGTAGATGCTGGCCATCATCAGGCCGGGCTTTTGTGCAAGGCGGTCGGCATCGGGCAGCAGGGCCAAGGCCTCGTCATACAGTCGGTGCGCGCGCTCGGCCTGAAAGCGCATCAGCGCGGTGAAGCAGTCGGAATACTGGCGCTTCAAAATCTCGTGCGCCTTCACGTCAAACTGCTGCAACTCGCTCACCGGCAGGTAGATGCGGCCCAGCATGGCGTCTTCACCCACGTCGCGGATGATGTTGGTGAGCTGAAATGCCAGGCCCAGCCGGTGGGCGTATTCGGTGGTG
>DCVY01000087.1:2028-2350 GCA_002327945.1 Acidovorax delafieldii | reverse complement strand
CCGGGTGCGTGGGCTGGCCGGCAAAAGCCTTGGCCACCTCGGCCTGCCACCAGGCCAGCTTGGTGCGGGCCACGCCAGGGTCGGTTACCTCATCGACCACATCGTCCACCTCGCGGCAAAACGCATAAAACGCCGTGATGGCCGCGCGGCGCGGCGCGGGCAGAAAGAGAAAGGCGTAATAAAAGCTGCTGCCCGAGGCCACGGCTTTTTGCTGGACGTACTGCTGCGGTGTCATGGGGCGAGATTGTCACACGGCGCAACACGCCTGCTGCTGCGCCAGGAAGTGCAGCGTTTTCGGCTGCGGGTGCTTGCCAGAAAAGCG
>DCVY01000087.1:1116-1969 GCA_002327945.1 Acidovorax delafieldii | reverse complement strand
GTTGCCTCATGAAAAGCGGTCTTCAACTCAGTTGCCGATTCACGGTGAAATGAAACGATGTCGCGGATACCGGCCAGCCTGCCGACCAGGATTTTGTCCTGGGCGTCGCACTCGACTCGTGCGCAATAGCCCTTGTAGGTCATGGCGTTGTCCATGGTGTCACTCCAATCTGTTCAAGAAATTTCCGGGCCGCAACAACCCGATATGGCAAGACTTCCTTGCCTGGGTGCGGACGATGGAGATACGCACGCTTGCCGCCTTTTTCCAACGTGACAGAAGACCCGCTGCCCTCCACCACACGGCAGTAAACCTCTTAAAACCCTCGCTTCCCCGACCGAGACCAGTCCACCCACCGCGACAATCAGCCGACGAGCAAGCCCCAAGCACCAAGCCCGCAGCGCCATTCAGTTCGACCGCTTCGCCGATGCAGTGCGCCAGCACAAGATAGAGACCTTGGGCGATCCACTGCAGGTCATTGCCCGGCACATTGATTTTGACCACCTCACCGCAGGTGCCAACCACAACATGGGACGGCCCATGCCCAACTGTACCGAAGCAGCTGAGATAAAAAATTGAAGTGGGTCGACTTGGGCGCCGGGTCGTGCCGGGTCAGTTTGATGGGGGCAGCATGGCATCCGATGGTGGCGTCATGCTGCCGGGGGAAACCGACCGCAGGCTTGGGCTGATGGCGGCAGCGCGCTGCATCGCCCATCCACGCAGCCCGGTACTGATCAAGCACGGCGTGCGCGACATGGGCAGGCCGCGCTACTGCCTGGCGGCTGCACGAGGTGCTCGTCGATCACCTGGATTGCCCGCGTGGTGAGGCCGGGAACAGGCTCCAAGGAGGCGCAGG
>DCVY01000087.1:0-1054 GCA_002327945.1 Acidovorax delafieldii | reverse complement strand
GGGATTGGGGGATTGGGGGATTGGGGGGCACAAATTCAAGAATAAGATGGCATCAAAAAGAGTTTTGTTGCATGATTTCACCCGAACTGCCGCTTGAAGCGCCAGACGCCGAAACTGAAGATCACGATTCCCAGCAGTACCAGAATCAGCAGTGAATCCCACAGCACGTCCAGCCCGGCTCCCTTCAGCAAGAGGCTATAGCCCATTTCAATAAAGTGGTAGAGCGGCGAGAAAAGCATAGCCTCCCGCATCCCGATCGGCATGGCTTCCGGCGGGGTCCAGGCGCCGGAGAGAAAAATCATTGGCATCAGCACCAGGATCGCCAGCATCGCGGCTTGGGCGAGGTTGCGGCTCAGGGTGGCGATGTAGAGGCCCAGACCCGCCGTGGTGAAGGTGTAGAGCGTGGTCACGGCAAAAAACAGCACCAGGCTACCCTTCATCGGCACGCCGAACACGCCGTGCAGCACGAAGAACAGGCTTACTGCCGTGCCCAACAAAATCACCAGGGTCATGGCGATGACCTTGGGCAGCAGGATCTGGATCGGCGTCAGCGGGGAGACCAGCAGCTGCTCGATGGTGCCGCGCTCTTTTTCGCGCACCGCGGCGGCGGCGGGCAGCATGATGGCCATGATGGTGATGACGGTGAGCAGTTCGGCGATGGGCATGAACCAGGCATCTCTCTGGTTTGGGTTGTACCAGACGCGGTGCTCGTCGCGGATCATGGGCATGTTTTGCATGGCCTGCTCAGTGACGCCTAGGCGGGCCAGCGCTTGGTCGAAGCCATACTGCCCGATGATCTGCGCGGCGTAGCTGGAGGCGAGAAAGCCCAGCACGGTGTTGCTGGCATCCACCTGTACCTGCACATCAACCGGTTTTCCCTTTTTGATGTCATGCTCGAAATCGGGCGGAATGTCGAGCACCACCAGCGCTTGTCCCCGATCCAGCAGGCGCTGCCCTGCGCGGTGGTCCTGCACCTCGCCGCCCAGCCTGAAGTGGGGCGGGCGGAAGCGATAAATGAGCTCGCGCGAGGCCGCGCTGTGGTCGGCGTCATGGA
>DCVY01000053.1:3045-3502 GCA_002327945.1 Acidovorax delafieldii | reverse complement strand
CGCATGCAATCGATTGTTGATGACTTCGATGGCGTTGACGGGCTCGCTGCTTTGGGTGTGCCAACGTGCTTCACCTGTCAGGGGACAGCTGCCCGGCGTATTTCTTGCCCAGCAATATATGGCCGCTGGCGCTGACTTCCGAGCATGGTGTGGCCTTTCAAATAACGTCATGCCATCGTGCGGCATGAATATGGGGTGGTCACTCCTGGGGCGTCTTCCCCATGACTGCCTTGAGCTGGTACAGCGCATCCAGCGCCTCGCGCGGGCTCAGGGCATCGGGGTTGATGCCCGCCAAGGCAGCTTCCAACGGGCTTGCGCCTGCACTCTCGGGGGCGGACGGGGTGGCGAACAGGTCCACCTGCAGTTTGCCTTCGCCAGCGCGTTCTTCCAGTGCCGCCAAAGCGTGGCGCGCGTGGTGCAGCACCGGGGCGGGCACGCCGGCCAGTTTTGCAACCTG
>DCVY01000053.1:0-2976 GCA_002327945.1 Acidovorax delafieldii | reverse complement strand
TTGTCGTGCAGATGCGTGGCAATGCCGCTGGCCAGGGCCAGGCCGTCAAAGGTGCTGGTGCCGCGGCCGATCTCGTCCATCAGCACCAGGCTGTGCGGCGTAGCGGCGTGCAATATCTGCGCGGCCTCCACCATCTCCAGCATGAAGGTCGATTGCGCGTTGGCCAGGTCGTCGGCCGCGCCGATGCGGGTGTGGATGGCGTCAATGGGCCCCAGACGGCAATTGGCGGCGGGCACATGGCTGCCCATGCTGGCCAGCAGCACGATGAGCGCCACCTGGCGCATGTAGGTCGACTTGCCGCCCATGTTGGGGCCGGTGATGACCTGCATGCGCGTGTTGGCGTTCAGCCGCGTGTGGTTGGCGATGAAGGCACCGCTCGATGTCTCCTGCAGGCGGGCCTCGACCACGGGGTGGCGGCCGGCCTCGATCTCGATGCAGGGTTCATTGACGAACTGCGGCGCGCACCAGCCCAGCGTGAGCGAGCGCTCGGCCAGCGCGCACAGCACATCCAGTGTGGCCAGCGCGTGCGCCAGCCGGGTGAGTTGCGGCACATGGGGCTGAAGCTGGTCGAGCACTTGCTCATATAGCCACTTTTCGCGGGCCAGGGCACGCTCGTTGGCCGACAGCGCCTTGTCCTCAAAGGTTTTCAGCTCGGGTGTGATGAAGCGCTCGGCGTTCTTCAGCGTCTGGCGGCGGCGGTAATCTTCGGGCACCTTGTCGAGGTGGCTGCCGGTTACTTCAATATAGAAGCCGTGCACCTTGTTGAACTGCACGCGCAAATTCGGAATCCCGGTGCGCGCTTTTTCGCGCGTTTCCAGGTCGAGCAAAAAAGCGTCGCAGTTGGTCTGGATGGCACGCAGTTCGTCCAGTTCGGCATCAAAGCCGCTGGCGATCACGCCGCCATCGCGCACCAGTGCGGCGGGCTCCTCGGCAATGGCGCGTTGCAGCAACTGCGTGCAGCCCTCGGGCGGCTGCAAGTGGCCCAATATTTGACCCAAATAGGGCTCTGGCGCTTTTCCATTGAGCGCTAGCAGCGCTGCTTTTTGTAGCGTTTTGCCCAAGCCCACCAACTCGCGGGGGCGCACCTGGCGCAGCGCGACGCGGGCGGTGATGCGCTCCACATCGCTTACGCCTTTCAGTTCCGCCCGCAAGGTGGCCCCAGGGCCCGAGCCACCACCGGCACCACCCGCGCCGCGCAGGGCGGTGGTGGCAGACAGGCGCTGGCGCGCCTCGGCGCGGTCGCGCCGGGGTTCGAGCAGCCAGGTCTTGAGCAGCCGGCTGCCCATGCCGGTCATGCAGGTGTCGAGCAGCGAAAAGAGGGTGGGCGCATCGTCGCCGCGCAGGGTTTTGACGAGTTCGAGGTTGCGGCGCGTGCTGGCGGGCAGATCGATCAGGTCGTCGCCGCGCTGCACCTGCACGCTGTGCACATGGGTGAGCTGGCGGCCCTGGGTGTGCTCGGCGTATTGCAGCAGCGCGGCGGCGGCCGCATGGGCCTCGCCCAGGTCTTGTGCGCCCCAGGCCTGCAGGCTGGCGGCGCCCAGGTGTTCGAGCAGCTTGCGCGCGCCCAACGCACCATCAAACTGCCAGTCGGGCCGGGGGTTCAGGGGGCAGATGAAGCTGCCTGCCTGGCGCAGTGCCTGAAGCTGCTGCTCGAAGCGGTCGGTCACGCCCGCGCTGTAGATCAGCTCGCTGGGCGCCACGCGGGCCAGCCAGGCGCCCAGTTCGCCCAGCGCGCATTCGGCCAGAAACACGCGGCCCTGCGTCACGCTGAGCCACGCCAGGCCACAGCGCCCGCGCGGCGCCTGGTGCACAGCCAGCAGCAGCGATTCGGACTTGTCGGACAGCAACTCGGTATCGGTCAGTGTGCCGGGGGTGACCACGCGCACCACCTTGCGCTCCACCGGGCCCTTGCCCACGCCCACCTCGCCCACCTGCTCGGCAATGGCCACCGATTCGCCCATCTTGATCAGGCGTGCCAGGTAATTCTCGAGCGCATGGAACGGCACCCCCGCCATCACCACCGGCTTGCCGCCCGATTGGCCGCGCTGCGTGAGCGTGATGTCGAGCAGGCGCGCGGCCTTTTCGGCGTCTTGCCTGAACAGCTCGTAAAAATCGCCCATGCGATAGAACAGGAGCGTTTCTGGGTACCCGGCCTTGAGGGCCAGGTACTGCGCAATCATGGGTGTGTGGTTTGAGTGGTCATTCTCCACAACTTGTGCTTGTGTGTAAGTTGTTGAATTTTCAATGCTTTTCGTCACTACTCAGCTCTCTTGTCTTGCCATGAATCGCACAGAACCACCTAGAACCATCATTTTTTCGCAGCAAAAATGTAGCAATATAAAGACCCTCATCACCCACTTCTGGATGGGTATATGCGCTTCAACTTCACTTGCAACTACCTGAAAAACTGACCCCATCCGTTCGCCCTGCCGTGGCAAACGGCAAGATGGCGGGATTGACAGAGGTTGACGAACCCAAGCCATGCATTGTCTCTGACTGCGGGCCTCATACGCCTGCGGGGCTGTGCTTGTATGTGGGCAAGAGGCGCAAGACGGTTTTATCTCCAAGTCCGTGTTGGCCGCAAAGTCACCAAGGTGGCGGTGGGTGACTATCCCGGTCTGAATGTGAACACCAAAGACCCCCTCACCGATGTTCGGCTAATCGCAGGTAGCGGCGCTATGCGTGGCGCGGCGTGCGATTGTCCAGAAATGCCGTGATGCCGGTGTTGGCGTTGGCATGGTGCAGGTTTTTGACAAAGTGGTCGCGCTCGCTTGCCAGGTGTGTGGAGAGCTGGTTGTGGGGTGCATCACCCACCAGCTCCTTGATGCTGGCCAGCACGTTGGGCGCCCGAGCGTTGAGCTGCTCTGCCAGCGCCAGGGCCATGGTCAGGGCGTTGCCGGGTTCGGACAGGCGGTTGACGACACCCAGGGCGTGCAGGCGGTCTGCAGCAATGCGGTCGCCGCACATGAGGATCTC
>DCVY01000161.1 GCA_002327945.1 Acidovorax delafieldii | reverse complement strand
TATTGATGCGCACGCCGACCTGGTAACCGAGCTTGTTGGCATCGAGCGCGCTCTGGCTGGAGGCTTCGGCGGCCTCCAGGGCGCGCACCTGGCCCTGGCCGGATTGCACGCCAAAAAATGCCGCCCGGGTGGCCTGTGCGGCGTTGCGGCGCACGGTTTCGAGGTCGGCCTGGGCCTTTTCTTCGAGGGTCAGGGTTTCTTTGATGCGGTTTTGCACCGCAAAGCCGGCAAAAAGCGGCAAGTTCAAGGCCACGCCCACGCTGGCGCTGTTGGTGCGGCTGTTCATGCCGGGCGCGGTGAGGGTGCCGCTGGGGTTGCGCGCAATGGTGTAGCCTGCCTGCAGATCCACCGTAGGCAAATGTCCGGTGCCGGCTTTTTGGATTTCAAGGCGTGCAATATCGAGGGCGATCTGGGCCTGGCGCACGCCGGGCTGCTGGTCGCGTGCCGTCTGCACCCAGGCGGCCACGTCGTCGGGCTGCACAGCGGGCAACTGCACNNTGCCTACCAGTTGGTCGAGCGCCAGTTTTTTCACGCGCAGGTCGTTCTCGGCGGCGATTTCCTGGGCGATGACCAGGTCGTAGCGGGCCTGGGCCTCGCGCTGGTCGGTGACGGTGGATGTGCCCACCTCAAAGTTGCGCTGGGCCGAGGCCAGCTGCTCGGAGACCGCTGCTTTTTGCGCCTGCACAAAGCTCAGCGTGTCCTGGGCTGCCAGCACGTCAAAGTAAGCCTGGCTGACGCGCACCAGCAGGTCTTGCGTGGCGGCGTCCAGTTGGGCGCGGGCCACGTCGATGCCGCGCTGGCCCTGCTGAACATTGATGCGGTTGGCCGGGCGGTACAGTGGTTGCGAAGCGCTGACGCCCACGCTTTGCGTGCTGCCGCTGAAGTCCACCGGGGGGCGGGTGACTTCGGTGGTGGTGCGGGACACGCCGGCAGACAGCCCGGCACTGGGCAGCAGGCCGGCACGGGCCTGTTCGGCGCGGCTCGATGCCGCATCCAGCTGCAGCTTGGCTGCCTGCCACGCCGTGTCGTAGCCACGCGCCGCTTCCACCAGTTGCAACAGGCTCTGGGCCTGCGCGGGCGCGCAGAGGGCGGCGAGTGCCAGGGTCAGGGGAAGAAGCCGTAGCGGGGTCATGGAAGTCCTTCAGGTGGATCGGCGCGCGCAAGGGCTGGTGTGAATGCGCTCAGTACCGGCGCTCAGTAGCGGGGCACGCCGGGATCGTTTTCATGCGACCAGGCATCGATGCCGCCCGTGATGTTGGCCAGTGTTCCAAAACCCTTCTGCGCAAGGAAAGCTGCCACGCGCAGGCTGCGGGCGCCGTGGTGGCACAGGCATGCCAGCGGGCGCGACGGGTCCAGCTCGCTCAGACGGCCGGGCAGCTCGCCCATGGGAATCGCCACCAGTTCAAACCCGTCTGCCCGCACGCTGGCGGTTTGCAGCTCCCAGGGCTCGCGCACATCCAGCACCAGGGGCTGGCCCCCGGCAGATGCCTCCGCAAACCAGGCGGACAGCTGTGCGGGGCGGACATGGTCGATCATGCAGAACTCCGCAGTGCCGGATCAGAAGGAGAAGCCCGAAGGTTCGGCAAAACCGACCAGGCGCGGAGCCATGGTGTCCCATGGCTGGGTGGTTTCAAAACGGTCGCCGGTGCGGCGCACCAGGGTAAAGCGCATGACGGGTTCCTGGCCCACGATGGCGCCCAGGCGGCCCCCTTCGCGCAACATGGCCAGCAGGTTTTGCGGCACTTCGGCCACCGAGCCGCTGAGCACGATCGCGTCGAACGGGCCTTCGGGCACGGCATCGCGGGAACCGTCGGACACGCGCACATGGGCGTTGGTGATGCCGGCGCGCTGAAGGTTGTCGCGCGCCATGTCGGCCAGGGCGGGCACGATTTCGAGCGTGACCACGCTTTGTGCACGGTGCGCCAGCAGCGCGGCCATGTAGCCCGAGCCCGCGCCGATTTCGAGCACGCGGTCGGTGGGCACAATCTTCAGGTCTTGCAGCATGCGGGCCTCTACCCGGGGCTGCAGCATGCTGTGGCCCAGGCGCACGGCTTCTTCGGCGTCGCTGCCCAGCAAGGGGATTTCGATGTCCATGAAAGCCATGCTGCGAAAGGCCGGGGGCACGAAGTCTTCGCGGTGCACGGCAGCCAGCAGGTCCAGCACGTCGGCATCGAGCACATTCCAGGGGCGGATCTGCTGCTCGATCATGTTGTAGCGGGCCTGTTCAACGGGGTCGCTGGGGTTGGCAGACGTGTTCAGAGGCATGTTCATGGAATCTCTCCAGGGGAAGACGGGTCAGGACAAACCCTTGATTTTAGGGGGCATGGGCGCGCTCTGGCCGCGGCCCATGCGGGCAAGTGCCCAGCGGGCCAGATCGTCCATGTAGCAATACACCACCGGAACCACCACCAGCGTCAAAAGCGACGAGGTGATCACGCCGCCGATCACCGCCTGGCCCATGGGCGCGCGCTGCTCCGAGCCTTCGGACAGCGCAAACGCCAGCGGCACCATGCCGAAGATCATGGCCAGCGTGGTCATGAGGATGGGGCGCAGCCGCACGCGGGCGGCCAGCAGCAGGGCCTCGGTCCGGGGCAGGCCGGGCACGGTGTGACCGGCATCGTCGATGTGTTCCTCGCGGGCGCGGATGGCAAAGTCCACCAGCAAGATGGCATTCTTGGTGACCAGGCCCATCAGCATCACCACGCCGATGATGGAAAACATCGACAGCGTGGAGCGGAACATCAAGAGCGCCAGCACCACGCCGATCAGCGTGAGCGGCAACGATGTCATCAGCGCCAGCGGCTGCAAGAAGCTCTTGAACTGGCTGGCCAGGATCATGTAGATAAACACGATGGCCAGCACCAGCGCCGAGATGGCATAGCCAAACGACTCGGCCATGTTTTTGGTGGAGCCCCCAAACTGGTAGCGGTAGCCGGGTGGAAAGGCAATGCTGTCGAGCGCTTTTTGGATGTCGCCGGATACCTCGCCCGCCGAGCGGTCGGCCACGTTGGCGGTGACGGCGACTTCGCGCGTGAGGTCGCGCCGGTTGATCTGGTTGGCGCCGGTGGATTCCGTCACGCGGGCCACCTGGTTCAGGCGCACGATGCGGGTGCTGCCATCGGCCGCCGCCAGGGAAAAGGGCAGGCGCTCCAGGTCTTGTGGGGTGGTGCGGGCTTCGGGGGCCAGGCGCACATTCACGTCGTAGGTCTGGTCATCGGGCGCGCGCCAGTTGCCCACCGTGGTGCCGGCCACCAGCGTGCGCAGCGAGGCGGCCAGCTGGGCCACCGAAACCCCGAGGTCGGACGCCGCATCGCGCTGCACATCGAGCGCAATCACGGGCTTATCGGGCTTGGCACTGGTGTCCAGGTCCACCAGGCCCGGAATGTCGCGGATTTTCTCGTTCACGATGCGGGTCAGGCGCTCCAGCTCCTGCAGATCAGGCCCTTGCAGTGAAAACTCCACCTGCTTTTGGCCACCCACCGGGTCGAGCAGGCCGACATGGGTGACGGTGATGCCCGGCACCTGCTGCAGGCGCTTGCGCAGCACGCCCGACATGGCATCCACGCTGCGGCTGCGGTCCTTGCGGTCTACCAGGCGCACATAGATGCTGGCGTACATCTTGCCCTGCGCGCTGCCGGTGTTGATGGTGGCCAGCGTGTAGCGCACCTCGGGAAACGCGCGCAAGATGCCTTCCACCTGGCGCGCCTTGGCCTCGGTGGCTTCCAGCGACGAACCCACGGGCGTGTAGAAGTTGACGGTGGTTTCCGAAAAATCGGCCTTGGGCACGAACTCGGTGCCCAGCAGCGGCACCATGAAAACGCTCAGCACAAAGATGGCCAGTGCAATGCCCAGCGTGGCCAGCTTGTGCACCAGCGACCAGCGCAGAATGCCCTGGTAGGCCTCGGCCAGGGCATCGGTGGTGCGGTCAAACCAGCCAGTGACGCGGCCGATGGTCTTGTCATAAAAAGTGACTGGCTCGGTGCGCTTGCCGTGCGCGTGGATGCTGGGGTCGTGCCAGATGCTCGACAGCATGGGGTCGAGCGTGAAGCTCACAAACATCGAGATCAACACCGCCGCCACGATGGTGACCCCGAATTCATGGAAGAACTTGCCGATGATGCCGCCCATGAAACCGATGGGCATGAACACCGCCACGATCGACAGCGTGGTGGCCAGCACCGCCAGGCCGATCTCCTGCGTGCCGTCCATGGCCGCGTTGTAAGCGCTTTTGCCCATCTGCACATGGCGCACGATGTTCTCGCGCACCACGATGGCGTCGTCGATCAACAGGCCCACGCACAGGCTCAGCGCCATCAGCGTGATCATGTTGATGGTGAAGCCGAACATGTTCATGAACAAAAAAGTGCCGATCAGCGCAATGGGCAGTGTGAGGCCCGTGATGACGGTGGAGCGCCACGAGTTCAAAAACAGAAAGACGATCAGCACCGTGAGCAAAGCGCCTTCGATCAGCGTCTGGCGCACGTTGTTGACGGCCACGCGAATCGGGCGGGAACTGTCGCCAATGGTTTCCAGGCGCACGCCGGGCGGCAGCTGGTTGCGCAGATCGATGACTGCAGCGTTGAGGCCATCCACCACTTCGATGGTGTTTTCTCCCTGCGACTTCTGCACCGACAGCAGCAGCGTGCGGTCGCCGTTGTAGAGCGCCAGGCTCTCCACTTCTTGGGCACCGTCCTGCACGCGGGCCAGTTGCTCCACCCGCACAGGGGCGCCCCCGCTGGCCTGGCCGGTGGTTCCTGTGCCTTTGCGCGTGACGATGATGCGGCCAAAGTCTTCGGGCCGCTGCATGCGCGCGTCAATCTGCACCACGCGTTCCTGCGCCAGCGAGCGGATGGCGCCCACGGGCAAATCCTGGTTCTCGTTGCGCACGGCAGCGACCACCTGGTCGGGGGTGACGCCGAAGGCCTCCAGCGCCTGGGGGTTCAGGTAGATGTTGATCTCGCGCTTGGTGGCGCCCACCAGATTGACGGCACCCACGCCGCGCACGTTTTCCAGGCGTTTTTTGAGAATCTGCTCGGCCCAGGTGGTCAGCTCCACGGCGCTTCGTGCAGGCGTGCCGGCCTTGTCGTCGGGCAGCACCGCCAGCGACCACACGGCGCGGCTGGCCGGGTCAAAGCGCAGCACGCGCGGTTCTTTCACCTCGGTGCGCAGCGTGGGGCGAACAATGGCCACCTTCTCGCGCACGTCTTCGGCCGCCTTGCGCCCGTCAATGTGCAGCTGAAACTCGATGATGACGACGGCGGTGCCTTCGTAGCTGCGCGAGGTGAGGGCGTTGATGCCCGCAATCGAGTTGACGCCTTCCTCGATCTTCTTGGTGACTTCGCTTTCCACGATTTCCGGCGAAGCGCCGGGGTAGTCCACCGTGACCACCACCACCGGAAAGTCGATATCCGGAAACTGGTCCACCTTGAGCCGCTGGTACGAAAACAGGCCCAGCACCACGATGGCGAGCATCACCATGGTGGCGAACACCGGGTTTTTCAGGCTGACCTGGGTGAACCACATGGCCGGCTACGGCGCAGCGCGCGCTGCAGAGCTTGCCGCTGCGGCAGGAGTGGCTGGCACGCTTGCCTGGATGCGCACCGGAGTGCCTTCGCGCAGCGACCCCATGCGCCCGGCCACCACCTGCGTGCCTTCGGGCACACCCTCGACCGCCACCAGCGTGTCGCCTGCCTCCACGGCGCGCGTGCTTGTCTTCACTGGCAGATACACCACGCGGCCGTTCTGCACCGCCTGCACATAGGGCGCGGGCCGGTCGGTGCGCACGGCATCCAGCGGCAAGGCCAGCCCATCGGTGTGACCGGTGTCGAGCGTGCCCTGCACAAACAGGCCCTGGCGCAACACCGATGCCGCTGCGCCTTGCTCGATGACCAGGTACACCGGCACGGTGCGGCTGCCGGCCTGGGCACTGGGGTTGATGCGGGCCACCGTGGCCTCGATGGGGGTGGCCACGCCCTCAATGCGCAAGCTGGCCTTTTGCCCCACGCGCACGGCCAGTGAATCGGCCGGGCTGAGCAGCGCTTCCAGCTCCAGCCGGGACAGGTTCACCACCTCGATGATGCGGCTATCCACCCCCACACGCTCGCCGGGCTGCGCCAGCCGCTGCGACACCTGGCCCGTCAGCGGGCTGCGCAGCACGGTGTCTTGCAGCGATTTTTGCGCCACATCGGCAGCAGCCAGTGCCGCTCGGTAGGTCGATTGCGCGGCCTCCAGGCTGGCCTGCGAGGTGGCCAGTGCTGTGGCAGAAATGAACCCCTGGTCCACCAGCGCGCGGTTGTTGGTGAACTGGCGCTGGCTGATGTCCACCTGGGCTCTTGCGGCATCGGCTTGCTGCTGGGCCTGGCGCAGGCGGGCACGCGCCTCGGTGTCGTCGATGCGGGCGATTTCCTGCCCGGCGCGCACGCTGTCGCCTTCGCGCAAGGTCAGGCCTTGCAGTTCGCCGGCAGCGCGGGCCTTGACCATGGCGGATTCGACTGCGCGCAGCGCGCCAGACACCGGCACGGCCAGGGCCAGGCGTTGTCGCTGCACGGTGACCAGCTCGCCTGGCGCCAGATCCAGAGTGGCTTCCTTGCGTTGCGCGCTGGATTCAGCCAGGGCCTTTTGCTGCGTCTGCCGCGCGGTCAGCGCGCGCCAGACACCGCCGCCCACCAGCGCGACGGCAAAAGCGATGGCCACCCAGAGAACCCAGCGTTTCATGGTGTCAGGCAGGTGGTGTGGCAGGGGAGGGCACCGTCCCACACAGGCCATGCAGGATATTGTCGGCTTGCATGGCCAGGTATTTTTCGGGGTCCAGGGCGAGGATATCCGGCACGCAGGCGCCCATGGAGTGTTTCCACAGCATGAGAAAAATCATCGGGGCGAGCACCAGATACACCGCGTGGTCCAGGTCGAGCGGGCGAAACTCTTTGCGGTCCATGCCCCGCTGCAGGATGCGGCGGATCAGCGCCTGGCCAGGGCGCATCACTTCGCGTTGATAAAACTGGGTGATCTCGGGGAAGTGGTGCGCTTCGCTCAGCATAAGCTTGGTGATGCCCGAGGCCTTGGTGTTGCCAATGCGCTCCCACCACACTTTGTAGCAATAGCGCAGCAAATCATCCGTACTGCTTTCAAAAGCGTCCATCTCCAGCGTCCATTCGGCAAATCGGCCCGCGATGTTTTCGCGCACCACAGCCTTGAACAGCTCTTCCTTGCTGGGAAAATAAAGAAACAACGTGCCTTTGGACACCCCGGCACGCGCCGCCACTTCATCCACCCGGGTAGCCGCAAAGCCCTTCTCGACAAACAGATCCAGCGCGGCTTCAATGAGTTCGCCGGGGCGCGCCTCCTTGCGCCGTTCGCGCTTGGCTGTCGGGGTGGGAGAAGGGGAGGTGGGGGGGTGCATTTTTAATGACTGACTGGTTAGTAATGTACCGAGCGCCTGCAGTCGCGTCAATTCATAATCCGGCGCTGCACATCCACCTTGGCAAGGAAGCACCCATGACACAGCAAACCATCACCTTGGGGTTTTTGGTGC
>DCVY01000039.1:14038-17279 GCA_002327945.1 Acidovorax delafieldii | reverse complement strand
TCGGGCAGCTCGAACACGAGTTCGTCGTGCACCTGCATGATCATTTTGATGGCGGGTTTTTCAGCGTCCAGCACCTGCTGCACCTTCACCATGGACATCTTGATGAGGTCGGCCGCCGTGCCCTGCATGGGCGCGTTGATGGCGGCGCGCTCGGCGCCGGCGCGGCGCGGGCCGTTGGGCGAGTTGATTTCGGGCAGGTACAGGCGCCGGCCAAACACGGTCTCCACATAGCCCATGGACTTGGCTGCGGCCTTGGTTTCTTCCATGTACTGCTTCACGCCGGGGTAGCGCTGGAAGTATTTGTCGATGTAGGCGGCGGCGGCCTTGGTCTCGATGCCCAGGTTCTTTGCCAGGCCAAAGCTGCTCATGCCGTAGATCAGGCCGAAGTTGATGACCTTGGCGTAGCGGCGCTGCTCGCTCGTCACCTGCTCCAGCGCCACGCCAAACACCTCGGCGGCGGTGGCGCGGTGCACGTCCAGCCCGGCGTGAAAGGCGTGCAGCAGCGCGTGGTCGCCGCTGATGTGGGCCATGATGCGCAGCTCGATCTGGCTGTAGTCGGCGCTGGCGACCACGCAGCCGGGCGGCGCCACAAAGGCCTCGCGGATGCGCCGGCCCTCGGCCGTGCGGATGGGGATGTTCTGCAGGTTCGGGTCGTTGCTCGATAGCCGGCCCGTTACGGCCACAGCCTGCGCGTAGTGCGTGTGCACACGGCCGGTGCGCGGCAGCGCCAGTTGCGCGAGTTTGTCGGTGTAAGTGCCCTTGAGTTTGACCAGGCTGCGGTGCTCCAGCAGCTTGGCGGGCAGGGGGTAGTCTTCGGCCAGTTTTTCCAGCACCTCCTCGTCGGTGCTGCGCGCGCCAGTGGCAGTTTTCTTGACCACGGGCATGCCCAGCTTGTCAAAAAAGATTTCGCCGAGCTGCTTGGGGCTGCTGAGGTTGAAGGGCTGGCCGGCGATGGCGTAGGCCTCGGTTTCGAGCTGCACGATGCGCTGGCCCAGCTCGTGGCTTTGCGCGGCCAGCGTGGGCGCGTCGATGAGCACGCCATTGCGCTCGATGCGGAACAACACCTCGCTGCTGGCGATTTCCAGCGCGTAGATGGCGTGCAGCTTTTCGTTGGCCTGCAGCAGCGGCCACAGGGCAAGATGCACGTCCAGCGTCTGGTCCGAGTCCTCGCAGGAATAGGCCGCCGCCTTGTTCACCGGCACCTGGGCAAAGGGGATCTGGTGCGCGCCCTTGCCGCACAGGTCTTCGTAGCTGATGCCCTTGCGGCCGGTGTGGCGCTCGGCCAGGCTGGTGAGGTTGTGCGGTTTGTGCACTTCGAGCACATAGCTTTGCAGCATGGTGTCGTGCACATAGCCGCGCACCTCGATGCCGTGGTTGGCAAACACATGGCGGTCGTACTTGATGTGCTGGCCCAGCTTGTGGCGCTTGGCGTCTTCCAGCCAGGGCTTGAGGCGCGCCAGCACATCATCGCGCGGCAACTGCGCGGGCGCGCCCGGCCCGGCATGGGCCAGCGGAATGTAGGCCGCCTCGCCCGGCTGCACGCTGAAACTGACGCCCACGATCTCGGCGCGCATCTCGTCGAGCGAGGTGGTTTCGGTGTCGAGCGCCACCAGATCGGCTTTCATCAAGCGCTGCAGCCAGTGATCGAAATCGGCCCAGTTCAGGATGGTGTCGTACACCACCGCGCGGTGCTGCGCGGCCTCGGCCACGGGGCTGGCGGAGTGGTCGGCGAACAGGTCGCCGCTTTCGCCGGGCATGGCCACCATGGGCGCGGGGGGGGGCGCGGGTGACGCTGCATCGTCCAGCGCACGCGCCAGGCTCTTAAAGCCGTATTGCTCGTAAAAGTCCTTCAGCCGGGACGCGTCGGGCGCGCCGATGGTGATGGCATCGAGCGACGGCAAGCCATCGACCCAACCGCTTAAGTCGCAGTCGGTCTTGATGGTCAGCAACTGGCGCCCCGTGGGCAGCCAGTCCAGCGCCTTGCGCAGGTTCTCACCGGCCACGCCCTTGATCTTGTCAGCGCTCTGCACCACGGCGTCGAGCGAGCCGTATTCCTGCAGCCATTTGGCGGCCGTCTTGGGGCCCACCTTCTCCACGCCGGGCACGTTGTCCACCTGGTCGCCCACCAGGGTCTGAAAATCCACCATCAGCCGCGCGGGCACGCCGAATTCGGCCTCCACGCCGGCCAGGTCGCGGCGCTTGCCGTTCATGGTGTCGATGATGGTGATGTGCTCATCCACCAGCTGTGCCAGGTCCTTGTCGCCGCTGCTCACAATCACCTCGATGCCCTGGCGCGCCGCCGTCACGGCCAGGGTGCCGATCACGTCGTCGGCCTCCACGCCAGGCACGTCCAGCACCGGCCAGCCCAGCAGGCGCACCACCTCGTGGATGGGCGGGATCTGCGCGCGCAGGTCGTCGGGCATGGGGCTGCGCTGCTGCTTGTAGGCAGGGTAGATGGCGTCGCGGAAGGTGGGGCCCTTGGCGTCAAACACGCAGGCGGCGTAGTCGGCATGCACCTCCTTGCGCAGCGCCTGCATCATGTTGATCATGCCGCGAATGGCGCCCGTGGCGGGGCTGGCCGGGTCGCCAGGCACGGCGCGCAGGTCGGGCATGGCATGGAAGGCGCGGTACAGATAGCTGGAGCCATCCACCAGCAGCAGGGTTTTTTTGTCGCTCATGCGTCGATTGTGCACACGCGTAACCCCGCGCGCCGCTTGGCACACCCGCACCTCGTCGCGGCGTGCGGAAAGCGACAAAATAGCGCCATCCTCAGGCTCGGCACCTTGCTGCAANNGGACACGGAATTCAAGAACGTGCCAGCGCCGTTGCAAAAGGCCCTGCGCGGCAATGCGCTCAAAACAGTGCATTTGGACAACGGCGTGATGCGGCTGCAAATGGACAAGCCGGTGGTCACCGAACTGGTGTATTCCACCTTCATTTTTCACAACATCTGCGCCGCGCAATGGCACAACCCGGAGCAGTTTGCCAAACTGGCCCTGACGCGGGTGGAACTGCTCAACGCCACCGGCGCCCAAGGCTTCGCTTTTGACGCCCGGGGCGATGTCTGCATGCAGATGGGGCAGCTGGGCAAGAACTTTCGCACCTTCATCGGCCAGCGCACGGTGCCGTGCGAGGCCGGCACCTGCCCCAAACATCCCTGAGCGCTTTTTTAGCAACGCTGCGGTCAGCGTGCCGCAATGAAGACCGGCTTGGGCACCAACGCCGCAATGGCAATGCCCCC
>DCVY01000039.1:13295-13951 GCA_002327945.1 Acidovorax delafieldii | reverse complement strand
GACGAGGGCAGCCGCGTTGACGAATTGCGCGTGGGCGGCCAGACAAAGAGCATTACCGTACAGCCCAAGACGGGCGACATGCCCGAATACGAAGTGCAGTCGCCCGACGGTGAACGCAGCCGGGCCGGCAGCCGCAACGGCGCCGAGACCAACACCGCCCCGCGCGTCTGGAATGTGCTCAAGTTCTGAGAGGCTGAGAGGCTTTTGCCTATGCCTGCCTTGCATGCCAAAACACCTCTGCTCGTCGTTGCCAATGCGCGCCATAGCCCGAGCCATGGCTGTGCTTTTCGCCTGGATCCGTGGCGTTTTAACGCGCTTTTNNCCCTTCCCTTTTTTCTTACCCGTATTTGCGCTGACCGATGGCCGTTTTTACCGAAGTCTCGACGAATGAGGCGCGCGAACTGCTGCGCCGTTTGCAACTGGGTGACCTGGTGGCGCTGCGCGGCATCGAAGGTGGCATCGAGAACACCAACTACTTCCTCACCAGCGACCAGGGCGAGTTCGTGCTCACGTTGTTCGAGCGCCTCACCGCCGATCAGCTGCCGTTTTATCTGTACCTGATGAAGCACCTCGCCCACCACGGCATGCCGGTGCCCGACCCCCGACCCGACCAAAACGGCGACATCCTGCACACCGTGTGCGGCAAGCCGGCGGCC
>DCVY01000039.1:6148-13218 GCA_002327945.1 Acidovorax delafieldii | reverse complement strand
GCCTTGCTGCGCGCCGAGCTGGCCTACCAGAACCATGTGGCCGCATCATCGGCCTACGCGGCGCTACCGCGCGGTCCTGTGCATGCCGACCTGTTCCGCGACAACGTGATGTTTGACGGCGAAGCGCTCACCGGCTGTTTCGATTTTTATTTTGCGGGCGTGGACACCTGGCTGTTCGACTTGGCCGTCTGCCTGAACGACTGGTGCATCGACCTGACCACGGGCGCCCACGACGCTGCCCGCGCCGCCAGCATGCTGGACGCCTACCAGGCCGAGCGCCCCTTGACCGCGGCAGAGCGCGAACTGCTGCCCGCCATGCTGCGGGCGGGCGCCCTGCGGTTCTGGATTTCGCGGCTGTGGGATTTTTACCTGCCACGCGAAGCCTCTCTGCTCACCCCGCACGACCCGGCGCATTTCGAACGCGTTCTGCAGGCCCGCATTGCCCACCCGGTGCACGCCTGAGGTCTTTCACACCGGTGCCTTGATGCACTGGGTTAAATTCGCCAGTGCTGCCCCGCCACCAGCGGCCCGGGGCTCATTCCTGATTCTCAAAACCTCGCCATGAAACTCCACATCGTCCCCGCACGCACCGGCCTGGCCTGGGTCAAGCTTGGCATCCGGGCGTTCTGGCGACAGCCCATGGCACTGGCGGCCCTGTTTTTCATGACCATGGCGGCCATGTCGCTGGCCACCATGATTCCGCTGGTGGGCCCCGCCGTAGCGCTGGCCCTGCTGCCCTCGGCCACGCTGGCCATGATGGTGGCAGCCGCCGAAGCCGTGCAAGGCCGCTTTCCCACGCCGGCCGTGCTGCTGGCGGCCTTTCGTACCGGGCGCCAGCGCCTGCGCGACATGCTGGTGCTCGGAGCGCTGTATGCGGTGGGCTTTCTTGGGGTGATGGGCCTGTCGGCCCTGATCGACGGGGGCCAATTCGCGCAGGTGTACCTGGGCGGCGCCCCTCTCACCCGCGAGATGGCCGAAACGCCCGCCTTCCAGGGCGCCATGTGGCTGTCCATTTTGCTGTATCTGCCGTTGTCGCTGCTGTTCTGGCATGCGCCGGGTCTCGTGCACTGGCATGGCGTGCCGCCGGTCAAAAGCCTGTTCTTCAGCATCGTGGCCTGCCTGCGCAACTTCGGCGCCTTCACGGTCTATGGGCTGGCCTGGATGGGCGTTTTTCTGGTGGGCGGCCTGGTGATCAGCCTGGTGGCGGGCCTGCTGGCTATGGGGGGGCTCACCTCTGTTGTGGGCGGCATCATGGTGGGCGCAGCCATGATGATGGCGGCCATGTTCTTCACGTCGGTGGTTTTCACCTTCCGTGATTGTTTTGAGCCACCCGAAAAGCCCCCGTCGCAGGCACAGCACAGCAACCCGTCCGACTCCACACCGGGGACGGACGGCACGGTGTAACAAGCGCCCAGCAGGGCAGCCTGCAGGCAGGAGATTTTGCTGCAGACAATCGGCTCGGGCACCTCTATAGGGCAACGGCCCGTGGGTTGCCGGGGCAAGCGGCCACGGTGACTCATTCAACTGCCGGATCGCCCGTCATTCTGGAGCGAACCCATTTGCCGTGACAGCCGCGTGCGCCACCTTGCACGGCCGACATCGCCCTCCAAACCCTGCCAAAAGAAGACCCCGAAAACCCAAAAAGCCCGCCGGCCCCGAGTTGCCAGCAAGCTGACAACCCCAGGCCGGCGGGCCGGCAGGAGAAGAAGGCACAACCGGTCAGGTACCGATCTTGCCGCCGTCGTTCTTGGTGATGACGATGGTGGCCGAGCGAGGACGCTTGCCTGCGCCGTAACCGGCGCTCGATGGCCACAGGCTCTGGTACTTGGTGGCGTCATTGACGTCGGCCATGGCGGTAGCTTCGCCGGGGTGCTGGATGTTCACGAAGATGGCCTTGCCATCGGGCGTTTCAGCCAGACCGGTGATTTCGCAGCCCTTGGGGCCTACCAGGAAGCGCTTGAGCGTGTCAGGCGTGGCGGCCTTGCCCACGGTCGTGACGATGTCGAGCTTGCTGCCATCGGTCTTGGTGTAGCTCAGCGTCTTCTTGGCACCGTCGCCCACCTGGCCGGGCACAGCGGCCAGCATCATGCAGTTGGTGACATCGGTGTAAGCGCCGTCGTCGGTCTGGATCCAGCAGATGCCGGTGGCCTTGCTGAACACCAGGCCGTCGGGGCTGGAGAAGTCCTGGTCGGCGGTCAGTGCCGAGATGTTGACCATGGCCTTGTCAGCACCGGCTTCTGCGCCAAACAGGTACACGTCCCAGCTGAAAGCCGACACGGAAGCGCCTTCCTTCAGGCGCACCAGGTGGCCGTTGGGGTTGCCGTTCTGCTTGGTCGTGCCCTTCTCGTCGGTGTAGGCGCGCGGGTTGGCTGCGTCAGGCAGGTACTGGCTGCTGCTGGTGGGGTTGACGCTGCGGTTGCTGTTGTTGGTCAGCGTGAAGTAGATCTCGCCATTGGCGGGATTCACGGCATTCCACTCGGGGCGGTCCATCTTGGTGGCGCCCACGGCGTCGGCAGCCAGGCGGGTGTTGATGGCGATGTCGGCGACATCTGCAAACTTGTAGGTGGCATAGCCCGAAATCGCTGCGTTGCCCAGCGAGAGCTCCACCCAGGTGCCGGTGCCATCAGCGTTGAACTTGGCAACGTAGAGCTTGCCGCTGTCCAGGTACTTGTCGCCCACGGCCATGCGGTCGGCAGCGTTGGCATCGGCTTCGCTCCACAGCGCGGTAGAGACAAACTTGTAGATGTATTCGCCGCGCGAATCGTCGCCCATGTAAACGCTGAGCGGCTTGCCGGCTTCCACCTTGCCGAAGGCCGCGCTCTCGTGCGCAAAGCGGCCCAGCGCCGTGCGCTTCTTGGCCAGACGGGTCTTGTCATAGGCGTCAATCTCGACGATGTAGCCCATGCCGTTCATTTCGTTGCGGTAGTCGTCGCGGCCGTCGGTCGAGGCGCCCAGCTTGCTGTTGTTCCAGCGCTGGTATTTATCCTCGGCACCGCCGGTTTCCCAGCCGTGGCGCGAGGCAGCGCCTTGGTTGCGGCCATAGCGCTTGAGGGACGTGACGCTCTTGTCATTGTTACGTGCTGCGTCGTCGGTGGCGCTGCGGGTGAAGTAGCCAGCCCAGTTCTCTTCGCCCGTGAGGAACGTGCCCCAGGGCGTCTTGCCCGTGCCGCAGTTGTTCAGCGTGCCGCGGGTCTTGGTGCCGGTAGGCGAATACTTGGTGATGAGTTGCGCATGGCCGCGGGCGGGGCCTGCAATCTCGATATCGCTCAAGGCGGTGAGGCGGAAATTCAGCGCCGAGCTGGGCACATAGCCCCACTTGCCCGCTGTCTTGGCCACTTCGATCACGGCAATGCCGTGGATGTCGGTTTCCTTGTCCACTTCCGATGGGGGGCGTGGCAGGGTCGAGGTGCCGCCATTGGCGTGCAGGAAGAACGAGGACAGCTTTTCGTCCGTGGTGGCTTCGTGGTTGATGGCCAGCAGACCGCGCTCGGTGGCGCTGTCATTGCGCTTGCCGTCGGTGCCCAGGCCAAACCATTCCATGCCGTCGTGGTGGTCGCCAGCACGCTGGGCGTAGTTGGTGTCAGTGCCGTCGTTTTTGTAAGCAGCAACGCCTGCAGCCATGGGGTCACCCAGCGCAAACAGCACGCTGGCGGTGTAGCCCGTGGGCACGGCCACGGTGTCAGCCAGGCTCTTGGGCACGGCGGCGAAGCCCAAAAGGGCGGGCTCATCATCGCTACCGCCACAGGCTGTGACGCCAAAGCCGCCCAGCACGGCGGTGCCCACCGTGCCAACGCTGCCACGCAGCAGGCCACGGCGCGACAGGCGAGCGCCCAGCACAGCATCAAACGTGGGATTAGCGGAGGTGTTGGAATTCTCGTTGTTGAAGTCAATCGCCTGCTCGGGCGCATCCACGCGGTGGTTCATTGGATATCCTTAGGTTGTGGGTTACAAACTCCGTGGAGCGTAAGAATCCATTGCGACACCAAGATGACATTCGGATGGCGCTGCCACCAAACGCGCCAGGCCGGTCACCTCGGCCCGCTGCCACACGGCGCCGCGCCTGCCGTCCCATCCGCTGCGAGCGCGACTGGTACTTGGTGGAGCGCTGTGGCGCCAGTACCGACCACACCCGTTATCCCCTTCCGCTGGAAAAGCTGCGCTCTTTTTTCTTCAGCGACCGGCCGCGTCCTTGCTGCGGTGCTCATGCAGGTACACACGGTCGTCCATGCTGGAGAAGATCACGACAAACACGATGCCCAGCGCCGCGCCCAAAATGGTGCCGCGCACCCGCTCGACCGGCATCACCGCCCCAGGCCCGCCCAGGCTCCACCACGAACCCCCAGCGCCAGCAGCAGCGCGCACATCACGGCGATGCGCATGCGCCGTGCGTAGGGCCCCGCTGGCGCCGGGGTTCTTTGGAGAAATCTCTGGTATCAGGCATGGACGGCTTCATTCTGAGCGACTGGCGCGTTCACTCCACCACCGTCAGCTTGGCCACGCTCAGCGCCAGCCACTTGGTGCCATGGCGCGGAAAGTTGACCTGCGCGCGCGCATCGTCTCCGGTGCCTTCGATGGCCAGCACCTTGCCCTCGCCAAACTTGGCATGAAACACGGCAATGCCAACACGCAAACCGTGTGCGGGTACCGCCTTCTGCGTGGGCACCGGCGGGCTGGCAAAGGTTTCTGATTTAAAGCCAAACTGGCCTCTGGCGTTGGATGGATATGCGCCACCAGATCCCCTCTGAGGAGCCAACGATCCAAACCCTTGCTGCTTCGGTGTGATCCACTTGAGCGCGCTCTCGGGCAGCTCGTCAAAAAAGCGGCTCTTGATGTTGTAGCGCGTCTGACCATGCAGCATGCGCGTTTGCGAATGGCTCAGGTACAGGCGCTTGCGGGCGCGGGTGATGGCCACGTACATCAGGCGACGCTCTTCCTCCAGGCCGTCGCGATCGCTGGCGGCGTTTTCGTGCGGGAACAAGCCCTCTTCCAGGCCACCGATGAAGACGCCATCGAACTCCAGGCCCTTGCTGGCGTGCACGGTCATCAGTTGCACGGCGTCCTGCCCGGCCTGGGCCTGGTTGTCGCCCGCCTCCAGCGCAGCATGGGTCAGGAAGGCGGCCAGGGGCGAGAGGGTTTCGCCGGTGTCAATGTCCACGATGCCGGGGATCGCTGGTGTCAAAGGCTCGTTCAGCACCGGCGCGTTGGGGTCCAGCCCCTGGCTCACCGCGCTTTGCGTGAGCGGCGTGCCGTGCTCATCCAGCGGCAGGGCCACGGCGTCGCGGCCAAAACCTTCTTGCGTGACGAAGCTCTCGGCGGCATTGACCAGTTCTTCCAGGTTCTCGATGCGGTCGGCGCCTTCCTTCTCGGTGCGAAAGTGCTCCACCAGCCCAGTGGATTCGAGCATCTGCTCGATGATGCCGCGCAGGTTCAGGCCTTGCGTCTGCTCGCGCAGCACATCCACCATGGCGACAAACGCGCCCAGATTGGCGCCGGCCTTGCCGGGCACGGCGCTCACGGCGTCGTGCAGCGAGCAGCCTGCGGCGCGGGCCGCGTCCTGCAGCGCCTCGATGCTGCGCGCACCAATGCCGCGCGGCGGAAAGTTGACCACGCGGCTGAAGCTGGTGTCGTCGTGCGGGTTCTCCAAGAGGCGCAAATACGCCAGCGCGTGCTTGATTTCAGCACGCTCAAAAAACCGCAGGCCGCCGTACACGCGGTAGGGCACGCCGGCGTTGAACAGGGCCGATTCGATGACCCGGCTTTGCGCATTGCTGCGGTAAAGCACGGCGATTTCCTTGCGCTCCAAGCCGTCGTTCTTCACCAGTTGCTTGATCTCATCGACCATCCACTGCGCCTCGGCCAGATCCGAGCTGGCCTCGTACACCCGCACGGGCTCGCCCGCGCCCTGCGTGGTGCGCAGGTTTTTGCCCAGGCGGCGGCTGTTGTGGCTGATGAGCGCGTTGGCCGAGTCGAGAATGTGGCTGTAGCTGCGGTAGTTCTGCTCCAGCTTGATCTGCCTGTGCACATCAAATTCGCGCACAAAGTCGGCCATATTGCCCACGCGCGCGCCGCGAAAGGCGTAAATGCTCTGGTCATCGTCGCCCACGGCAATCACGCTGCCGCGCGCCTCGAAGCGCCCGCCCACCTCGTTGCCCGCCAGCTGCTTGAGCCAGGCGTACTGCAGCTTGTTGGTGTCCTGGAACTCATCCACCAGGATGTGCGCAAAGCGGCGCTGGTAGTGCTCGCGGATCGGGTCGTTGTCACGCAGCAGTTCGTAGCTGCGCAGCATCAGCTCGCCGAAATCGACCACGCCTTCGCGCTGGCATTGCTCTTCATAGAGCTGGTAGATCTCGACCTTTTTGCGCGCATCGCTGTCGTGCGTGGGCACGTCGCCGGGGCCCAGGCCTTCCTCCTTGCAGCCCGCGATGAAGTACGCCAGCTGCTTGGGCGCGAAGCGCTCGTCGTCCACGTTGTGCTGCTTGCACAGGCGCTTGATGGCCGATAGCTGGTCTTGCGTGTCCAGAATCTGGAACGACTGCGCCAGGCCCGCCGCCTTGTGGTGCGCACGCAAAAGGCGGTTGCACAGGCCGTGGAAGGTGCCAATCCACATGCCGCGCACATTCACCGGCAGCATGGCCGACAGGCGCGCCACCATTTCCTTGGCGGCCTTGTTGGTGAAGGTGACGGCCAGAATGCCGCCGGGCGTGGCGTAGCCGTTTTGCAGCAGCCAGGCGATGCGGGTGGTGAGCACGCGCGTCTTGCCCGAGCCTGCCCCGGCCAGGATGAGCGCGTGGCCTGCGGGCAGTGTGACGGCGGCCAGTTGCTCGTCGTTGAGATTGGCCAGGAGGGGCGGTGCGGCCGAAGGCGCACCAGAGAGGGGGTGCACCAGAGCTTCTGGCGCCCCCGAAAACGGGTCTTGTGGGAACATGGGGCCATTGTAGAAAGCACCCTGCCTCCAAGTGCCCGGCACCGTGAAAAACATTGTCGACGCCCCTTTGCCGATATGCAGGCAGTTGCGCGTGCAACCGTATACGCGGGCACAGGCCGCAAAACAATCCGCCCGCCAGAGAGTG
>DCVY01000039.1:4891-6111 GCA_002327945.1 Acidovorax delafieldii | reverse complement strand
GTCATGGCTGCGCCCCTTGATGGAGCTATGACTTGCGCAAAACAGGCCCAGACAAGTCGCCTGCCACAAAGGCATGTACCGTTGTGGCATCCTTCTGTGCGCAAGTCCCAGGAGCTTGGAATCCCATGGAAATCTTCGACTACGACAACGTACTTTTGCTGCCCCGCAAGTGCCGCGTGGAAAGCCGCTCGGAATGCGACGCCAGCGTGGAACTCGGCGGCCGCAGCTTTCGCATCCCGGTGGTGCCAGCCAACATGAAGACGGTGGTGGACGAGAGCATCTGCACCTGGCTGGCGCAAAACGGCTACTTCTATGTGATGCACCGGTTTGATCTGGACAACCTGCAGTTCGTGCGCGACATGCGCGCCAAGGGTTGCTACGCCTCGATTTCGCTGGGTGTGAAGCAGCCCGACTACGCCACCGTGGACCAGCTGGCGGCCGAGGGCCTGTGCCCCGAATACATCACCATCGACATCGCGCACGGCCATGCCGACAGCGTGAAGAACATGATTGCTTACCTCAAACAGCACCTGCCCAAGGCGTTTGTGATTGCCGGCAACGTGGCCACACCCGAGGCCATCATCGACCTGGAAAGCTGGGGCGCCGATGCCACCAAGGTGGGCGTGGGCCCGGGCAAGGTGTGCATCACCAAGCTCAAGACCGGCTTCGGCACGGGCGGCTGGCAACTGAGCGCGGTCAAGTGGTGCGCGCGCGTGGCCACCAAGCCCATCATTGCCGACGGCGGCATCCGCAGCCATGGCGACATCGCCAAGAGCATCCGCTTTGGCGCCAGCATGGTGATGATTGGCTCGCTGTTTGCGGGCCATGAAGAATCACCCGGCAAGACCGTGGAAGTGGATGGCACCTTGTTCAAGGAGTATTACGGCTCGGCCAGCGACTTCAACAAAGGCGAATACAAGCATGTCGAAGGCAAGCGCATCCTGGAGCCGATCAAGGGCAAGCTGGCCGAAACGCTGGTGGAGATGGAGCAGGACGTGCAAAGCTCCATCAGCTACGCCGGAGGCACCAGGCTCATGGATGTGCGCAAGGTGAACTACGTGCTCCTGGGTGGCGACAATGCGGGCGAACACCTGCTGATGTAGCCCTTGGCCGCCACCGGCGCGTGATCAGACCCGCGTCGGTAGCCAAATCATGGTGGCGCAAGGTCGTGGCACGCTTACATGTGGCACGCTTACATGTATGTACCACGCATTCCAGCA
>DCVY01000039.1:0-4822 GCA_002327945.1 Acidovorax delafieldii | reverse complement strand
CAAGGCCGACCCGCTCCAATCTGTGGGTGCCACGGTGCACGACGCGCCTGCGCAAGCCGTGCGTGGTGCCGACTTCGTTATCAGCCTGCTGGAAAACGGCCCTGTGGTCGAACGGGTGCTGTTCGAACTGGGCACGGCGCAGGCCATGCGGGCGGGCGCCCTGTTCATCGACATGGCCTCGATACAACCCCGGGAAGCCCGCGACCACGCGGCCCGTCTCGATGCAATGGGGCTGGCCCATTTGGATGCACCGGTCTCGGGCGGCACGGTGGGCGCAGAAAACGGCACGCTGGCCATCATGGCCGGCGGCAGGGCACAGGATTTTGCGCGTGCACAACCTGTCTTTGCCATTTTTGGCCGCGCCACCCATGTGGGCCTCCATGGTGCCGGCCAGCTCGCCAAACTGGCCAACCAGATGATCGTGGGCATCACCATTGGCGCCGTGGCAGAGGCGCTGCTCTTTGCCGCCAAGGGCGGTGCCGACATGGCCAAGGTACGCGAAGCCATCAGCGGCGGCTTTGCCGACAGCCGGATTCTTCAACTGCATGGCCAGCGCATGGTGGAGCGCGACTTTGCGCCACGCGGTCGCATGACGGTACAACTCAAGGATCTGGACAACGCCCTGATCACCGCCCGGGAAATCGGCTTCGATGCCCCCATCACAACGCTTTTCGAAGCGCTTTACAAAGATGGCATTGAACATGGACTGGGCCAGCTGGATCACAGCGGCCTGTTTGTGGAGCTGGCCAGCCGCAATGCCATGCGATAATTTTCGCGCCGACTTGCCAACATCAAAATAATTGGTGCATAATGCAGGGCTCAGCAGCAATGCTGAAAGATTAAAAAGTTTGGGTTCTTAGCTCAGTTGGTAGAGCAGCGGACTCTTAATCCGTAGGTCGAGTGTTCGAGTCACTCAGGACCCACCAGACTGGCCCGTACGGGAACACGAAACCCTGCTATCACATCGGTAGCAGGGTTTTTTGTTTTGGGGTTCGTTCCGGCTCATGTAGCCACCATGTAGCCAGCGGTACAGGGTTTTGCACCGTGTAGCCAGCATGTAGCCACCCAGCACCAGGCAAAGAAAAATCCCGCAGCGGGGGCTTCGGTCTGGTTGGGATGGTGTTAGCGGCGGAAAACCCGGCAGGCGGCGGCGCGGCATGCAGTCAGCATGCTGGTGCTGGTCGGCTGCGCGGGCCTGGCGCCAAAAATGGACAAGAAATTGGCAGCGCTGTGGTTCTGCCCGAGCGCGCGGGCTGGGCTCTCACTCGCGTCTTTGGTGGGCGTCAAATAGCCGTTTTCGGGGTACTACTAAACTTTCGTAGTTCAGGCGGCGCGGTCCAGCCCCTGAAAGCGCGCTAACCACGGCGTAACCGGCCCAGCACAACCCCCGGATTCCTTGCGTACCGGCCTGCGCACCAGGTGATGCGTACAGGCTGAAAACATTGGTTTCCGTGGAAACACCTTGGAAACCTGCGGCTGGAAATTGAGGTTTTCTCAGGCTCCAGAAATGCGCTGTTCGCTGTTACCGCGCCTGTTACACGCTCTTCAGAAAAATTGCGCTTTCGCGTTTACCTGCTTGTTAACCATGCGCTGGTAAACATCCAGCAAATGCCCGATTGCGTGGATAACAGATTCCAGCGGTGGGAACTGTTGAAGGGCGGTGGTTTGCATGAGTCACTTGCCTTTCGGCTTGATGCCTGTTGAAGTGACTCAATTGGATTTTTGGGGTACGTAACCCCGTCAAACCGGGTAAGTTGCCCGGCTCGTTCTCATAGGTGAATCGGGTGTCAGTCCGGGTATGTCCCGGGTAAATCAGCGTTTGCGTTTGCCGTCTTGCACCAGTTGCAGCCCACCCACCGGCCCGCCTTTGTGTGTCGCGTTCTGCCCGTGCCTTGGCAATATCCTTGCTCATGTTGGAGCGGTCAACGCCTTCACTGTCTGCGAGTCGCTGTAATGCCCCTCGCTTCTCTCGCTTTTCCTCTGCCTCAAACTTAGCAAGCCACCGGGCGCGGCGCTCGTCGGGTGTCTCTTTCACCACGGGTGCCATGGTGGCGCTGTCTGCCACGGGTGCCAGCGATGCAGTGGGCTGTTCTGGATTCAACAAATGGCGCACCATGGCCCCGCACCACGCGCGGTGTTTCTCATTCGCTTGTGCCGTTGCAGAGTACGCTTGAGCCTGCAAATCTGAGACTGATGCTTTGGCGCGTTCGAGTCTGCGCAAATACTCATCCCGTGGGAGGAAGTCCCCGTACTCTGGGCTTCCATCTTTCTTCATCCCCACAACTACGCGCTCCATTACAAGCTCGCGCTCGATGGCCTGGTTATATCCATCGTTGTAGTGTCCAAGCAATTCATGTGCGCTCTGTTGCTCGGCATGGTCAAGCTCACCCACGACTTTTTGCGCCTCCGCAGCAAGCGCATATGCATCTCGAAGCGCATCCCGCATCCAGCGCATTCGTGGGTGAAAGGCTTTCACGCGGTATGCCCGCACGCTCTGCCACTGCGGCCATGCCTTGCGTTTCGGCCACATGGCGCAGGGCTGGCAGCAGCGCAGGTTGTCCACCGGGTTCGTCGGCTTCTTCCAGGGCGGCGGCCAGATACTCATTGGCGAAGTCGGGGTCTGCCTTCAGCAGTTCCACCACGGCGGCATCGTGCGGGCGGTTTTTCATGCGTGCGTCCGCACCCAGCTTTTCAGCGCTTCATTGATGCGGGTTTGCCAGCCATCGCCCGATGCTCTGAACTTCTCTACCACCTCAACGTCAAGGCGCAGGGTTACTTGGGTCTTGGTGCCACTGCCCAGCGGGCGGCCACGGCGCACCAGCGGCTTGACCTGTTCCCATTCGGCATCGGTGAACGGCACCGCGTCATGGTCTGCCAGCGCAGCGGCGGTAATGGCTGCATCCTCGGCAGGCGTGGGCAGGATGGTTCCGGTTTTAAGTTTCGGCATAGCGCTTCACCTCTCGCGTGTTGGCTTTTCTCAAACTGATAATGCGGCGCTCGGTCGGTTGCTCTGGCGGGCGGTCAACAAACACCACGGACATGATGCGCAAACCGATGTAGCCCAATGCCACCATGCGGGGCTCGCCATAGTCCCGGCGCGTGTCCGGCCACACCACGGCGGTTTCCCATTCGAAGCCCACGGCATCCAACAATGAAAACCCATGCTTTGCAAGATTGACGGCATCTTTGGCCGGGTCGAACGTCACATTCATGGTTAAGTGTAGCTACGTTTATTTAGAGTGCAAGGATTATTTGTAGTTGCGTTATTTCACGCGGTAGCCACCACACGCAGCGCACCGGGTGCGGCCTTGGCATCAAACACAATCCCGGCCTGTTCCAGTATCCAAGCCTCAATGCGCTCATGGTGAACGCGCAGCAGGTCGAGCGGGCGCACGGTGTAGTGCTTTTCAGCGGTTGCACTGGGCTTGTGTCCCATGATTTGAGCCACCACACCAGCAGGGATTTCGAGCCACTCGGTCAGGCTCTTGAAACTGCGGCGCAGGCCATGCAGGGTAAGCCCCTCGATACCGGCCACAGCACAGGCGGCAGTATGTGGGGCTCTCGGGATGCTCAGGGTCTGCCCTTCGGTGTCCTTGCCCCGTGCGGTGCTGGGAAACACCCAGTCACTGCGGCGCGGCAGCGAGTGCAGCAAGTGCGAAACGTAGGGCGTCAAAGGGATAACGCGCTCGCCCTCCACCTTATCGCGGATGGTCAGGCCCTTCCACTTGATGTTGACATCCTCCCAGCGCAGCCCCAGCACCTCGCCCGGCCTTGCACCCGTCAGCACCAGCACTTGCAGATAGGCGGCGGCAATGGGGTTGCCAATGTTGCGCACTGCATCAAACCATGCGGGCAGTTGCTCTTTCAGCAGTGCATCCTGCTTCACACCGGCCTTGCCCAATGCCTCGCGGGCCTTCTTGGTCTTGGCAGGGTTCACGCTGGGCAGCACTGGCGCATATTCCGGCTGTTCTGCGCACCAGCTTAGAAAGGCTTTCAGGCAGCGCCATGCCAGCCGGGCAGACGTTGGGCGGGTTTGTGCCTCGCGTGCTGCCCATGACTCGATAACGGGCGCTGTCAGGTCACGCAGCGCAAGCCCCATCAGCGGATGCAGCGGCCCGGCCACAGTCACGCCACGGCCACGGGTGCCACGCTTGGAAACCTCGCCCCCGGCTTGAACCAGCTTCACATGGTCGGCATGGTGCCGCGCTCCCCAGTGCGGGCGGCGGGCTTCAAGGTACACGGCCCACACCTCGCCCACGGTAGCAGCTTGGACAGCGGCGGCGGCCTTCGCTGTGGCCTTGTCTGCCTGTTGCTGGCGCTCTATCTCTCGGGGGTCTTGCCCGTTATCCAGCACCACGGCAAGGCGGCGGGCTTCGGTGCGGGCCTGTTCAATGCTCCACAACTTCACGCCCCCGATGGTGCGGCGGATGGTTTGCCGGTCTAGCTTGGCCTCATAGACAAAAGACTTCGCACCAGCAGCGGTTACACGCACACGCAGGCCGGGCGCTTCGCTGTCTCGCATGAATGCCTGTTGCTTGCCAGCGGGGCAGGTCAGGCGCTCGATAGCCCCGGCGGTCAAATTCACCCGGTCGGCTAGGTCGGGGGCTTCGCTTTTCTTCGGTCGTGCCATGTTGATTGCTCCGGTCGGTTTGGCTACACGGGCAATCCATGTAGCCACCATGTAGCCAAAAACCCCCTATTTTGGGGAATATCAATCAACACTCATACTGTGTTCTTACCCAGTATATCAGCCGTAAGTTGTTGATTTGTATTGATTCTATCAGCATCAATCAACACGGCCAAATATATATTTACTCCGACT
>DCVY01000123.1:6933-8431 GCA_002327945.1 Acidovorax delafieldii | reverse complement strand
GCCTGTCTCCGCCAGGCCTGCATCCTGCAAGGGCGAGGACGCGGCGGGCTTACTGCCCGTACTGCCCGCACTGCCCGCAAGGAGGAGCAACGCCGCATGGTGCCCCGAGCGCGGTGCTGGCGGGTGCATAGCGCTCTGACCCAAAAGGTGAACGCCATCGAAGCCATCAACGATAGATTTCATGCGGCTTGCGAAGGGATACAAAGCGGTCAACTGCCGGTTTTAGGTTGATCGCTGGTGGGCGCGCAGCTCAGCGTGCGCTGGATTGCCAGGCGGGCAGCAGCGCCCCCGTGGGGCTGAACCGATAGCGCCCCTCCAGCGCCCCTTGCCCGAACAAGGCCAGCACCTGGTCGTAGTAAGTGGGCGGATGGCCCAGCAGCGCTGTGGCAAAGCGCGATGCCGGGCAGCCGCTGGCAGGGGCACCCACCGGCCCATGCTGGGCGGAACCCACCACGCGCGCCAACTGGGCTTGTACGCGGCCCCTCGCTCCCAGCGCCTGCAAATAGGGCAGAAGGGCGGCAGAAAACCCCGGCGGCGCCGGTCCGGTGCCTGTGCCGTTGTTGGTATTGACCTTCTGCGGCGGCTGCGCATGGCCCGCAGACAGCCATCTGCGCATGCCACCCAGCCGCCGCAACAGTTGCGCGCGCGCCGGGTCGGCTTCGTGCACCAGCCCCGCCCACAGGTAAGTGCGAATGGCGTCGTAACTTCCCAGCGCCGGGCTGGTGGCGGTGGCGTGCCAGCCCTGGGCCTGGCTGTATTCGACCCAATCGGGCACAAAGCCATGGGGCGTGATGGCGCGCAGCATCGCCAGCGTGTTGGCGGCAATCTCGTCCCAGGGGCCGGCTGCGCGCAAGGCGGCAAAGTAGCGCAACTGGTGCATGGGCAAATAGCTGGGGTTCAACCGCCAGCGCGCCGTATTCGTCTGAAAACCCAGCGGCCCCGGCAGCAGCATCCAGCCCAGCCCCGGCAGCCGCACCAGTTCTGACGCCTCGATGCGCGCCAGCAGCGCCTGCGCCAGCAGCCCGTAACCGGGCATATTCCACAGCCGGGCGGCCTCGAACAGGGTGTAGGCCAGCCACAGATCGGCATCCGAGGCGGCGTTGGCATCNNTCGCCGGCGGCCAGGTGGCGCTCTGTCCAGCGCAGCAAGATGTCAAAACGCCCACGCTCGTTGGCCACCAGGCAGAAAAACAAGGCGTAGGCCTGGCCCTCGGAGGTGGTGTATCGGGTGTGGTGCTGGTCATCGATCACGCGCCCATCTGGCTGCACAAACCGCTGAACGAAAGCTTCCCACAGCGGCCAGGCCGGGCAACCCCGATCCGAAACCCGTGCGGATCGCGGCGCCGCAGCCCCCACCAGCGGCCATAACAGGCAGCCACCGGCCAGGCTGCGGCGGCGAAGGCCGGTGGGCAATGCACCAGCGTGAGCCCCACAGGCCCTGGCATCGGCAGAGCCCTGGGGCACACCCGACATCACACCGCGCTCGCGATGACGCCGCC
>DCVY01000123.1:0-6917 GCA_002327945.1 Acidovorax delafieldii | reverse complement strand
TAGCGCGTCTTGGCGGCATAGTTGCCAGGCGCGGGCGCATGGCCTGAACACCAGCTGGCATCCTGGGCATCAAGCCCGTGCGACAGCAACCAGGGGTGGTCATGCCCCTGCACCACGCGCAGCACGTTTTTCTCCAGATCTTTGCGCGCCACAAACCACGGCGCATGCTCGCCCACGCCGCGCTGGCCCCGCTCCAGCGCCGCCTTCAGCTCGGCACCCTTGGCCTTCACGCCGCCAATGCCCAGGCCCTGGCGCTGGCCCAGGGTGTAAAAACTCAGCCCCACATGCCGGCCCAGCGTGCGGCCCCGGTCGTCCTGGATGGGGCCCGGCGCATGGCTGATGTAGCGGTTCAAAAACTCGCGAAACGGCCGCTCTCCAATAAAGCAGATGCCGGTGGAGTCTTTCTTTTTGGCATTGGGCAGGCCAATTTCTTGGGCAATGCGGCGCACCTCGGTCTTGTGCAGCTCGCCCACGGGGAACAGCGTTTTGGACAGCTGCGCCTGGTTCAGCCGGTGCAAAAAATAGCTCTGATCCTTGGACGGGTCCAGCCCCTTGAGCAGATCGAACAGGCCCGTGGCTGCGTTCTGGCGCACGCGCGCGTAGTGTCCGGTGGCGATCTTTTGGGCGCCCAGGCGCATGGCGTGGTCGAGAAAGGCCTTGAACTTTATCTCGGCGTTGCACAACACATCGGGGTTGGGCGTGCGCCCGGCCTGGTACTCGCGCAAAAATTCGGCAAACACCCGGTCCTTGTAGTCGGCGGCAAAGTTGACATGCTCGATCTCGATGCCGATCACATCGGCCACGGCGGCGGCATCCACAAAGTCGATGTTGGACGAGCAGTATTCACTGTCGTCGTCATCGTCCCAGTTCTTCATGAAGATGCCGACCACCTCGTGGCCTTGCTGTTTGAGCAGGTAGGCGGTCACCGCAGAGTCCACTCCGCCCGAGAGGCCAACGACAACACGCTGTTTGGTATGGAAAGTCATTGCCCCGATTGTATTTTTGATGGGCAGACCGCCTTGCGCAGGCGCGCAGAGCGCGTATCGACCCGCCGGGAATGCAGCAGGCAGGGCCTCCCTTGGGTTCAACCTAGAAACGGCAGTTGAGCGCTTTGTATTCCTTCGCAGGCCGCATGCAGTCTATCGTTGATGGCTTCGATGGCGTTCACCCTTTGGGTGAGAGCGCTAGTGCAGTGTTTCACGCTTGATGGCACAAATAAAAAAGAGGGATTTTTGGTTCTGGCAAGGCGCAAACCGCAGCGATACCGGGTGGTACCGCGAGGATTGGCAACACCGCCAGGGCTGAAAAGACGCTTTTTTATGCGCCAGATAGCGTGAAACACTGCACCGGGTTCAATGCCTGCTGTTGCCGGACGAAAATCCCACCGAAAGACAGCCGTCCTGAGAACCTGTTCCCGATCTCGCAGGGTGGCACCTGGAAGATCGTGCACACGGCCGCACACCCCAGCCCACCACACGCGCCGACTTCACGGCCTTCATGAAGAAGGAATCGGCCCAGTGGGCCGCCATCATCAAGGAGCGCAAGCGCGCGACGGACTGAGGCGGCCTGCGGTTGCTTCCTGGATGCGCAACGGCCCTTTGGCCCTTTGGCCCTTTCAAAGGGCCACGGCGCCTCTTTCCAGCACGCTCGCGTCGGTGTGGATCAGCGACAGCGGCGCGCGCTGCCCGGCCAGGTAATCCTGGATGCACTGCAGCACCAGCGGGCTGCGGTGGCGCCCGGCGCTGGCATGCAACTCGTCCAGCGTCATCCACACGGTGCGCACGATGCCTTCATCGAGCGCGCGCCATTCATGGGGCATGCCCACAGTGCCGGCAAAGGCAAAGCGCAGGTAGGTGATGTCGTCGCCCGTGCGCGTGCGCGTGAAGCGGTTGAGGTACACGCCTACCAGCGCCGAAGGCGTGAAGTCATGCGCCGTTTCCTCCAGCACCTCGCGCACACAGGCCTCGATGGGCGACTCGCCTGGGTCGAGATGACCGGCAGGGGTGTTGAGCTTGAGGCCGTCGGCTGTGTCTTCTTCCACGAGCAGAAAGCGGCCATCGCTTTCGATGATGGCGGCCACGGTGACATTGGGTTTCCAGCGGTTTGGCATGGCGCGCATTATGGCGAGGGTCGATGACAACGCCGTGCAGCGCGCCACCGGCGGTGGGCTCAGTGCGGCACCACGGGCGGCTGCACCAAGTCTTCGAGCGACAGGCCCTTTTCCTGGAGCAGCGCCTCCAGCACGGGCTGCAGGCGGCCCAGGCTTTCCTGCACGGCTTCGCGCACGGTGTCCACCACCACCTGGGTGCTGCGCTCGATCTCGATGTTGAGCGCGTCGCCCACCTGCTTGTCTTCAAACACCGTGGCGCGGCGGGTTTCGGGGATCAGCCAGACCTCAAACCAGCCCTCGGCACGGTTCACCTCGGCCACCGTGAGGCTGGCGCCGTGGATGGCGATGTAGCCCTTGGCAAACACATAGCGGCGAAACGCCTCGGGCACGGCCACGCGCCACACCAGGTTGTTGTCGAACGCGCGGCGCTCGATGAGCGTGCCGGTGAAATCCACATGGCCCGACAGCGGGTGGCCGCCAATTTCGGCGCCGTCCTTGGCCGCGCGCTCCACATTGACACGGTCGCCCTGGTGGTAGCTGCCCAGCGTGGTGGTTTTCAGGCTCTGCAGCATCACATCAAACGCGGCCTGCGTGGGCGAGAGGATTTCCGTCACCGTGAGGCACACGCCGTCGGTGGACACGCTGGCACCAATGGCCAGGCCCTGGCAAAAGCCCTCGGGAAAATCGAGCGTGAAGGTGCGCAGCCCTGCGCGGTCGTGGATGGCGGCGATGGTGGCCGTGGCTTGGACGATGCCTGTGAACATGGTGGCGTAGGTTCCGGTGGAGTGGTTGCGCAGCTGCGGCGATAACCCGGTCCGCACTGAAGCAAGACTATGCAATTTTGCCAGCCGCCACCCTATCGTGCGCTGCGCCATGGCAAAGGGCTGCACCTCGGCGGCCCTGTTCACCGATGACCGACTGCGCGGCTTTTAGAACGTGTTGACGATCTCGCAGGATGCCGCCGGGGTATTCGTGCGCCGTCACACGTCCGTCACGCAAGCGCAAAACACTGCGCCCTTGTTGCTTCAACTCGTCGCATTACCGAAGGCCCCCCATGCAATTGCACGCTCCGCTCTCTTTGCCCCGCCATCCGCTCGCTCTGGCCCTGATGGGCGCGCTCTCCCTGGGCCTGGTGGCCTGCGGTGGCAATGATGATGAGCCCACCTTCAAGGCCATCGAGTTGAACATCGCCCACATCAACGACCACCACTCGCAACTGGAGCCCATCGCTGCCCAAGAGCTGACGCTGGACGGCGTGGCCACCCAGGTCGATCTGGGCGGGTTCGCGCGCCAGACGGCCGTGTTCAAGTCGCTTGCCGGCACACCCAACCTGCTCAAGCTGCACGCGGGCGATGCCATCACCGGCACGCTCTATTACACCTTTTTCAAGGGTGAAGCCGACGCGCGGATGATGAACAGCATCTGCTTTGACGCTTTCGTGCCCGGCAACCACGAGTTCGACGACGGCGACACCGCGCTCAAGGGCCTGCTCGACGCGCTGGCAGCCCCGGCCAACGGCGGCGGCAGCGCCTGCAAGACGGCTACCGTGGCCGCCAACGTAACGCCCCAGGCAGGCACTGCGCTGGCACCCACCAGCGGCACGCCCTACCTGCAGCCCTACACCATCAAGAAGATCGATGGCGTGGATGTAGGCATCGTGGGCCTGTCGCCCGCCACCAAAATCACGAACTCCTCGCGCCCGCTGGCCACCACCCAGTTCCAGGATGAAGCCACCGCTGCGCAGAAGGCCATCGACGAACTCAAAGGCACGGGCGTGCGCCACATCGTGCTGCTCTCGCACCTGGGCTATGACGCCGACAAGGCGATCGCACCCAAGCTCAGCGATGTGGACGTGATCATCGGTGGCGACTCGCACTCCCTGCTGGGCGACTTCAAGGCCGTTGGCGTCACGACTTCGTCGGGCGCTTACCCCACCGTCGTCAAGAACAAGTCGGGCGAGACCGTGTGCATTGGCCAGGCCTGGGAATACGCCAAGGCCTACGGCCTGATGAACGTGAAGTTCAACGAACAGGGCACTGTCACCCAGTGCGGCGGCCAGGCCAGGCTGGTGATTGGCGACAACTTCAAGCGCAAAGACAGCGCAGGCGCATGGCAGACCATGGCCGACGCCGACCGCCAGGCGCTGGTCACCAAGCTGGCCACCAGCAACCAGGTGCGCGTGACCACCCCCGAGGCAGCCGCTGCGCAGACCCTGTCCACCTACACCAGCCAAGTCGCTGCGCAAAAAGCCGTCACCATCGGCAACGCCACCGAAGCCCTGTGCCTGGTGCGCCTGCCCGGTGAAAGCACCAACCGCAGCACCGGCGTGGCAGGCTGCGAAACGGCCAACACCCTGGCCCGCGGTAGCGACGCCGCCCAGGTGGTGGCCGAAGCCTTCCTCACCGCCAGCAAGCGTGCCGACTTTGCCTTGCAAAACGCAGGCGGCGTGCGCATCGCGCTGCCCGTGGGCACGCTCAGCATGAACACGGCCTTCACCATCCTGCCGTTCACCAATGTGCTGGTCGAGATGAACCTGACAGGCGCTCAAGTGGTCGCAGCCCTGGAAGACGCCGCCGCCAACCACCTGGACAACGCCCAGTCCACTGGCTCCCACCCCTACGCCGCCGGCCTGCGCTGGAACCTGGACATGGGCCAGGCCAAGGGCCAGCGCTTCAGCAACGTGCAGGTGAAGAACAAGACCACCGGCGCCTGGTCGGCCATCGACCCCGCCAAGACCTATGTGCTGGTCACCAACGACTTCATTGCCGCCGGCCAGGATGGCTACGCCACGCTGGGCACCGCGTACAAGGCCGGCGCCTACGTGAACACCTACCTGCTCTACACCCAGAGCTTTGTGGACTACGTGAAGGCCAAGGGCACCATTGCACGCCCTGCCGCAGGCGACTACTCGCACCAGAAGGTCATCACCAAGGCTGGCGTCACGCTGCCCTGAGGCTGAAAATAGCGGGGCATGCGCCATGCATGCCACGCGCCCAACCGGCGCCAGGGTGCAATGCCCTGGCGCTTTTTTTGGGGCTACCGCAACACCGCCAGCCCCGCGCCATGCCCGCGCGTGAAGGCTTCTTCAAACACCGAATACCCCGACCAGTCACTGTGTGCAAACGCCAGGCGCGCGGTGCTGGGGGTGGGAAGCCAGGCCGTGCGCTCACCATTCGATAGCCGCCTGCCATCGCCGCTTGGAGGCTGCAGGCCGATTCGGCTGAGATAACCCCACACGCCCGGCGTGGGGATGGACATGGCGTGGCCATAGCGCGTGATGTCCACGCGCGTGGCGCGGCGCGGCAGGTCGGGGTGGGGCACGCCCAAGGCGGCCATTGTGGCGTTGGCCCAATGCGTCCAGGGCTGCGTGGCCAGTTGCTCACGGCCCTGCGGCACATCGCCCAGGGCCTGGTAATAGCTGAGCACGGTGGGCCCGGCCAGCACGGCCCGCGGGTCCAGGCGCTGGTGGCCGGCATCCACATAGCCCAGGCCGCCCGGGTTGGCAGCGCCGTAGAGCACGTTGTCCCACGCGGGGGCAGCGCCGGGGCGGTCGGCCAGCGGTGCGTCGATGTGGATATTGGCCACCAGCCAGGGCGCCCAGGAAAGGCGCTGCGCGGCCTGGCGCAAAAAGGCGGGCGGGCCCTGCACCACGCGCGCCGCCACGTACACCGGCAGCGCCACGATGCAGCGCTGTGCCTGCCAGCGCTCCACGCTGTCGGTGGCATGGTTGAATGCGTCCACCTGCACGCCACGGCGGCCCTCGGTGATGCGCAGCACACTGCAGGCCGTGCGCAACTGGCCGCCGTCGTGCAGCGGCGCGGCCAGGCGCCGGGTCAGCCAGCCGTTGCCCTCGGGCCAGGTGAGCACGCCCTCGTGGTCTTCAGCGGCGGCATCGCCCGGCGCTTGAAAACCGTGGCGGCTGGCGAAATAGTGGATGCCGGCCCAGGCCGACACACGCGCCGTGCCCGCGCCGTAATCGTCGCGGCAGCAGTAGTCGAGGTACCAGCGCAGATGCGCATCATGAAGCCCCTCCTGGTCCAGCCACGCAGCAAAAGTCAGGGCGTCCAGCGCTTGATGCGTCGGCGCCAGTGGCCGTTTTGCATCGAAAGATTTGAGCATGGGCATGGTGAAGCGCGCAGCCTTGCCCAGCGCCTGCACCCGCTCGGCAAAGCGCCGGTATTGCGCCAGCGTGGCCTCGCCCACGCCCTGCACGGGCAGCAGGCCCTCTTGCCACCCGCCCGCAAAAAACAGACGTTCCTGGGGGCTGTGGACCAGGTGGCGCTCGTCGTATTGCCAGCGCCCGGCCACGCGCTGGCGCAGGCCCATTTCTTCCAGCAGGTCCTGCACCTCACGCGCATCGTCGCCGGGCACGGGCAGGTAGTGCGCGCCCAGCGGGCAGGCAATGCCGTTGACCTGGCCGCCGCGGCTGTTGCCGCCGGCCTCGTCCTCCAGCTCCAGCAAGGCGAAGTCATCCACCCCCGCCAGCCGCAGCGAGCGCGCCGCCGCCAGCCCGGCCACGCCCCCACCCGCAATCACCACCTGCGCGCGGCGCACCACGGCGGGCGCGGGCAGGGTGCCGGTTTTCAACAGATCGCGCAGCGCATGGCCGCGCGCCATGTCGGTGCCGGTGAAGCCGCCTTCGAGCGTGCGCGGCGCCCGGTCGCAGCCCGACGACAGCACGGACGTGGCCGCAGAAGCGGCAGCGGTGGCAAGAAAGTGGCGACGGTGCATGGCGTCAGTGTCTTTCAGGCCGCATGATCCTAGCAACGGCCGTTGGATGCGCCCGCCGGTGCCGTGATCGGGGGGC
>DCVY01000182.1:8282-12831 GCA_002327945.1 Acidovorax delafieldii | reverse complement strand
CATAGCAACGATCGGTTCGGCATTGCAATTGGAGAGCATCTTTCGGTACTTTTTCATACCTGGATTGTATCAGATCGGAGAAAAAAAACGCCAGCCTGGCCGGGCTGGCTTCTGGCGGAGAGGGCGGGATTCGAACCCGCGGTGGGGATTAGCCCACACACGCTTTCCAGGCGTGCGACTTAAACCGCTCATCCACCTCTCCGGAGCCTTCAATTATAGCCACAGGCATATGGGTATTTGGGGCTGATGCCTTGCTTGCGCCAAAAAAGGCTGGACTCAGAGGCTGAGCGTCTTTTGCCCGTGCCCGAAAGGCGCGTCAAAACGCCACGGATCCAGGCGAAAAGCACAGCCATGGCGCAGGCTATGGCGAGCATTGGCAGCGACGGGCAGGGGTGTTTTGGCGTGCAAGGCGGGCATAGGCAAAAGACTCTCAATCTCTCAGCTGGCTTTCTGGGCCTGAACCATCTTCATGGCGGACCCAATCAGTGCCGACACCTCGGTCATGTTGCTGGGCACGATGAGGGTGGTGGTGGCATCCTGGGCCACCTTGCCATAGGCCTCCACGGCTTTTTCCGCCACCTTGAGCTGCACGGCTTGCTCGCCGCCGGGCTGGCGGATGGCGGCGGCCACGCGCTCGATGGCTTCGGCGTTGGCTTCGGCCACGGCCTTGATCGAGGCGGCTTCGCCGGCAGCCTTGTTGATGACGGCCTGCTTTTCGCCTTCGGATCGGGCGATGAAGGCCTCGCGCTCGCCGGTGGCTATGTTGATCTGTTCCTGGCGTCGGCCTTCGGAGGCTGCGATTAACGCGCGCTTTTCACGTTCGGCGGTGATCTGGGCCTGCATGGCGTGCAGGATTTCTTTGGGCGGTGTGAGGTCCTTGATTTCGTAGCGCAGCACCTTGACGCCCCAGTTGAGGGCTGCTTCATCGATGGCCTGAACCACCTGGGCGTTGATGATGTCGCGCTCTTCAAACGTCTTGTCGAGTTCGAGCTTGCCGATCACGCTGCGCAGCGAGGTCTGGGCCAGTTGGGTGACGGCCATGATGTAGTTGCTGGAGCCATAGCTGGCGCGCATGGGGTCGGTCACCTGAAAGTACAAGATGCCGTCTACCTGCAGTTGGGTGTTGTCGCGGGTGATGCAGATCTGGCTGGGCACATCGAGCGGGATTTCTTTCAGGCTGTGCTTGTAGGCGACCTTGTCCACAAACGGCACCAGAAAATTCAGGCCCGGCGTGAGCGTGCCGGCGTATTTGCCCAGCCGCTCTTTGACCCAGGCGTTTTGCTGGGGCACGACCTTGACGGACTGCGCAATAAAGATGATGGCGATGACAAAGATGACGATAGCGATTTCCATGGGATCCTTTCTGGTGGTTTTATGTGAGAAGTGACTTCAGACCGGGTCCACCAGCAGTCGGTTGCCCACCAATTCGGCCACGCGGTGCATGCCGGTGGAGGGCGTGACGCCGGGGCGGTGAATGGCGGTCCATTGTGCGCCGCGGTATTTCACGCTGGCGGTGCCGTCGGCATTCCAGCTGTCGATCATGACGGTTTCGCCCACATCCAGGTGCACGCTGCGATCAGCGCGGGCAGACGGGTCGCCGGGACGTTTCTTTTTGAATTGGTGCCATGCCACCACCGCGCCGCCGCCCATCACAGCGGCGGTGATGATCTGCACGGTCATTGGCAGGCCCAGGTGGGCAGCCACTGCCGCGGCTGCGAGCCCCACTGCCAGCATCAGCAGATAAAACGTGCCTGTGAGCAGCTCGGTTGCCACCGTCACGCCTGCCAGCAGCCACCAGATAGTGGATTCCTCCATGCCAACTCCTTTTTTGTTCGTCTTCACTGCGCCATATTCTGGGTCAAGAGAATGGCACTTCAAAGGCAGGTCACGGTTATTCCTTACACTTCGCGCCTGTTTCGTTTTTTGGCCGGCATGGCACGGTTGCACGGAGGCTGCGCATGAAGTTTCGCTTTCCCATCATCATCATCGATGAAGACTATCGTTCCGAGAATACCTCGGGGCTCGGCATCCGTGCGCTCGCGCAAGCCATCGAGGCCGAGGGCTTCGAGGTGGTCGGGGTCACCAGCTATGGTGACCTGAGCCAGTTTGCCCAGCAGCAAAGCCGCGCCAGTGCCTTCATCTTGTCGATTGACGATGAGGAATTCACGGCGGACGAGGGGCTCGACCCCATCGTGCTGAGTTTGCGCAGTTTCATTGGCGAAGTGCGGCGCAAGAACGCCGAGGTGCCGATCTATGTGCACGGCGAGACCAAGACCAGCCGCCATCTGCCCAACGATATCCTGCGCGAGCTGCATGGCTTCATCCACATGTTCGAGGATACGCCCGAGTTTGTGGCCAAGCACATCATCCGCGAGGCCAAGAGCTACCTGGAGGGCGTGCAGCCCCCGTTCTTCAAGGCGCTGCTCGACTATGCCGAGGATGGCTCGTACAGCTGGCACTGCCCTGGCCACTCGGGCGGTGTGGCTTTCCTGAAAAGCCCCGTGGGCCAGATGTACCACCAGTTCTATGGCGAGAACATGCTGCGCGCCGACGTCTGCAATGCGGTGGAAGAGCTGGGCCAGCTGCTGGACCACAACGGCGCCATTGGCGAGAGCGAGCGCAACGCTGCGCGCATCTTCAATGCCGACCACTGCTTCTTTGTCACCAACGGCACGAGCACATCCAACAAGATGGTGTGGCACCACACCGTGGCGCCGGGCGACGTGGTGGTGGTGGACCGCAACTGCCACAAGTCCATCCTGCACAGCATCATCATGACCGGGGCCATCCCCGTGTTCATGAAGCCCACGCGCAACCACTTCGGCATCATCGGCCCGATCCCGCAAAGCGAGTTTGAGCCCGCAGCCATCCAGGCCAAGATCAAGGCCAACCCGCTGCTCAAGGGCGTGGACGCCAAGAAGGTGAAACCGCGCGTGCTCACGCTCACGCAGTCCACCTACGACGGCGTGCTCTACAACACCGAGACCATCAAGGCCATGCTCGATGGCTACGTGGACAACCTGCACTTTGACGAAGCCTGGCTGCCGCACGCGGCCTTCCATCCGTTTTATGGCAGCTACCACGCCATGGGCAAGAAGCGCGCGCGCCCCAAGCATTCGGTGACCTACGCCACGCAGTCCATCCACAAGCTGCTGGCCGGTATCAGCCAGGCCAGCCATGTGCTGGTGCAGGATTCGCAGACCACCAAGCTCGACCGCCACCTGTTCAACGAGGCTTACCTGATGCACACCAGCACCAGCCCTCAGTACAGCATCATCGCCAGCTGCGATGTGGCGGCCGCCATGATGGAGCCGCCCGGCGGTACCGCGCTGGTGGAAGAGAGCATTCTTGAAGCGCTGGACTTCCGCCGTGCCATGCGCCAGATTGAAGAGGAGTTTGGCAAGGACGACTGGTGGTTCAAGGTCTGGGGGCCAGACAAGCTGGTCGAGGAGGGCATTGGCCGCGCTGAAGACTGGATCATCCGCAGCGACGGCAAAGGCAAGAAGCTCAGCGCCAGCAAGTGGCACGGGTTTGGTTCGCTGGCCGATGGCTTCAACATGCTCGACCCGATTAAATCGACCATCGTCACACCAGGACTGAATCTCGATGGCGAGTTCGATAAGACCGGCATTCCGGCCTCCATCGTCACCAAGTATCTGGCCGAGCATGGCGTGGTGGTTGAAAAAACCGGCCTCTACAGCTTCTTCATCATGTTCACCATCGGCATCACCAAGGGCCGCTGGAACACCATGCTGACGGCCTTGCAGCAGTTCAAGGACGACTATGAGAAGAACCAGCCCATGTGGCGCATCCTTCCCGAGTTCTGCCAGCAGCACAAGCGCTACGAGCGCATGGGCCTGCAGGACCTGTGCCAGCATGTGCACGAGATGTACGCCAAGTACGATATCGCGCGCCTGACGACCGAGATGTATTTGTCGGACCTCACGCCCGCCATGAAGCCCAGCGACGCGTTTGCCCACATCGCCCATCGCACTACCGAGCGCGTGGAGATCGACCACCTCGAAGGTCGCATCACTGTGGGACTGGTCACGCCGTACCCGCCGGGCATCCCGCTGCTGATCCCCGGTGAAGTGTTCAACAAGAAGATCGTGGACTACCTCAAGTTTGCCCGCGAATTCGCCAAGCTCTGTCCCGGTTTTGAAACCGATATCCACGGTCTGGTGGAAGTGGAAGACGAGAGTGGCCATGTGCGCTATTACGCCGACTGCGTGACCGACAAGTTCACCAAGCAGCCCAAGCCGCTCGCCACAGCCGAGAACCTGGTGCAAATGGGCGATGATGGCCCCTACGGCCGCAGCGTGTGATGGCTCCGGCGGCTTTCGCGGTCGCCGGAATATTTGCCAGACAGGTTGCTAACGCCTGAGGGATAAGCGCTATCAGCGCACTATTTTTTTGCAGACCGGTGCATGGTTGCCATCGGCCTGTGGCCTTGTTTTGCGGTGTGAAAACCGCCGTTTTGAAACGCCCGCTTACTTCACTCGACCGGCATGTCCTCGCGCACCCGCACAAAGCTGGCAAAGCGCGGCAG
>DCVY01000182.1:727-8215 GCA_002327945.1 Acidovorax delafieldii | reverse complement strand
ACGCGGGCCTCGGAGTCCTCATGCGTCTTGAGCTTCACCAGGTCGTCGCTGCGGCCGGCGCGGTACAGCGATGCGCCCCGGTGCAGCATCAGGCCCTCGCCACCGGCGCTCACCGTGCGATGCAGCAGCGCCTGCAGCGCCGCGTCGTTTGCCACCCGTTTTTGCGGCACGGCCTGCACCCATGGCTGGCGCAGCCCTTCGACGACGGCGTGCAGGGCCGGGAGGCGTTGGTCGAATGTGCCGCCATGCGCGGGCAGGTCAAACACCATGAAGCGCATCCGGCGCCAGGCGGCGTCATCGGGCTGTTGCTGGCGCGCGGCGGACTGGGCGTGGCTGAAGCGCCCACGCCCGGCCCACAGTTCTCCGTCCATTGGCACCTCGGGCCAGCCGGCGGTGAACCAGGCGGGGGCCGGCACCGTCTCGCCGCCACGGGTGCGCAGCGTATGGCCGTCCCAGAAGCCCCGCACGCCATCGTATTTTTCGCTGACCCAGTAATCGGCCAGCGGCAGGCCGGGGCGATAGACCTGCGCCAGCAGCAGGGCCGGCGCGTCTGCCGCCAGCGCGGGCAGTGCAGGAAATGCGGCGAGTGCCAGCAGGGCGAGGCAGTTTCGGCGGTGCATGGTGCTATTGATGGTGCAGCCGGCAGCGATTTGTCCGCAATCGCCACCGGCTGATTTGCCCATAAAACCAGCAGGTGGTTCTCAGCCTTTCAGACCTGGTCGGCGCTCAGGCCGGCGGTCTGGCTGAAGCCGCCGTCCACGTAAGTGATTTCAGCGGTCACGCCCGAAGCCAGGTCGGACAGCAGAAAAGCCGCCACATTGCCCACGTCTTCAAGCGTCACGTTGCGGCGCAGGGGCGCGGCATCGGCCACGCGGCCCAGCAGCTTGCCAAAGTCTTTGATGCCGCTGGCGGCCAGTGTCTTGATGGGGCCGGCACTGATGCCGTTGGCGCGGATACTGCGGCCGTCTTCGGTGCGGCCCACGGCTTCGGCCAGGTAGCGCACGCTGGCCTCCAGGCTGGCCTTGGCCAGGCCCATGGTGTTGTAGTTGGGAATGCTGCGCAGCGCGCCCAGGTACGACAGCGTCAGCAGCGATGACTTGTCGTTGAGGCAGGGCAGGGCGGCCTTGGCCATGGCCGGGAAGCTGTAGGCGCTGATGTCGTGCGCAATGCGAAAGCCCTCGCGCGAGAGGCCTTCCAGGAAGTTGCCGGCAATCGCTTCACGCGGCGCAAAGCCAATGGCGTGCACAAAGCCGTCAAACTTGGGCCACACCTGGGCCAGGTCGGTAAACAGGCGCTCGATCTGCTCGTCGCTGCCTACATCGCAATCAAAGATCAGCTGGGAGTCGAACTCGGCGGCAAAGTCGGTGATGCGGTCCTTGAAGCGCTCGCCCACGTAGCTGAAAGCCAGCTCGGCGCCCTGTTGGTGGCAGGCCTTGGCAATGCCGTAAGCGATGGAGCGGTTGGACAGCACGCCCGTGATGAGCAGCTTTTTGCCGGTCAGAAAACCCATGGTTGTTCTCCTGTGGAATGCGGGATAAGGGGGGGCGGCGTGGGCTGCCCGGCTGCGGGCGGTATTCCCGCGGTCTGCGCAGAGGCCCCGCCGACGTAGTGCAGAATTGTCGCATGCGGTTTTGGCTGATTTTTTCGCTGTGGATGTGCGCTGTGCCAGCGTGGGCCGCGCATGCGTATGCGCTGTGGGGCGCGCCGCGCTACCCGGCCGGGTTTGCGCATTTCAGCTACGTGAACCCCGATGCCCCCAAGGGCGGCGAGTTGCGGCTGGTGAGCAATCTGCGCACCTCCACGTTTGACAAGTACAACCCGTTCACCATCAAGGGCAGTGCGCCGGCATACCTGTCGGCGCTGATGTTCGACTCGCTGCTGGTGGGCTCCATGGACGAAACCGCCACCGGCTACGGCCTGCTGGCCGAGGATGTGGATGTGGCGAGCGACGGCCTTTCGGTCACCTTCCGCCTGCGGCCCGAGGCGCGCTTTCACAACGGCAAGCCGGTGCTGGCGCATGACGTCAAGCACAGCTACGACACGCTGGTGGGGCCCTTCACATCGCCGGCCTACAAGACCACGCTGATCGATGTGGCGGGTGTGGATGTGCTGAACGACCGCACCGTGCGCTACCGCTTTCACAAGCCCAACCGCGAGCTGCCGCTGACCGTGGGTGGCCTGCCGGTGTTCAGCCGCGACTGGGGCGTGGAGGGCGGCCGGCCCAAGCCCTTCGACCAGGTGGTGATGGACATCCCCCTTGGCAGCGGGCCCTACAAAATCGGCCCGGTGCGCTTTGGCAAAGACATCACCTATGTGCGCGACCCGCAGTACTGGGCGCGTGACCTGAACGTGCGCAAGGGCACGGCCAACTTTGATCGCATCACTGTCAAGATCTACAAGGATGCCACCGCGCGGCTCGAAGCCCTCAAGGCTGGCGAGTTCGATTTGATGCGCTTTTTCAGCGCGGGCGACTGGGCGCGGCGCGTCAACGGCAAGAAGTTCAACACCGGTGAACTGGTCAAGGGCGAATTCGCGCACAAGCTGCCCTCGGGGTTCCAGAGTTATGTGCTCAACACCCGCCGCCCCCTGCTGGCCGATGTGCGCGTGCGTGAGGCCCTGGGGCTGGCAATCGACTACGAGTGGATGAATCGCCAGCTGTTCTACGGAGCCTACCAGCGGGTGAATGGCCTGTTTGGCAATACCGCCTGCGAGACACGCGGCACGCCGTCGCCCGAGGAGCTGGCGCTGATGGAGCCCTTTCGCAAAGACATTCCGGCTGCGGCCTTTGGGCCCATGACCGTGCCACCGCGCACCGATGGCGACTCGTCGCTGCGCGCCAACCTGCGCCGCGCGCAGCAGCTCTTGAAGAACGCCGGCTGGGAAGTGCGCGATGGAGCCCTGCGCAATGGCGCGGGACAGGCCATGGTGCTCGAATACATGGACAGCAACGAGGGTGGCGTGCGCACCATTACGCCCTGGATGCGCAGCCTCGAAAAACTGGGCATCACGCTGCGCTTTCGCTCGGTGGACTTTGCGCTGTACCAGCAGCGCCTGCAGAAGTTTGACTTCGACATCACCTCCATGGCCTTCCAGGGCACGCACAACCCTGGCCAGGAGTTTGCCGACCTGTTTGGCAGCAAGGCCGCAGACACCGAGGATTCGGGCAACTTTGCGGGCGTGAAGAACCCGGCCGTCGATGCGCTGATCACCGCCATGACCTCCGCCAAGACCGAGGCGCAACTGCTGCCCGCCTGCCACGCGCTGGAGCGCATCATTGCGCACAGCCACTATCTGCTGCCCCAGTGGGCGGCCGCCACCCACCGCATGGCCTACAACGCCTGGCGGCTGGCCAGGCCAGTTGCCGTGCCGCCGTATTCCAGCGGCGAGGGCTGGGTCATTGACACCTGGTGGGCCCGGTAATGTGGCCCCCACGTTCCACCGTTGCACGGGTCGCTGCCCCCCGAGGGGGCTGGCCTTGCTTGGGGCGGCCCGGCGCTGCGGCCGCCATCACCGCTACAGAAAGCAAGGGTTGATCAAAGATGCTGGCCTACATCCTCAAACGCATCTTGCTCATGCTGCCCACCCTGCTGGGCGTGTTGCTGCTGACTTTTGTGGTGATCCAGTTCGTGCCCGGCGGCCCGGTCGAGCAGTACATGGCCGAGGCCAAGGCCGGTGCGGGTGGTGGCGGTGCCGAAGGCGGCGGCCTGGCCTACCGCGGCGCGCAGGGTGTGGACCCCAAGCGGCTGGAGCAGATCAAGGCACTCTATGGCTTTGACAAACCCGCGCACGAGCGCTTCATCCAGATGCTGGGGCAATTCGCGCGGTTTGACCTGGGCAAGAGCTTCTTCCAGAACAAGGACGTGTGGCAGCTCGTGGTGGAAAAACTCCCCGTGTCCATCAGCCTGGGGCTGTGGACCTTCTTCATCAGCTACCTCGTGGCCGTGCCGCTGGGCGTGGCCAAGGCGGTGCGCGCCGGCTCGCGCTTCGACCTCGTGACCACGCTGCTCATCCTCGTGGGCTACGCCATTCCGGGTTTCGTGCTGGGCGTGGCGCTGCTGGTCATTTTTGGCGGGCAGTTGCAGTGGTTTCCGCTGCGCGGACTGACGTCGTCCAACTGGGACGAGTTAAGTTGGGGCGCGCGCATTGTGGATTACCTGTGGCACATCACCTTGCCCATCACCGCGATGGTGCTGGGCAGCTTTGCCGTCACGGCCATGCTGACCAAGAATGCGTTCCTGGAAGAGATCCGCAAACAGTATGTGCTGACGGCGCGCGCCAAGGGCCTGAGCGAGCGCCAGGTGCTCTGGAAACATGTGTTCCGCAACGCGCTGATTCCCATCATCACGGGCTTTCCGGCGGCGTTCATCGGCGCGTTCTTCGCGGGCTCGCTGCTCATCGAGACGCTGTTCTCGCTCGATGGTCTGGGCCTCTTGAGCTACGAAAGCGTGATCCGGCGCGACTACCCCGTGGTGTTGGGCACGCTGTATCTTTTCACGCTGATCGGGCTGGTGACCAAGCTGGTCAGTGATCTTTGCTATGTGTGGGTGGACCCGCGGGTGAAGTTTGATTGATGTTGGACATGGTTTGTAGATAATATATCCATATTGGATATCCAACCGCAGGAGGCCACCATGACATGGAACATAGCCAGCGCCAAACAGCAGTTTTCTGAAGTGGTGCGGCTCACCGCCCAGGAGCCGCAAGCCATCTACAACCGCGACAAGCCCGTGGCTGTGCTGATTTCGGCGCAGGACTATGAGCAATTCAAGCAATGGCAGGCGCAGCACAAGCGGCCAACGCTAAGTGCTTTGTTCGAAGAGATCCGCGCCATCCTGGCTGCCGAGGGCGCGGACGGTATCGAGCTGCCACCGCGCACCACGCGTTACAACCCCATGGTGGACGATCCCCATTACTGGGATGACCCTGCAAAGCAACCGGCCCACCCTTGAGCCACCATGTATCTGGCCGATACCAACACCGTCAGTGAGCTGATGCGCCCCCGCCCCGACGCGGGAGTGCTGCACTGGATGCAACGCCTGGAGCAGGATGACCTGCCCGTGGTCGTCAGTGCCATCACGGTCGATGAAATCATTTTTGGCCTGCATTGGCGACCCAATGCCGCCAAGATGCGCTGGTTTGACCTTTTCTTGCAGCGCGTCAGCGTGCTCTCGGTTGGTGGCGACATCGCCCGACGCGCCGGGGAATTGCGCGCGATATTCGCCCGCCAGGGGCGCGTGCGCGAACAGGCCGACATGCTGATCGCAGCCACCGCCCAGGTGCACGCCCTGACGCTGGTCACCCGCAACGTGCGTGATTTCGATGGCTGCGGCATTGCGGTGCTCAATCCTTTTTCAGCATGAACGTGCAAGCGCCCGCCTCGCTTTCTCCGTCGCGCCGCGCCTGGCTGCGCTTTAAGCGCAACCGCCTGGGCTACTGGAGCCTGGTGATTTTTTGCGTGCTGGTGGCGGTGAGCCTGTGCGCCGAGCTGGTCAGCAACGACCGGCCACTCGTTGTGCGCTACGAGGGGCAGACCTATTTCCCCATGCTCAAGGACTACCCCGAAACCACCTTCGGCGGCGACTTCGCCACGCCCACCGACTACCTTGACCCCTTCATCCGCGAGCGCATTACCAATGGCAGCAACTGGGCGCTTTACACGCTCAATCCCTACGGCCCCGACACGCTCAATTACTTTGCCAAGGCGCCCAACCCCTCGGCGCCCACGCGTGACAACTGGCTGGGCACCGACGACCGGGGGCGTGACCTGCTGGCGCAACTCATCTACGGCTTTCGCGTGAGCGTGCTGTTTGCGCTGGCGCTCACTGTCACGGGCGTGTTGTTGGGCGTCGTCACGGGCGCCATTCAGGGTTTTTTTGGCGGCAAGACCGACCTGGCTTTTCAGCGCTTCATCGAAATCTGGGGCTCCATGCCCGAGCTGTACCTGCTCATCATCTTCAGCGCCGTGTTTGCGCCCAGCATTTCGCTGCTGTTGATTTTGCTGAGCCTGTTCGGCTGGATGGGATTGAGCGACTATGTGCGCGCCGAGTTTTTGCGCAACCGCCAGCTCGATTATGTGAAGGCCGCGCGCGCACTGGGCGTGGGCAATGCGCAGATCATCTGGCGCCACATCCTGCCCAACAGCCTGACGCCCGTGGTCACCTTTTTGCCGTTTCGCATGAGCGCGGCCATTCTGGCGCTCACCTCGCTCGACTTTTTGGGCCTGGGTGTGCCGCCCGGCACGCCCAGCCTGGGCGAGCTGCTGGCGCAGGGCAAGAACAGCATCGATGCGTGGTGGATATCGCTGTCCACCTTTGTTGTGCTCGTGGCCACGTTGCTGCTGCTGACCTTCATGGGCGACGCCTTGCGCGATGCGCTCGATCCGCGGAAACAATGAACACCCCCCTGAGTCGCTTCGCGCCTTCCCCCCCTCTCTCGGCTGCGCCGGGAGGGGGAACGCCGCCAGCGCGGCGGGGCGGCCCTTGCGCGGCGGCCGCTGGCTTGGGTCGTGCCTGTTCCAGGCTGCGTGTGTCAAGTTTGGCCCTTGCAAAAAACCGACAAGCTATGAGCGTCACACACCCTTTGCCATCATCACCTGCGCCGCTGCTGGAGGTGCACGACCTGTCCGTGCGTTTTGGCAGTAAAGAGGTGGTGCGCGGCGTCAGCTTCAGCATCGCGCCCGGCGAAAAGCTGGCGTTGGTGGGCGAATCGGGTTCGGGCAAGACCATCACCGCTTTGAGCCTGCTGCGCCTGGCGGGTGATGCCAAGATCAGCGGCCAGGCCCTGCTGCGTGGGCGCGACCTGCTTTCCTTGTCAGAGCGCGAGATGCGCGGCATTCGCGGCGGCGACATCGCCATGGTGTTCCAGGAGCCCATGACGGCGCTCAACCCGTTGATGACCATCGGCCAGCAGATTGCCGAGGTTTTAGCGCTAAAAAAGGCATTGAGCCCCGCCCAGTGCGCGCAAGCAGCTATCGAGCTGCTTGCAAAAACCGGCATCCCCGAACCCTGGCGGCGTGCCAACAGTTTTGCGCACCAGTTGAGCGGCGGCCAGCGCCAGCGCGCCATGATCGCCATGGCCCTGGCCAGCGAGCCCGCCCTGCTGCTGGCCGACGAGCCCACCACGGCGCTGGATGTCACGCTGCGCGGGCAGATTCTCGACCTGCTGTCCGACCTGCAGCGCAAAAGCAGCGCGGGGGGCGGCATGGCCGTGCTGCTCATCACGCACGACCTGAACCTGGTGCACCGCTTTGCCGACCGCGTGGCCGTGATGGAGCAGGGCGTGCTGGTGGAGCAGGGCCGCGTGGCCGATGTGTTTGGCGCCCCGCAGCACGACTACACCCGCCGCCTGATCGCCAGCCAGCCCCGGCGCGATGTGATCGAGGCCGCGCCCCCTGCCGGCAAGGCGCCCGTGGTGCAGGCGCAAGACCTGTGTGTGGTCTACCCCACCCCCTTGCCCGGCGTGCGCGGCTGGTTCAAGAAGGGCGAGTTC
>DCVY01000182.1:0-680 GCA_002327945.1 Acidovorax delafieldii | reverse complement strand
GTGGCGGGGCAGGGCTGGCAGCAGCCCGCCACGCGCAACACGCCGGCCAACCAGCAGCTGCGCCGCAAGGTGCAGGTGGTGTTTCAGGATCCGTTCTCGTCGCTCTCGCCGCGCCTTACGGTCGAAGAGATCGTGGGCGAGGGCCTCGAGGTGCACGAGGCGGCGCTAAGCCTGGTCGAGCGGCGGGCGCGGGTGGAGGCCGCTCTTCTTGAGGTGGGCCTGACCGAGGCGCAATACCCCGGCCTGCTGGCGCGCTACCCGCATGAGTTTTCGGGCGGGCAACGCCAGCGCCTGGCCATTGCGCGCGCGCTCATCGTGCAGCCGCAGTTGCTGGTGCTCGACGAGCCCACCAGCGCGCTCGACGTCACCATCCAGCAGCAGGTGCTGGGCCTGCTGCAGCGCCTGCAGCGGGACAAGGGTCTGAGCTACCTGCTCATCACGCACGACGTGGATGTGATCCGTGCCATGGCGCACGATGTGCTGGTGATGAAAGACGGCGCCGTTGTCGAGCACGGCACCGTGGCCCAGGTGCTGGATGCGCCGCAGCACCCCTACACCCAGCGGCTGGTGGCTGCGGCCATGGTGCCCCCGCCAGGCTGGGCAAAATAGGGCGAGCTGCCGGCTGTTTGCGCGTTGTCAGATCGTGAACACGTTCTTACATCTGTTGCCCTGCTGAAGGC
>DCVY01000210.1 GCA_002327945.1 Acidovorax delafieldii | reverse complement strand
GCCACCTCGATGCCACGGCGCGTCAGCTCAAGTCGCTGCGCACTGTCTTCATCCAGGATGGGGTTGGTGTTGTTGATGTGAATCAGAACCTTGCGGGTGCTGGCCGGCAACTGCTCCAGCCACTCGAGCATGCCGCCGGGCCCGCTTTGTGGCAGGTGGCCCATGGCGCGCGAGGTTTTTTGCGAGGCACCGAGCGTGATCATCTCGTCATCGGTCCACAGGGTGCCATCGACCAGCACGCAGTCGGCGGCCTGCATGGCGGCCCAGACATGCGGCTCCATCTGGCCCAGGCCGGGGGCGTAGAACAGGCGCTTGCCCGAGGCCGAGTCGGTGATGGTCACGCCGACGTTGTCGCCGGGCTGCGGCCGGTCGCGGTGCGGCGAGTAGGGCGGCGCGTTGCTGATGAGCGGCAGGGCGGTGAAGTGCAGGCCGGGCACGCCCTCCATGCTGAAACCAGTATCGGCCAGCGGCACATCGTGCCAGTGGACGCCGCAGTAGTGATCGAGCACCTTGAGCAGCGGGTTGCCGCTCATCAGGTCTTCGCGCACCAGCGCGTGGCACCACAGCTCATGCGGCTGGCGATGCTCGCGCAGCATGTACAGGCCGGTGGTGTGGTCGATCTGGGCGTCGATCAGGAAGATGGCGCGGATGGCCGTGTCGCGCAAGGCACGCGCCGGTTGCAGGGCCGGAAACTCACGCAGCTGCTGCAGGATGTCGGGTGAGGCATTGAACAGCAGCCAGTTTTCCTGATCGGCGCTGACGATAATGGAGGATTGCGTGCGCGCCCTCACACGTTTGCTGCCTTTTCGGTAGGCATCGCAATTGGGGCAATTGCAGTTCCACTGGGGGAATCCACCGCCCGCAGCAGAACCTAGAACATGTATTTTCAAACTGGAGATTTCCTAAAACCAGTCCTATCTAAAAACAGTACGCCGAACTGGCGCAGCGCAAAGTTTGGTCGCTGGTGGTGGATGCGGAAAAAAGGAATCGCAAGACACTGCAGCCCACCGGGTTGCCCCGGCGGGCTGGCCGGGATCAGCGATTGGCGATGTACATCGTGATTTCAAAGCCAAAGCGCATGTCGCTGGCAGACGGTTTTTCCCATTTCATACAGTTTCTCCTGAGTGTTTATCCCGCAACGTGCGGTTCAAAATACCCGCAGCGCATCTGCTGGTACGCAATTCAGTGTCCGCTGTTTGGGGCGTTTTTAACATCAGAAAAACATGGATTGAACCTCATGATTTTCATGAATTTGGAGCCTGCCGTGCGGCTTGAGGTGTGCACGGCGCCGCATATAGACCGGAATGGGGCTAGCATGGAGACCATGAAGGAGAGCCCCCCGCCCGATGCGCTGTATGCGCCGCTGGAGCCCTACGACGCCGGCTGGCTTGATGTGGGTGATGGCCACCGCATTTACTATGAGCAATGCGGGCGGCCCGACGGTTTTCCCGTGGTTTTTTTGCATGGCGGTCCAGGCAGTGGCTGCTCGCCGCGGCACCGCCAGTTGTTTGATCCGCAGCGTTGCCGGGTGATCTTGTTGGACCAGCGGGGCTGTGGCCGCAGCGTTCCCCGAGGGGCGCTGCATGGCAATACCAGCGACAAGCTGGTGGCCGACATCGAGCATCTGCGCCTGCATTTGGGAATCGAGCGCTGGCTGGTCGCGGGAGGCTCGTGGGGTGCGGGACTGGCACTGGCCTATGCAGCGGCCCACCCCGCATGCTGTCTCGGGCTCGTCTTGCGCGCTGTGTTTCTCGGACGGGTCTCGGATCTGGACTGGTTTTTTCAGCAAGCCCGGCAACTCTTGCCCGATGCCTGGGAAGCGCTGGCACAACAGGCTCCGCTGGCCGCGCGCGGGAACTTGCTGCGCTGGCTCAGTGCGGGCCTGCAGGGCAATCAACTGCAGGAGGCGCTGGCGCGGGCCAAAGCCTGGGCAGCGTGGGAGGCGGCGCTATCCCAAAGCCAGTGTGTGGCGCCGGGGCCCGAACTTGCCGCAGGCGCTGCAGCGGCCGCGATGGTGGACAAGTACCGGGTGCAGAGCCACTATCTAATGAACGGCTGTTTTTGGGGCGACGTCGGCTTGCTGGAGCGGGCCCGATCCCTGGCGTCGGTGCCAACGGCGATTCTGCATGGCCGTCTGGACTGGATTTGCCGTCCGCAAGCGGCCTGGGAACTCCACGCCAGCCTGCCGGGCAGCCGTTTGCAGTGGGTGGACGGCTGCGGCCACAGTCTGTTCGAACCCGCCATGGCGCGGGCATTGACACAGGCTGTCCTGCACCATGCAACCCACGGTGACTTCACGACTTGGGGACAGCATTCGTCTGGAGCACCTGCAGCATGAGCCTGCGACTTCAAGTCAACCTGATCATCACCACCTTGCTGGGGGTTTTTGCATCGCTCCTTATTGGACTGCAGATTGACAACACCCGGCGCAGCGTTCGCGAGGAGGTTTTGGGCGCCAATGTGGTGGCGATCCAATTGCTCTCGCGGGTGAACTATGTGTATGGCTACAGCGGGATGGAAGGCATGACCGAATTCCTGAGCCGGGTCGGCCGAATCCGGGCCAATGCCATCGAGCTTTATGACGACCAGGGCAAGCTGATCTACCGCTCGCCGCCTCCTACCTACAAGGCGGGTCGGGAAGCGCCCGCGTGGTATTCAGGCATCGTCTCGCCGCCGCTGGAGCCCAAGGAAATCAGCCTGCCCAACGGGCGCATCGTGCTGCGGGCCGATCCCTCACTCGCCACCCTGGATGGCTGGGATGATCTGCGGCGCATGTTGTGGATGGTGTTGGCGGGATTCGTGCTGGGCAACGCGCTGGTCTACGCCCTGGTAGGGCGGGCGATGAGGCCACTGCATCGGGTGGTGCAGGGCTTGCGCAGCATGGCGCAGGGCGCATACGACACCCGCCTGTCCGAACTGTCCGGTCGCGAAGGGCGGTTGATCAGCCAGGCGTTCAACGGCATGGCCCAGTCGGTGCAGGACAGCGCCCTGGCCCGGCGGCAGGCGCAGGAAGCGACACAGGCGCTGGCCGAGAATCGCGAGCTGACCCAGATCATCCAGGCCCGCATCGAGCAGGAGCGCGGCGCGATCGCCCGAGAACTCCACGACGAGATGGGGCAGCAGGTCACGGCGATCAAGAGTGTCGGGCTGGCCATCGCGCGCCGGGCCGCGGGCCAGGATGCGTCGATCGAGCAATCGGCACGGCTCGTGATGGACTGCGCGGACCAGCTCTATGATGGCGTGCATCGGCTGATTTCCAGGCTGCGGCCCCTGGCATTGGACCGTTTCGGCCTGCGCGATGCGCTGCAGGACTTGCTCGACGACTGGCGGGTACGCCATCCCGATGTAGCCCTGCACCACAGCATCAACGGACCGATCGAAGGCCTGAACGATGACTTGTCCACGGCGGTCTACCGGATTGTTCAGGAAGCGGTGAACAATGCCCTGCGCCATGCGCGGGCCAGCCGGATTGACGTGCATCTGGAAACATTGGCCGGGTGGCTGCAGCTCGATGTTGTTGATAATGGAACAGGCCAGCCGGAACAATTTCTGGCACCAGGCCGTTTTGGGGTGCTGGGCATGCGCGAGCGTGCCCAGGCCCTGGGGGGCAGTTTTGATCTCGACCAGATCGAGCCAGCGGGTGTGCGGGTCAGGGTCAGCCTGCCGATGACGCCACAGCACAGGGAGGAACCAATTGAAAGTCATGCTGGTCGACGACCACGCGGTAGTACGCATGGGCTTCAAGCTCCTGCTGCAGGCGTGTGACGATATCGAGGTGGTGGCCGAAGCCGACAGCGGCGAGGTGGTCTGCCAGACCTATGAGGCGACCCTGCCCGATGTGGTGGTGATGGACATCGCCATGGCTGGCATTGGGGGCATCGAAGCCATCAAGCGCCTGCTGGCCAAAGATCCCCGTGCGCGCATCCTGGCCCTGTCGGCCCATGAGGACACGAGCCACCCCAAGCGCGCGCTGCAGGCGGGTGCCCTGGGTTATCTCTCCAAGCGCAGTGCGCCGGAAGTCCTTGTCGACGCGCTCCGGGTCATCGCCAAAGGTCAGCGCTATCTGGACGCCCAGATTGCCCAGCGCATGGCCATGCAGGACCTCAACGGTGACAAGGGACCGGTGGGAAAACTCTCGGGGCGCGAGTTCGAGGTGTTTATCCAGCTCGCGCGTGGTCAGTCGGTGGCGCAAATTTCAGAGACGCTCAAGCTCTCAAGCTCCACCGTGGGCACGCACCTCTACAACATCAAGCAGAAACTGGGCCTGGTCAACCAGGCCGAAATGGCCCTGCTGGCTGTTCGCCATGGGTTGATAGACGTTACAGGTTAGCGAAGTATTCGGCCCGCCCGCGCCGCAAATCGTCCCGAAAAAACATGTGTTCAACCTAAAAACGGCCGTTGGAT
>DCVY01000246.1 GCA_002327945.1 Acidovorax delafieldii | reverse complement strand
AGGGTGCAGGCCTGGCGGAGACAGGCCTTCTTCGCGCTGTCCAACAGCACGCAGGTGCTGTTGGAGCCGCAGCACTCAGCCTTGCCTGGCGCCCCGATCACGGCACCGGCGGGCGCCTCAAACTGCCGTTTTTAGGATCCATTCGTCGTCCAGCAGCGCCTGGGCGCGGGTGAAAAGTTGCTGGTCCAGGGGGTGCAGTGGCAGGGGCATGGCGTGTTGTCTTCGTCGGGTGGGGCCTTCGGTGAAGCGCACAGTATCGCGGCTGCGGGGGTGCCTGCGTCACTCCATCAAAGCGACCGATTTCATCTGCACCCACAGTGTGCGCCCCGGCACCACACCCAGCGAAGCGGCCGAGCGTTTGGTCAAGCGGGCCAGCAGCATAGCGTCGCCCACGCGCATGCGCACCAGCGCAAGGCCCGGGTGCTCGTCGCCTGTCACAGCATCGACGCAGCCGCGCAGCACGTTCTGGATGCTGCTCGTTCCCGGCTCTTCGGCCAGGCTCACGTCACGCGCCAGAACGCGCACCCGCACGCGGCGACCGATGGCCAGACCCTGGTCGCGCACCCACAGGCTACCGCCCGAAAAATCGACCCGCGCCAGGTGCCATGCATGATCCACCTCACCCACCGTGCCATCGAGCACGGCGCCCGCGTCTTCACCCAGCCGGATGGGCAGGTCGATGCGGGCCAGCGTTTGCGCCAGTGGCCCGCTGGCCACCACCCGGCCGCTATCCATCGCCACCAGGGTGTCGGCCAGCCGCGCCACTTCGTCGGGGGAGTGGCTGACATACAGCATGGGGATGTCGAGCTCGTCGCGCAGGAGCGCCAGGTAGTGCAGGATTTCCTGTTTGCGCTGCATGTCGAGCGCGGCCAGCGGCTCGTCCATCAGCAGCAGGCGCGGGTTTACGGCAAGTGCCCGCGCAATGGCTGCCCGCTGGCGTTCTCCACCCGACAAGGTGCCCGGTTTGCGATCGAGCAGATGGCCAATACCCAGCAACGCGATGGCCTGATCAAGCCCCGCCTGCTGTGCGTTCGTGGTGCGCCGCAGGCCGTAGCGCAGGTTGCCCAGCACCGTCAGATGCGCAAACAGGCTGGCCTCCTGGAACACATAGCCAATGGGGCGCTGGTGCGGCGCCACCCAGCGTACAGCGTCTTGCCACACCTCACCGGCAACAACGAGGCGCCCTTGCGGCGCGCGCTCCAGTCCGGCGATGCAGCGCAGCAAGGTTGTCTTGCCCGAGCCAGAATGGCCGAACAGCGCGGTCACGCCACGCACCGGCAGGTTCAGATCCACATCCAGGGAAAAGTCGGGCCAGTCGAGCCGAAAACGTGCTTCGATACCGGCCACCTCAGCCGCCTTTTTTGGGCTGTGGGCGCCAGGCATACAGGGCCAGCAGCACCACGAAAGAGAACACCAGCATCACCGCCGAAAGCCGGTGTGCCTGCAAATATTCCAGCGCCTCCACATGGTCGTAGATTTGCACTGATGCCACGCGAGTGATGCCCGGCAGGTTGCCGCCAATCATCAGCACCACGCCGAACTCGCCCACGGTGTGGGCGAAGGTCAAAATCGAGGCGGTCAGAAACCCCGGCGCGGCCAGCGGCACCGCCACCGTGAAGAAGGCATCGAGCGGCGAGGCACGCAGCGTGGCGGCCACTTCCAGCGGTCGGTCGCCCACCGCCTCGAAAGCCGTTTGCAGCGGTTGCACCATGAAGGGCAATGAATAAAACACCGAGGCGATGACCAGGCCACCAAAAGTGAAAGGCAATGGCCCCAGGTTCAATGCCTGGGTGAGTTGCCCCACCGGGCCGCTCGGCCCCATCGCCAGCAGCAGGTAAAAGCCCAGCACCGAGGGCGGCAAGACCAGAGGCAGGGCCACCACCGCGCCAATCGGCCCCTTCCAGCGCGATGGGGTGCGCGCCAGCCACCAGGCGATGGGCGTTCCCACCAGCAGCAGGATCAGGGTCACCAGGCCGGCCAGGCGCACGGTCAGCCAGATGGCCTGCAGGTCACTGTCCGTCAGCATGGCGCCATCTCCCACACCAAGTCCCCTACCGAGCCGGCGACGCCACCTTGACCAGTGCCGATGCTTGCCTGCACGCCAGTGCCCTACTTGCCGGCGGCTTCGCCGGGCAGGACAAAACCATATTTGCGCATCACGGCACGGGCGGCGTTGCTGTCCATGTAGTCGGCAAACCGTTGGGCGAGTGCATTGCTTTCGGCGCGCCTGGTGATGATGAAGCCCTGTTCCAGCGGCTGGTGCAGGCGTTCTGGAATCAGCCAGTAACCGCCCTTGCTGGCCAGCTCGGGGCTGACCGCCAGGGCCAGCGCGATGACACCCACCTGCGCATTGCCAGTCTGCACGAACTGCGCGGCGTGGGCAATGCTCTCGCCATAGACCAGTTTGGGCCCGACCTTGTCCCACAGGCCAGCTGCCCGCAGTGCTTCTTCGGCACGCTTGCCATAAGGCGCGTGCCGGGGGTTGGCAATGGCGACACGGGCGATGTTGGCATCGGTCAGGCTGGACAGCGTCATCTGGCGGGCGTTCAGGGTGGTGCTCCAGAGCACGATGCGGCCAATGGCGTAGGGCTTGACCTCAGAGGCGGCAAACCCGGCCTTGGCCAGCGCGCGCGGAAAAGCAATGTCGGCCGAAAAGTACAAATCGTAGGGCGCGCCCTGCTGGATCTGGGTGTGGAACTTGCCCGACGAGCCGTAGATAACGTCCACCAAGTCGGCGCTGTGGGCCTGCTGGAAGGCAGTGACGATCTCGTCCAGGGCGAATTTGAGATCGGCCGCAGCCGCCACGGTGATCTTGCCGGCATGGGCAGAAACGGCAAACAGCAGAGAACTGGCAAGCAACAGGGTGCGGAAAAAATGCATGGCGACAAGCATACGGCACGCACCCAGACCCGGCCATCATCACCCCTATCAAAAACGGGCCGGTCGATTCGACCAGGCCCGCTTCAAGCAAAAGTGCAGTGCCATCGGCGTTACGCACCGTGCGATGCGCGATGGTTCTGCCGTTGTGATCTGCCTGCAGTCTGGCCAGCAAATCGTGGCGCGCGGGCCACAGTCGCGGGCTTTTCCGTCGCGATCCGTCACCGGCCGGAGATACCCCTCCTGTTGAGCCGCAGGTGCCCGCGCAGGCGGGCTATAGCGAAAGCATGGAAGGCGTGAAAAACAAAAAAGACGGGAAAGCCCCCCGTCTCTTCTGGTGCAACCCAGTGCGCGGGCGGCAGGCCCGCGCGCTGCGTACTTCAGTTCAGATTCAGCTTGCCCAGGTTGAGCAGCCAGGTTTCGCCGTTGTTATCATCCACGCCGTCGTTGTCGTTGACCAGCAGCACATCGCCATTGGCCAGCACCGCCAGGCCCTCGATCTTCTCGACCACCAGGCCGTTGGTCTTGCGCAGGTCGGGCAGCACGTCGCGCACCAGGGTCTTGCTCAGCGTGGCGCCATTGGCCGCGCCGCTCAGGTCGATGCGGTAAAGCTTCTTGACGCGGGCATCGGGGCCGCCCTGGTTGTCACGCTCAATGACCACAAAGCGGTTGTTGCCCAGCGCCGTGATGTCCGACAGCCCCACCCAGCCCATGTTGGGCGAAGTAACGGCGTCCAGTGGATAGAACATGAACTGCCAGGTTTTGGCGGCCAGGTCATACACGCCGATGCGCGGCTGGGTCTCGCCCGCCCAGGCGCGCTGGAAGGCCACCACCAGCTTGCCGTTGGACTCGGCAATGCCCTCAAAGCCAAAGCGCTGCTGCTTGGCGTTCACGTCGGCCGGCAGCTGGATGACCTCTTCGATCACGCCGGTGGCCGAGAGTTTGAACACCAGGTTGGCCGACAGCACCGGGCGCGCCGCCTCGCCCACCGTGCCATTGCCTTCGGAGGCAATCCAGAAGCCACCAGCCGAGGCCAGCGCAATGCCTTCGGGGTCCAGGTTGACGCTGCCGTCGGTGTTCACCATCGCCGCCAGGTCGGTGGCATCAAAGGCGTTGGCGTCCTTGGCGGCGGGCAGCACGGCAGCCAGTGCGGCAATCTTGCCGTTCGGGTCGGTGATGCGGATCTCGCGCTGGAGGCTGGCGGGCTTGGCGCTGGTGTCGATCTCGAAAATCCGGTTGCCACGGAAGAAGCTGTCATCCACGCCATACACCACGGAACCGGTGGGCGCCGCGACCAAGCCCGACAGGGCCGACCAGGGAATGGGCGTGCCATCGGCGCGGTTCACCGACTGAATGGTCGGGTAGGCCGCGGGTGCGCTCTGGTGCTGGTAGATGTTGAGTGCAGAGCGCGAGGTGGAGCTGGTGGCGCGGTCATCGTTCTCGCTGGCCGCGATCAGCAGGTTGCGCGAGGGGATGGCCAGTAGGCCTTCGGGCGCCAGCGCTGCGGGCAGCACTTGCTTGAACACGGGCTGGTTTTTCTGGCCCATGTCGTACACGGCCAGCACGCTGGAGCGCTCGGAGGCGACAAACAGGTAATCGGTGCCATCAAAACGGCCAAAGGCCACGTTCTCGGGCTCGTTGCCCTTGGCATCCGAGCGTTTGTCGTTGGTGTGGCCGATGCGTGCGACCAGGTGCTCCAGGGTGTTGCCGGCGTCATAGGCCACCGTGCCGTCGCTGTTGAAAATGGTGAAGCCACGGCTGCCACCGGTCAGGTCGCCTTCGTTGGCGGTGGCGAACTGGGTCTTGGAGAACCAGGTCACGCCATCGGGCTCGCGCAGGCGACTGGCCTGGGTTTGCGTGAGGCTGACGATGTTGGGGCGCGGCGCATCGGTCAAATCGACCTGGCTGAGCGTGACTGCGCCGGCGCTGAAATGCTTGGTGACCTTGCCCGTGGGCAGATCGACCAGCACAATGTGGTTGTTCTCTTGCAGCGTGACAACGGCCACGTTGTCGTCGTTGATGGAAACATACTCGGGCTCGGCATCTTCGGGGAACAGCGTCGCCAGGCTCTTGAGTTCCACAACCCGGGTTGTCCAGGTGGCGGGTGCGCCCACCGAGTCCACGATGGTCAGGTAACCCGAAGGCGCCTGGGGCGGTGCGCCATTGCCCAGTTTCTCGTCGCGCTCGTTCTCGATGACCACGGCCACATACTTGCCGTCCTTGCTGCGCGCCACCGAATCGGGCTGGCCACCCAGCTGGATTTCGGTGACCACACTGCGCTTGGCGATGTCCACCACCACCAGCTTGCCCGAAGCGTTGATGAAATTTTGCGATGTGTTCACCGCCACCAGCGCATGAGCGCCCAGCACGGTGACCGAGGTGGGCTCGCCGCCCATGGCCAGGCGACCCAAGGCCTTCGGCGCGGCGGGATCGACGATGTCCACAAAACCGACCTCGCCCTTGAGGCTGTTGGTGTAGACCAGGGTCATGCCGTCTTCGCTGGCGGCGACGATTTCTGCCGCCGTGGGCGTGCTGTCTTCGCACGAGGCGCCCACCTGTGAGCACACCGCAAACGTGGCCATGCGGTTGAAGAACTTGTTTGGATTACTGACCGAGGGAACATCTACCGGGCCGTCGTCGCTACCGCCACACGCTGCCAAAAGCCCGGACAAGGCCACGCCAACCGCCAGTGCAATCGCTGATTTCTTCATGGAAGCTCCAGATGGACAAAAGGATCCAATCTATGAAGCTTCTGTGTCAGCGGTTTGACGGCTCACGCCAATGCGCCGGCACCGCCATGTGCGGCCACCGCGTGCGGGCGAAGCTCAGGCCCTGGGCAGCGTCACGCCCACCTGGCCCTGGTATTTGCCGCCCCGGTCCTTGTAAGAGACTTCGCAGACGTCGTCCTTGTCGCTCTCGAAAAACAGCACCTGCGCGCAGCCCTCACCCGCGTAGATGCGCGCGGGCAGCGGCGTGGTGTTGGAAAACTCCAGCGTCACATAACCTTCCCACTCGGGCTCAAACGGCGTGACGTTGACGATGATGCCGCAGCGCGCGTAGGTGCTCTTGCCCAGGCAGATGGTGAGCACGTTGCGCGGGATGCGAAAGTATTCCATCGTGCGCGCCAGCGCGAAGCTGTTGGGCGGAATGATGCAGCTGTCGCCGTGAAAATCAACAAAGCTTTTTTCGTCGAAGTTCTTCGGGTCCACCACCGTGCTGTGGATGTTGGTGAATACCTTGAATTCGGGAGCGCAGCGAATGTCATAGCCATAGCTGCTGGTGCCATAGCTGATGATTTTTCGCCCCTCGACCTCCCGCACCTGGCCCGGCTCGAAGGGCTCGATCATTCCGTGCTCGGCCGCCATGCGGCGGATCCATTTGTCGCTTTTGATGCTCATGGTGGGGGCTCCTCGCCAGTACTACGGTTTTGATAGCTATCAACGCTTGACCATCAAGCGCAAGAGCCGTATTTTGCTTGAGAAATGACTGTTTTTTCCACCAGCCGGTCATCGCCCAGCACGATCAGGGCGAACAGCAACTCATCAAGACTGCCCGCCTGGGCCGTGCGGCGCGCCAGCAGCGGCGTGNNGCGGCGCCTGCCGTATGCTGCCACCACAGGTGCGGGGGCGACAGGCTCAGACCGCGCCTGGTCTGCAATCCTGCGACGGTGGTCCGGCCCACGCAATACGCCGCCAGCATGGTGTGAAACGGGCTGAAGCTGGTGCCGCCGCCCACGTCGCTCGCCAGCCCGTAGCCCATGCCCACGCGGTCAGCCCCGGCGTAGTCGAAAAAACCGCTGCCCAGAAACAGGTTGCTGGTGGGGCAGATGGCCGCCACCGCCCCGGTGTCGCGCATCAGCGCGCGGTCAAGCTCGTCCAGATGGAGGCAGTGGGCATAGACGGCGCGCTCGCGCAGCAGGCCGAAGTCGTCGTACACCGACAGGTAGCTGCGCGATGCCGGGAACAACTCGCGCGCCCAGCGGATTTCGTCGAGGTTCTCGGCCACATGCGACTGGATCCACACATCGGGGTAGCGTGCCGCCAGTTCTCCGGCGCCGCGCAGTTGTGCGGGCGTGCTGGTGGGCGCAAAGCGCGGCGTGATGGCATAGCCCAGGCGGCCCACGCCATGCCAGCGCTGGATCAGGGCCTCGGTATCGATCAGGCTTTGCTCGGTGTCGTCGCGCACACCATCGGGTGAGTGGCGGTCTTGCAGCACCTTGCCGGTGATCAGGCGCATCTGGTGTCGCTGAGCCTCGGTGAACAAGGCCTCAGCCGACGCGGGATGCGAGGTGGCAAACGCCAGCGCCGTGGTCACGCCATTGCGCAGCAGTTCTGCCATGAAAAACTGTGCTACCTGCGCACTGTATTCGGGCGATCGAAAGCGCTTTTCCTGTGGAAAGGTGTAATTCTCCAGCCAGGGTAGCAACCCATCGGCCGGCGAGCCGATCACATCGATCTGCGCAAAGTGAATGTGCATGTCGACAAAACCGGGGGCAATGATGCGGCCCGGCAGATGCTCGATAGGCCCGTCGCCAAAGCCCGGCGCCAGCTCAGACCATGCCCCTGCGGCCAGCACCCGCTGGCGCCCCTGCGCGTCAGGGCCCACGGCCAGCAGGCCATCTTGTTCATACAGGGCAGTGCCGTCGTCGGCAAAGCGCAAAAGGGCGGAGCGAAATACGGGCATGGAAGCTAGCTTAGCCGCATGCAGCGCTGCCGCCTTCGATGGGCATCAGCGTGGCAGCTTGCCCTGCACCCCTTCAGCCAGCCAGTTCATCTGCAAAATCTGCGGGTCGGAAAGCGTGTGGCCGGCGGGAATGACTTCATGGCCTTCGTTGTCACGCACGGCGGCTTTGCCCGCACGGAAGGGATGCAGCCTGCCAGCACCCACCGCCTTTTGCGCGGCCAGCACCTCTTTTTGCACGGCGGCGGGCACGCGGCTGCCAAAGTCGCCCACGCGGATCATGCCCTCGCGCACACCGCCCCACACATTGCCGCTTTTCCAGTCGGCGTTTTGCACGGCACGCACGCGCTCGGTGTAGTAGCGGCCCCACTGGTGGGTAACGGCCACGATCTGCGCATCGGGCCCCGTGCGGCGCATGTCCGCGTGGTAGGCCACGGCCAGCTTGCCGCGCTCCTGCGCCGCCGCCATCACCGCCGTGGAGCCGGTGTGAAAAGCAATCACATCCACGTCCTGGTTGAGCAATGCCATGGCAGCGTCGCGCTCTTTCGGAGGATCGAACCACACGTTAAGCCACACCACCTTGACCATGGCCTGGGGGTTGACCGAGCGCATGCCCAAAGTGAACGCGTTGATGCCCTGCAACACCTCGGGAATCGGGAAACCCGCCACAAAGCCGGCCACGCCGGTCTTGCTCATGCGGCCCGCCGCGATACCCGCGAGGTAACGGCCTTCGTAGTAGCGCGCATTGGCGGTGGCCACATTGGCCGTGGTCTTGTAACCGGTGATGGACTCGAACTTGACCTGAGGATAGTCCTGCGCCACCTTGAGCGTGGGCTCCATGTAGCCAAAGCTGGGGGTGAAGATGATCTGGTGCCCGGTGGCGGCGAGGTCGCGGATCACGCGCTCGGCATCGGCACCTTCGGCCACGTTCTCGACGAAGGTGGTCTGAAC
>DCVY01000240.1:1715-5593 GCA_002327945.1 Acidovorax delafieldii | reverse complement strand
GCGCCGTGGCAGGTTTCGCAGGGCACTTTCACATCGGGCAAAAAGCTCATCTCGATGGTGCGCACGCCCGCGCCCTCGCAGCTGGGGCAACGGCCCTCGCCGGTGTTGAAGGAGAAGCGACCGGCGGCATAGCCGCGTGCCTTGGCCTCCAGCGTTTCGGCAAACAGTTTGCGGATGGTGTCCCAGAAACCGATGTAGGTGGCAGGACATGAACGCGGTGTTTTACCGATGGGCGTCTGGTCCACTTCGAGTACGCGGTCGATGCTCTCGAAGCCCGACAGGCCCGTGCAACCGACCAGGGGTGGCGCCTTGCCTGCATCCATCGCATCGCGCCCGGCGCGGGTAGCGCGCTGCTGCACCCAGGCCTGCACGTTGGCCAGCAGCACATCGCGCGCCAGCGTGGATTTGCCCGAGCCGCTCACGCCCGTCACTGCCACCAGCCGGTGCAGCGGCACGGTGGCCGTCACGTTCTGCAGGTTGTGCAGTTGCGCGCCATGCACCGTGAGCCAGCGCATGGCGGCGCGTTCCTTGGCCTCGGTCAGCGCGTCAGCCGCCAGCGAGGCGGCCTGGGCCGCACGCTTCTTGGCAGCCGCGCTCTGCCGGCCGGTGGGTGCTGCGGCCTCGGCCAGCGCGGCGGCGGCCGTGGCCTCGGCACCCACTGCACCAGGCACCATGCTGCGGCGCAGCTGCAGCGGGTGCTTCATGGCGTGCAGCAGGTAGCGGCCGGTTTGTGAATCTTCGGCCCCCGTGATGTCGGCTATGCTGCCCTGCGCCACCAGGCGCCCGCCGCGCTTGCCGGCGCTGGGGCCGATGTCGATGATGTGGTCTGCGCGGCGGATGGTGTCTTCGTCNNTGTCGCGCGCGTGCAGGCCGATGGTGGGCTCGTCGAGCACGTAGCACACGCCCTGCAGGTTGCTGCCCAGCTGCGCGGCCAGGCGGATGCGCTGCGCCTCGCCACCGCTGAGCGTGGGCGCGCCCCGGTCGAGCGTGAGGTAGCCCAGGCCCACTTCTTCCAGAAATTCAAGGCGGCTCTGGATCTCGGGCACGAGGTCGCGGGCGATGTCCCCCTCGCGCTGGGTCATGCCGCCTTCTATGCGCAGGGTCTCGATCCAGCGGCGCACATCGGTCACCGACAGCGCGGCAATGCCGGTGATGCCCACACCCGCAAACCGAACCGCACGGGCCGTGGCGTTCAGCCGCGTGCCGCTGCAGCTGGGGCAGGCGGCATCCTGCAGGTCTTCCACCTCGGGCTCGGCAAAGGTCTGCTCGCGGCCTTTTTCTTTGTCGTCCTGCACCGAGTCGTCAAACACCTTGCGCTGGTCCTTGGTGAGTTTGACGCCAGTGCCCACGCAGTCGGGGCACCAGCCATGTTTGCTGTTGTAGGAGAACAGGCGCGGGTCCAGCTCGGCATAGCTGGTGGCGCACACGGGGCAGGCGCGCTTGGTGGAGAACGCCTGCAACTGGCCGATGCCCGCCGTGGGCAAACCGCCCTCCATCGCGGCGCGCAGGCCGTGCAGGTCACTGAGCACATGCACCACGCCCTTGCCATGCGTGAGTGCGTCGGCCAGCGCTTGGCGCAGCGCGGCCTCGTTCTCGGGCGAGACATCGAGGCTGGCCACGGGTAGCTCGATGGTGTGTTCCTTGAACCGGTCGATGCGCGGGAAGTGGGTGGTGGGCAGAAAGTTGCCGTCCACACGCAAGTGCGTGTGGCCGCGCGGGCGGGCCCAGTCGGCCAGCTCGGTATAGACGCCCTTGCGGTTCATCACCAGCGGCGCCAGCAGGCCGATGTGCTGACCCCGGAACTGCGTGAGCAGCTGGGCGGCAATGCTTTCAGGCGTTTGCGGCTGCACGGCGGCACCGTCATGCACGCAATGCTGGGTGCCGAGCTTGACGTACAGCAGGCGCAAAAAGTGCCACACCTCGGTGGTGGTGCCCACGGTAGACTTGCGCCCGCCGCGCGACAGGCGCTGCTCGATGGCCACGGTGGGCGGTATGCCGTAGACCGCATCCACCTCGGGCCGGCCTGCGGGCTGGACGATGGAACGCGCATAGGCGTTGAGCGATTCCAGATAGCGGCGCTGGCCCTCGTTGAACAGAATGTCGAACGCCAGTGTGGACTTGCCCGAACCGCTCACGCCCGTCACCACGTTGAACTTTCCGCGCGGAATGTCCACACTCAGGTTCTTGAGGTTGTGCTCTTTGGCGTTGACAATTTGAATGGCGTTTTTGGCTGCCGGCGCTTGATGGATATGCGCCATGCGCTCTTTGTTGCGCAGCGCAGCGGCTTTTTCGTGCACCGTATGGCCGCCGATGCCCAGCGTGAGATCGTAGTCGCGCAGCGCCTGGCCGGTGTGCGAGGTGGCGTGCTGGCGCACATCTTCGGGCGTGCCTTCGGCCACGATGAGTCCGCCCGCGTAGCCGCCCTCCGGGCCCAGGTCGATGAGCCAGTCGCTCGCGCGGATCACGTCCAGGTTGTGCTCGATGACGATGAGCGAGTGGCCCGCGTCAATCAGCTTGCGCAATGCGCGCATGAGCTTGGCAATGTCGTCAAAGTGCAGGCCGGTGGTGGGCTCGTCAAACAAAAACAGCGTGCCCTTGCGCGCCACCGTCTGGCGCGATTTGGAAGCGCTGCGCGCGGCCTCGGCCAGAAAGCCCGCCAGTTTGAGCCGCTGCGCTTCGCCCCCGCTGAGCGTGGGCACGGGCTGGCCCAGCGCCACGTATTCAAGCCCCACGTCCACAATAGGCTGCAGCGCGCGGATCACGCCGTGGTCGCCCGCAAACAGGTCGGCCGCCTCGGCCACTGTCAGGGCGAGCACGTCGGCCACGTTCATGCTCACCGTTCGTCCTGAGCTGGTCGAAGGGCGCTCGATGGTGATTTCCAGAATCTCGGGGCGGTAGCGCTTGCCGTCGCAGTCGGGGCAGCGCAGGTACACGTCGGAGAGGAATTGCATNNTCCACATGCTCGAAGCCCGAGCCGCCGCAGGTGGGGCAGCGCCCGTCGCCGCTGTTGAAGCTGAACTTGGCGGCGGTGTAGCTGCGCTGTCTGGACAGCGGCGCAATAGCAAACAGCTCGCGGATGCTGTCCCACGCGCCCACATAGCTTGCGGGGGTGGAGCGCGCCGTCTTGCCGATGGGCGACTGGTCCACGAACACCACGTCCGACAAATGGTCCGCACCCAGCATGCGGTCATGCGCGCCCGGCGTGTCGGTGGTCTTGCCAAAGTGGCGCAGCAGTGCGGGGGCCAGCACGTCCTGGATCAGGCTCGATTTGCCCGAGCCGCTCACACCCGTCACAGTGACCAGGCGCTGCAGCGGAAATTCGACCGACACGTTCTGCAGGTTGTGCTCGCGCGCGCCTTCGAGGATGAGGCGCGGCGTGGCGTCGGTCACCATGCGCTTGAAGCCAAAGCCCACATGCTTGCGCCCGCCGAGGTACGCGCCGGTGAGGGTGTCCGCGTTGCGCAAATCGGCCGTGGTGCCGTCGAACACGATCTGCCCGCCCAGGCGGCCGGGGCCGGGGCCCATGTCGATCACGCGGTCGGCCGCCAGCATCACGGCCGGGTCGTGCTCCACCACCACCAGCGTGTTGCCCGCATCGCGCAGGCGCAGCATGGCCTCGGTGATGCGGTGCATGTCGCGCGGGTGCAGACCGATGCTGGGCTCGTCCAGCACGAACAGCGTGTTGACCAGCGAGGTGCCCAGCGCCGTGGTGAGGTTGATGCGCTGCACCTCGCCGCCGCTCAGGGTGCGGCTTTGCCGGTCGAGCGTGAGGTAGCCGATGCCCACGTCGCACAGGTATTTGAGGCGCGTGGTGATTTCCTCGTGCAGGAGCCGAAGCGCTTGTGCTTCCCCAGTTTGCGCTTGTGCTTCCCCAGTTT
>DCVY01000240.1:0-1631 GCA_002327945.1 Acidovorax delafieldii | reverse complement strand
CCGGCGCAGCGGTGGCTCCAGCGCCGCATCGGCGTCTTCCTTGCGGCCGATGCGCCAGAGCAGGCTTTCGGTCTTGAGGCGCGCGCCCGCGCAGGTGGGGCAGGGCGTGTAGCTGCGGTATTTGGACAAGAGCACGCGGATGTGCATCTTGTAGGCCTTGCTCTCCAGGTATTCAAAAAAGCGCTGGATGCCGTACCACTGCTGGTTCCACTTGCCGTTCCAGTTCGGTGAGCCGTAGATGACCCACTTCTTGTGCTCATCGGTCAGCTTGTTCCAGGGTGTGTCGCGCGGAATGCCTGCGGTCTCGGCGTGGCGCATGAGGTCGTCCTGCGCCTCCTTCCACGCGGGGGTCTGGATGGTTTTGATGGCGCCAGCCCGCAGCGTGAGCTTGTCGTTGGGGATGACGAGGCCGTAGTCCACGCCAATCACGCGGCCAAAGCCCCGGCAGCTGTCGCAGGCGCCCACGGCAGAGTTGAACGAGAAGGCAGAAGGAGTGGGGTCGCTGTAACGCAGATCGCTGTCGGGGCAGTGCAGGCCGGTGGAGAAGCGCCACAGCTCGGGCATTTCCGTGGCAGTAGCAGGGGCGATCTGCCGGCCTTCGACAGGCTCAGGCGGAATGGCCTGGGGGAGCACATACACATTCAGCCGACCAGTGCCACGCTTGAGCGCGACTTCGATGGCCTCGATCACGCGCACCTTTTCGGCATTGCCCAGGCGGAACCGGTCGGCCACCACATCCAGCACCTTGCGTGGGCCGGTGGGTGTGGCCACTTCGCGCTCGGTCTGCACCTTGGTGAAGCCGCTGGCCGAAAGCCATTGCGCTACCTGTTCAGCCGATGTGTTGGCGGGCAACTCGACCGGAAAGGTCAGCACGATGCGGGGATCTCCGGCTGCGGCGCTGCGCTGCTGCAGTTCGGCATAAATCGTTTCGGGTGTGTCGTGCCGCACCGGCTGCGCCGTCTGCTTGTCGAACAGCTGGCCTGCGCGGGCGAACAGCAGCTTGAGGTGGTCGTTCAGCTCCGTCATCGTGCCCACGGTGGAGCGGCTGGAGCGCACCGGGTTGGTCTGGTCGATGGCAATGGCCGGGGGCACGCCCTCGACCTTGTCCACGGCAGGCTTGTCCATGCGGTCGAGGAACTGGCGCGCGTAGGCGCTGAAAGTCTCCACATAGCGGCGCTGGCCCTCGGCGTACAGCGTGTCGAACACCAGGCTGGATTTGCCCGAACCACTGGGGCCCGTGACCACCGTGAGCTCGCCGGTGCGGATGTCCAGATCCAGGTTCTTGAGGTTGTGCTGGCGTGCGCCGCAGATACGGATCAGTCCCTGGGTCATGGAGGCGGTCTTTCGGGTGTGAGGCAGAACATTTTAGGGAGCCGGCGCGCATGGTGCGCAACACGGTGCAGTACCCCGCACCTGAACGCCATCGAAGTCATCAACGATAGACTTCATGCGGCTTGGCACGAAGTGCTGAGACTCAGCGGTCAACTGCCGTTTCCAGGGTTACAGGGCGTCGGAAGACGAACCCCTGTCGTGGCTGTGCAAACCCACATGGTCGGCCGTGGCGTAGTACGACTCGGGCGTGAAATTGCCCAGGCGCAACATGCCCAAGCCACCCGAGAGGTTCAACCTAA
>DCVY01000085.1:780-9401 GCA_002327945.1 Acidovorax delafieldii | reverse complement strand
TGCAAGTTGCCGCCGCCAACCGCTATTTTTACCCCGACGTGCTGGTCACCTGTAGTGCGCAGGACCAGGCCAGAGCGCTGGTCAAGACCGAGCCCCAGCTGATCATCGAAGTGCTCTGGCCCAGCACCGCGGCCTACGACCGGGGGCTGATGTTCAGCCATTACCTCAGCCTGGCCAGCTTGCAGGAATGCGTGCTGATCGACCTGGACACCCGCAGCACCGACGGCTACCGCACAGGTGCCGACGGGCTGTGGGTGCTGCACCCCTGTGCCCACGGCGAGCCCGTCGAGCTGGCCTGCGTGGCGCTGACGATCAGTGTAGAAAACCTGTTTGCCGATGTTATGCAAGAGTGATGCATCGCGTCGGCAGGCGATTGCGATGTCGCGCTGGAAAGCCTGCGCGCACACCCTGCAGTGCGCAGGAGCGAGTCAACACATCAAGCCAGCGCGCGCTGGATGATGATTTTCTGCACATCGCTGGTGCCCTCATAAATCTGGCACACGCGCACGTCGCGGTAGATGCGCTCCACGGGAAAGTCGTTCACCACGCCATAGCCGCCCAGCGTCTGGATGGCAACGCTGCACACTTTTTCTGCCATCTCGCTGGCAAACAGCTTGGCCATGGCGGCTTCTTTCAGGCAGGGTCTGCCCGCATCGCGCAGCGCAGCGGCGTGCCAGATGAGCTGGCGTGCGGCCTCGATCTGCGTGGCGCAGTCGGCCAGCCGAAAGCCCACGGCCTGGTGGTTGAAGATGGCGGTGCCGAAGCTCTCGCGCTCTTTGGAATACGCCAGCGCCGCATCGAACGCGCTGCGCGCCATGCCCACGCTTTGCGCGGCGATGCCGATGCGCCCGCCCTCCAAAGCGCCCAGCGCAATCTTGTAGCCCTCGCCCTCCGCGCCGATGAGGTTCTCGGCCGGGATGCGGCAGTTGTCGAAGTTGATCTGTGCGGTGTCGCTGCTGTGCTGCCCCAGCTTGTCTTCGATGCGCGCCACCACGTAGCCGGGGTTGCTGGTGGGCACGAGGAAGGCGCTCATGCCCTTCTTGCCGGCGCCCTTGTCGGTGACGGCGATGACGATGGCGACCTGGCCGTTCTTGCCGCTGGTGATGAACTGCTTGACGCCGTGGATGACGTATTCATCGCCCTCCTTGACCGCCGTGGTGCGCAGCGCCGAGGCGTCACTGCCCACATGCGGCTCGGTCAGGCAGAACGCGCCCAGCATCTCGCCGCGCGCCAGGGGCGTGAGCCAGTCGCGCTTTTGCTGGGCGTTGCCGTAACGCATGAGGATGGCGTTGACCGGGCAGTTGGTCACGCTGATGGCGGTGCTGGTGCCGCCGTCGCCGGCGGCGATTTCTTCAAGCACCAGCGCCAGCGTCAGGTAGTCCAGTCCTGCGCCGCCCAGGTCCTCGGGAACGCAGATGCCGTAGGCGCCCAGCGCGGCCAGGCCCTGGTGCGCCTGCTTGGGGAAATGGTGTTCCTTGTCCCAGCGCGCAGCGTGGGGCCATAGCTCGGTCTGGGCGAAGGCGCGCACGGCGTCGCGGATCATTTCCTGGTCCTGGGTCAGCAGCATCGTTGTGTCCGGGTGTTTTGTGGTGTCTTGTGTTGCGGGTAGCCCGGGCCAGCGGCCCTCACCACGAGGCGCATGGCGTGCCGTCGCGCTGCAGAAACTGGCCCTTGTGCGCTGGCGTCAGCTGCGCGAGCGTGGCGCGCATGGCGGCCACGCTCTCTGGCGCGGTAAGCGGGGCCTGCGCGCCGCCCATGTCGGTCTGCACCCAGCCGGGGTGCAGCGCCACCAGCGTGGCCTGCGGGTAGTCGTGCTGGGCGCTGGCCACCGCCATGTTGAGCGCGGCCTTGCTGACGCGGTAGAGCCAGGTGTGGCTGCCGTCCACGCCGCCGATGCGGCCCATCTCGCTGCTGATGAAGGCAAAGCGCCCTTGCGCGGCCTCGACCAGCGGGGCGACCTGCGGGATGGCCTGCATGGCGCCCAGCACGTTGGTGTGCATGACGCGGTCGAACTCGCCCTGCGTGGGCGGCGAAAGCGCCGTGCCATCATGGCCCATGACGCCCGCCACGTAGATGGCAATGTCGATTTTTTCGCCGTCCAGCATCCAGGCCAGGCCGCTGACGCTGGCTGGGTCGGCCACGTCCACGGTCAGCACCTTCTCGACCCCCAGCGCCTGCAGGCGCTCGCGCCCGGCGGCGTCGCGCGCGGTGGCCAGCACGCGGTCGCCCGCGGCCACATACTGGCGCGCGAACTCCAGGCCCAGGCCGCGCGAAGCACCGATGATCAGGATATTTGACATGAAATAGGTCTCCAGCGCTTATTCAGTATACGCAAGCAGCCATCAAAATTGAGTGATTTATGTGCCGCAGGTCCCACTGCTGCGGAACACAAAAACCGGGGCGATTCGCCAGCGCGCGCAGGCCTTGGGCCTGCTGCCCTGCCCCGGCTGCCCTCAGACCAGCTCGATCGCCACCGCCGTGGCTTCGCCGCCGCCAATGCACAGTGTGGCCAGACCCTTCTTGAGGCCGCGTGCCTTGAGTGCGTACATCAGCGTGACCATGATGCGCGCACCACTGGCGCCAATCGGGTGGCCCAGGGCGCAAGCGCCGCCGTTGACGTTGACCTTGTCGTGCGGCAGGTTCAGCTCTTTCATGAGCGCCATGGGCACCACGGCGAAGGCTTCGTTGATTTCCCACAGCTGCACATCGCCCACAGCCCAGCCGGCCTTGGCCAGCGCTTTTTGCGTGGCGCCCAGGGGGGCGGTGGCGAACCACTCGGGCTCTTGCGCATGCGTGGCGTGGCTCACGATGCGGGCCAGGGGCTGGCAGCCGAGCTTTTGGGCGGTGGATGCGCGCATCATCACCAGCGCGGCTGCGCCGTCATTGATGCTGGAGCTGGATGCGGCGGTGATGGTGCCGTCTTTCTTGAAGGCGGGTTTGAGCGTGGGGATCTTGTCGAGCTTGACTTTGCCCGGGCCTTCGTCCACCGAAATCAAGGTGTCGCCCGCGCGGGTTTTGACCGTGACGGGCACGATCTCGTCCGCGAACGCCCCGGACTCGGTGGCTGCCTTGGCGCGCTGCACGCTGGCCGTGGCGAACGCATCCTGCTGCTCGCGCGTGAACTGGTACTTGGCAGCGCAGTCTTCGCCAAAAGTGCCCATGGAGCGGCCAGCCTCGTAGGCGTCTTCCAGGCCGTCGAGCATCATGTGGTCAAAGATGCGGTCATGGCCCAGGCGGTAGCCGCCCCGGCCTTTTTGTAGCAGGTAAGGGGCGTTGGTCATGCTTTCCATGCCGCCAGCCACCATCACGTCATGCGTGCCGGCCAGCAGCATGTCGTGCGCAAACATGGCGGCCTTCATGCCCGAGCCACACATTTTGGACAGCGTGACAGCGCCGGCGCTCTTGGGCAAGCCGCCCTTGAAGCCTGCCTGGCGCGCGGGCGCCTGGCCCTGGCCCGCCATCAGGCAGTTGCCAAACAACACCTCGCCCACGGCATCGGGCGACACGCCGGCGCGCTCAATGGCCGCCTTGATGGCCGCGCCACCGAGGTCGTGCGCAGCCAGGCTGGAAAAATCGCCCTGCAGCGACCCCATGGGGGTGCGTGCGGCGCCGACGATGACGATGGGGTCTTGCAGGGATGCGGTCATGGAAAGTCTCCTTGGGATTGAGGGGGAATGCGCGTGGATCAGTGGGCAGCGTGGTGGAAGCGCCGCTCGGGATCGTAAGGAAAGACGTCGTACACATGGCCCGCCTGGATGCGCTCCTTGTGCGACTGCCAGAAAGCCACGTCGAGCAGATCGCCGTGGTGCTGCATGAACACGGCGCGCACGGCGTCGTTGCCCAGCAGGAAAGGGCCGAAGGTTTCGGGAAACACGTCGTGCGGGCCCACGCTGTACCAGACCTCGCCGCTCATTTCTTCTTCTTCATTGCGGGGCGTGGGCACGCGGCGAAAGTTGCAGTCGGTGAGGTATTCGATTTCGTCGTAGTCGTAGAACACGACCTTGCCATTGCGCGTGACGCCGAAGTTCTTCCAGAGCATGTCGCCGGGGAAAATGTTGGCGGCCACCAGATCCTTGATGGCGTTGCCGTATTCGATCACGCTGCGCTCCATCTGCTGGTGCGCGCGCGGGTCAGACAGTCCCATATCAAAGGTTTCTTGCAGGTAGATGTTGAGCGGAATCATGCGCCGCTCGATATAGAGGTGCTTGATGATGACCTCGGTCTGGCCGTCGCTTCCATCGTCGTTTTTGCGCTCGCTGATCTCCAGCTGGCTGGGCGCGAATTTCTCGATCTCAGCGATCAGCGCGTCNNCGCCCCACGCGGTCGTGCTGCTTGACCAGCAGGTATTTGCCCTTGACCTGCTCGCGCGTGGTGTCCTTGGGCGGCGGGAAATAGTCTTTGATGAGCTTGAACACGAACGGAAAACTCGGCAGGTCGAACACCAGCATCACCATGCCCTTGATGCCCGGCGCAATGCGGAACTGGTCGCTGGAATGCTTGAGGTGGTACAGAAAGTCGCGGTAGAACAGCGTCTTGCCCTGCTTGGCCAGGCCGAGCGCGTTGTAGATCTCGGCGCGCGGTTTGCGCGGCATGAGGCTGCGCAAAAACTGCACATAGGCGCTGGGCACCTCCATGTCCACCATGAAATAAGCGCGCGCAAAGCTGAACAGCATCTGCATGTCGTCTTCGCCAAACAGTGCGGCGTCAATGAACAGCCGGCCATCATCGTCATGCAGGATGGGCAGGGCAAACGGCACCTCATTGAAGCCGTTGATGATCTTGCCCACCACATACGCCCCCTTGTTGCGAAAGAACAGGCTGGTGAGCACCTGGATCTGAAAGTTGGCGCGCAGCCTGACCTTGTCCAGCCGGCCGCGCATCGCGTTCACCACGCAACCGACATCGCGTGCCAGATCCACAAACTCACGCTGGAGCTGGAAGTTTTCAATGATGCGGCACACGGTTTCGTGCAGGTTGTCGCGCGAGGGATAAAACGCCCGATAGGTGGGCCGCGCGGCGGGCTCGTCGTTTTCGATGTATTCGGTGCTGACGGCGGGCCGCACAAAGATGAAGTCGTTGTGAAAATGCGTGCGGTGCAGGATCTTGGTGGTGACCGAATTGAAAAAGGTCTCGGCCAACTCGGGCTGGTGGTGGTTGACCAACAGGCCGATGTAATGCAGCTTGACCTGGTGCCACACGTCCATGGGCTGCGCGCCGGCACCAAACTCTTTTTCCAGCCTGCGCACACACTCTTTCACGCGCAGGTCGTAAAACTCGATGCGCTCGCGCTGCGCCCGCTGCTGGCCATGCCAGTCACCCGTCTCAAAGCGGTGTTTGGCCCGCGCGGACTCGGTGCGAAACAACCGGTAATGCCGGTTGAAGCCATCCATCATGGCCTTGGCGATGCCGTAGGCCTGGGGTGCATCAAGCCGTTGCGGGAACATGGCGGGCTTTCAGCCGTCGTAGTGGCAGGAGGGGCTTGTTACTGCCTTTTGGCGGAAGCAACACGGGCAACGGCCGCCTTGTAGAGCGAGTCCAGCCCCTTTGTTCTGTCCACAGACATGTGCAGGTTGTTGATGAGGCCGTCCTTCAACCCATAACACCATCCATGCAGCGTGACCTTCTGGCCACGGCCCCAGGCATCCAGCATCACCGTGGTCTGCGCAATGTTGACCACCTGCTCAATGGCGTTGAGCTCGCACAGCACGTCATGGCGCCACTCGGGTGCGGTTGCCGCGATCAGTTCGCGGTGGCGGTCGCGCACATCCTGCACATGGCGTATCCAGTTGTCGGCCAGCCCCACGCGGGTGCCCTCCAGTGCGGCCAACACGCCGCCGCAGCCGTAGTGCCCCACCACCATCAGATGCTCAATGTGCAACTGGTCCACCGCGTACTGGATGGTGGACAGGCAGTTGAGGTCGGTGGGCACCACCACATTGGCGATGTTGCGGTGCACAAAAATTTCGCCCGGCTCCAGACCCGTGATCTGGTTGGCGGGTACCCGGCTGTCTGAGCAGCCAATCCACATGTACTTGGGCTTTTGCTGCGCCAGCAGGCTCGTGAAAAAGCCTGGACGTTCACGCTCCATCCGGGCCGCCCAGGCGCGATTGTGAACAAACAGGTCTTCGATGGATGCGGGCATGTTGTCCTCAATGGGTCCAGAGGGGAAAAAGAAACTCAGCAGGTTTCAGCAAACAGTTCGCGGCCAATCAGCATGCGGCGGATTTCGCTGGTGCCAGCGCCGATTTCATAGAGCTTGGCGTCGCGCCACAACCGCCCCAGCGGATATTCGTTGATGTAGCCGTTGCCACCAAACACCTGCACGCCTTCGCCGGCCATCCAGGTCGCCTTTTCGGCGCACCACAGGATCACGCTGGCGCAGTCCTTGCGCACCTGACGCACATGGTCGGTGCCGAGCATATCGAGGTTTTTGGCCACAGTGTAGGCAAACGAGCGGCCAGCCTGCAACACGGTGTACATGTCGGCGACCTTGCCCTGGATGAGCTGGAATTCACCGATGCTCTGGCCGAACTGCTTGCGGTCGTGGATGTAGGGGATCACGTTGTCCATGACCGACTGCATGATGCCCAGCGGCCCGCCGGTAAGCACGGCGCGCTCATAGTCCAGCCCGCTCATCAGCACCTTGGCGCCCATGTTCAGGCCACCCAGGATGTTTTCGGCCGGCACCTCGACGTTCTGAAACACCAGTTCGCCGGTGTGGCTGCCGCGCATACCGAGCTTGTCGAGCTTTTGTGCAATGCTGAAGCCGGGCATGCCCTTTTCGATCAGGAAAGCCGTGACGCCGCGAGCGCCCAGCTCGGGTTCGGTCTTGGCATACACCACCAGGGTGTCTGCGTCCGGACCATTGGTAATCCACATCTTGCTGCCGTTGAGCAGGTAGCAACCGCCCTTGTCCTCGGCTTTGAGCTTCATGCTGATCACGTCCGAGCCGGCGCCGGGTTCGCTCATGGCCAGCGCGCCCACATGCTCGCCGCTGATCAGCTTGGGCAGGTACTTGGCTTTTTGTGCTTCGCTGCCGTTGCGGTTGATCTGGTTCACGCACAGGTTGCTGTGCGCGCCGTAGGATAGGCCCACGGAGGCGCTGGCGCGCGAAATTTCTTCTATGGCAACCATGTGGGCCAGATAGCCCATGGCGGCGCCGCCGTACTGCTCGGGCACGGTGATGCCGAGCACACCGAGATCACCCATCTTGCGCCACAGGTCCATGGGGAACTGGTCGTTTTGGTCTATCTCGGCGGCACGCGGGGCGATCTCGGCCTGGGCGAAATCGCGCACTGCATCGCGCAGCGCATCGATGTCGTCTCCCAACCCAAAATTGAGACCTGGAATGTTGGCGGGAATGCTCATGAATTTCTCCTCGGTTCTATGCAACGGTATCGTGATTCAGTTTCGGATATTTTCGCGGCCTGTCACGGCCATCAGTGTGCAGGCCATGGTGGCCACCAGCTTTTCTTGCATACCCTTCAGCGCGTAGGCGCGCCCTTCGCAGAAGGTGATGGTGCGCCCTGGCTTGAGCACCCGCCCCTCCATGCGAAAGCGTTCTCCGCGGGCGGGCGCAAGAAGGTTGATCTTGAATTCAACGGACAGAACGGCAGCGTCTTCGGCCATCAAAGTCAATCCGGCGTACCCACAGGCGGAATCGAGGGCGGTGGCCACCATGCCCGCGTGCAAAAAGCCGTGCTGCTGGGTCAGACCAGGGGCCCAATCCAGTTCGATATCCACGACGCCGGGAGCGACAAGTCCGAGACGGGCTCCAAGCGTTTGCATGGCCCCTTGGCGCGCAAAGCTCTCGTGCACTCGTGCCGCATAGGTCGGTGTTTGGGCGTCGAATGGGGTGGCACTCACGCAGCCTCCTGATCTTGATTGACGTTTACGTAAGCGTCAATTATCAACTATTTTTGTTTTCCATTTGCAGCAGCAGGGCCCGGGCTTCTTTTTCATGCTCCTGCACCTCTTCCAGGTTGGCCTGGAGATCGGCCATCTGTTCTTCCAGTTGTCGGCGGTGTACCACAAGCACGTCCAGGAATTTGCGCAACTGCACGCCTGTATCGCGTGGGCTGTCGTAGAGGTCAATGATTTCCTTGGCCTCACTCAACGACAGACCCAGACGCTTGGCACGCAACGTCAGGCGCAGTCGCGTGCGGTCCCTGCCGCTGTACACCCGACTGCGGCCGGCTGGCCCGTTGCGCTCGGGCTGCAACAAGCCCATGTCTTCATAGAAGCGAATGGCGCGCGTGGTGAGGTCAAACTCTTTGGCAAGATCGCTGATGGTGTAGGTGTGGGGCATGGTGAGCAATGCTGCGTTGCGCTTTCGGGTAAGAGAGACACCCAATACAACACTGGACGCTTCCATAACGCAGCGATAGCTAACGTTTACGTAAATATTGATGCTACCGCATTGCACTAGCGCCGGGAACCCCCAGTCTTTTCCAACATGGTATGCGTCTGAACTGGGGCATGGATTTCCAAGGCGGAATGGGTCTGAAGCGGGGTAGCGGGATCGATCACCGCAGGCATGGTGATCGACATGAATGAAACGAAACCCACGACGCTGGGGCAGGTAGAGGCGTTCCTTGCGGGAACGGTCGAGGCGGGGTTTT
>DCVY01000085.1:0-775 GCA_002327945.1 Acidovorax delafieldii | reverse complement strand
TGCAGCATTGCAGCATTGCAGCAGGCGCAGCCAGGCATGTACCAGACCGCGATGCGCGAGAACGCCGGCATCCATCGCGAGGGAATGCAGCAGGCTGGCGAGACTCAGCGATCCAGCCAGCGCTACGATGAGGCCAATCGGGTTGCCCGCGACCGCCTCACGTTGGAGCAGGTTGCAGCGGGTTATCAGAATCGGGCCAGTGACCGCATGGATCGGGCGCAGGCCGAGCTGGAAAGCGCGAAGACACCGGAGGCCCAGCGCTCAGCGCGCCAGCGCCTGCTCGGCCTCATGGGCAAGCAGGACGATGACGCATGGCAGGGCATTGCGTTGCAGGGAGGAACCGACGCGCACGGCAATAAGACGGATGGCATCCTGGCTGCAGTCAACAAGCGCACTGGAGATATGCGTCGACTCGATCAGGGCCAAGGGCGGGGAGACATCTTTTGACCTGGCTGTGGACTGCGTTGTGCTGGGGGTGGAATTCAATGCCCGATGTGCCCCCAGTTGCCCCCACTTTTCGGGCATGTGCCCAATTTTCGAGAATGAGCCCCTAAATGTGCCCCCACATGCCCCCCGGATTCCGGCACACTTCGGCGCACGTTCGCGCACTAGCCAAAGCCACTTCCCATAAGGAAAAAGAAAAAGGCCGGTAGCTTGCGGAAGCTACCGGCCTTGTCTATGGAGCCGGGGCCGCACCCAAACTAAGACTTGAAACCCGCATGAATGCTGGGTGTGATTTGACTTTTCGCAGAATGTACCCCCAAATGTACCCCCG
>DCVY01000221.1 GCA_002327945.1 Acidovorax delafieldii | reverse complement strand
CAACCGCACACCAAATTCTGCAAAGGCCTAATGGACAATCCGGGATGAGCGCCAAAGCTTATTGCGATATCTTGCGTGCTTCCTCGATCTGGTACTCGAAATACCGCTGAAAGCTGAAGGCCAGACTGGCCATCAGCACGGCCGTGCCGATCATCAGCGCGAGGCCGACGGCGAAAATCGTGGCCCATCGGGTGCGGCCGGCAGGTGCATCCGGCGCTGCCGTCGGGTTGAAGCGGGCATTCCATTTCTCGGGCGTCATCAGGCCAAACAGAATGGCTTGCAGCGCGCAGCCTGCGATGGTGAACCCGAGCAGCGGAATCAGTACCCAGCTGTAGTGATCGTCCTGCCCCAGCGCTTGCACCCGCTGGATGCCATACAGGCCCAGTGCCGTGGGAATGGGCAGCAACCAGCCGAGCATGTCGGTGAGGCCATGCAGATAAAAGCGGTGCAGGCCCAAAGGCCCACCCACAAAGGCGAGCCAGGCCGCCATGGTTTTATTTTTCATCGCCGGGCCGCCCCAAGATNNGGGGAGCGTGGGGGTTATGTTTCATGCCCCGATTATTCCGGCGAAGTGGTGTCACCGGCGCCCAGGGTCTTTTCCATCAGCACGATGTCACGCCAGGCGCCGAATTTCCAGCCCATTGAACGCAGGACACCGACGTGGGCGAAGCCCAGCGCGCGGTGCAATCCGATGGAGCAGGCATTGGCCGAGTCGCCAATCACGGCCAGCAGTTTACGCACGCCGGCAGCCTCGGCCTGCGCCGCCAGTTCGGCCAGCAGCTTGCGCCCCACACCCATGCCGCGCGCACTGTCGGCCGCATAAATCGAATCTTCGGCAGAGTAGCGGTAGGCAGGGCGCGGCTTGAACCAGTTGGCGTAGGCAAAGCCCAGAATCTGGCCGTCCTTTTCTGCCAACAGCCAGGGCAAGCCGCGTGCCAGCATGCCCGCGCGGCGTGCGGCCATGCCGGCCTCGGTGGGCGGGTCGATCTCGAACGTGCCCGTGCCGTGCAGCACATGGTGGGCACGGATGGCGGTGATGGCAGGCCGGTCGCTGTCGGTGCTGGAACGAATAGTGGGCATGAAAAGGGGAAATGGATATAATCGCGGGCTTTGCAGCGTGTCGCTGGCCGGGTGGCCATGTCGCGTGTCTCAAGCGTTGCGAATATGGTTGCGAACACTGTGGCTCAAGGCAAATGTTGCCGGAGTTCACCACCCGAAGGATAAATCATGGTCGTCATTCGACTCTCCCGCGGCGGCTCCAAAGGTCGTCCTTTTTTCAACATCGTTGTTGCTGACAAGCGCGTGCGCCGTGATGGCCGCTTCATCGAGCGCATCGGCTTTTACAACCCCACCGCCAAGGAAACCGAAGAAGGTCTGCGCATAGTGCAGGACCGTCTGACGTATTGGAAGAGCGTCGGCGCCCAGTCTTCGCCCACGGTGGACCGCCTGATCAAGCAAGCCGCCAAGAAGGCTGCTTAAAGCGCCCCGAAAAGGGCGGGTTCCGTTGGCTTGCCCGGCGGAACCCGCCCTTTTCTTTTATGCACGAAATACACCATGGCTGCACCCCTGACGCTCGAACCTGCCGAACTCCCCGCCGATGCCGTCGAGGTGGGACGCATTGCTGACGCCTGGGGCGTCAAGGGCTGGTTCAAGGTGGTGTCGCACAGCACCAATCCCGAGGCCCTGTTTGCCGCCAAGCGCTGGTATCTGCAACCGTCTGAGCGTGGTGCCAAGACATTTTCTGGCACGGTGTTGTTGCAGATTCGCCAGGCCAAGGACCATTCCGACACGGTGGTGGCTTGGGCGCAGGGCATTGACGACCGAGATGCTGCGCAGGCCCTGCGCGGCGCGCGCATCTTTGTGCCACGGTCGAGCTTTCCAGTCACCACGCAAGACGAGTATTACTGGGTGGATCTGATCGGCCTTCAGGTTGTCAACCGCGAAGGCGTGGCGCTGGGCCAGGTGCAGGAAATGATGTCCACTGGTCCCCAAACCGTGCTGGTGCTGGCCTACGAGCAGGACGGCAAGGCCCAGGAGCGCATGATCCCGTTCGTCTCGGCGTTTGTCGACAAGGTGGATTTGCCTGAAAAGTGCATCACGGTCGATTGGCAGCCGGACTACTGATCGGCCCTTGCCCCGGCTCGGCGCGCACCATGCGTTTTGACATCATCACCCTGTTTCCAGAGTTGTTCGCGCCGTTTCTGGCCAGCGGTGTGACCCGCCGTGCCTATGCCAGCGGGCAGGTCGATGTGCATCTGTGGAACCCGCGCGACTATGCCGAGGGCAACTACCGCCGCGTGGACGACCGGCCGTTTGGCGGCGGCCCGGGCATGGTGATGCTGGCCGAGCCCCTGGCGCGTTGCCTGGCGGCCATCCGGGCCGAACGGGGTGAGCCTGAAGACGGCCAGGCACCGCTGGTCCTTTTTTCGCCCATTGGAGAAGCCCTTAACCATGCGGCGGTGGAGCGCTGGTCGGCCAGTGCAGGCGCTGTTTTGCTGTGCGGGCGTTACGAAGGGATCGACCAGCGCTTCATCGATGCCCATGTCGATGTGCAGCTGAGCCTGGGCGATTTCGTGCTGTCGGGCGGTGAAATTGCCGCCATGGCCTTGCTCGACGCCGTGGCGCGTCTGCAACCGGGCGTTCTCCATGGCGAGGGCAGCCACCAGCTGGACAGTTTTAATCCGGCGCTCGATGGCCTGCTCGATTGCCCCCACTACACCCGCCCCGAGGAGTGGGCGGGGCGCCCGGTGCCCGCGCCGCTGTTATCGGGGCACCATGCGCAGATTGAGCGCTGGCGGCGCGATCAGCGCCTGGCTATCACCGCAAAGCACCGGCCTGACCTGATCGAGGCCGCGCGCAAATCGGGGCGTCTGGCGCCCGCCGATGAGGCTGTATTGGCCAAGCAGGCCTGAATTGCTATAATCAAAAGCTTTTCGATCCTCTGGCCGGCCGTTTTGCCCAGACGCTTTGCCTGCAAAGCCTGCCGCAAAACCCTGAATCGTCAATCCCGACGCTGCCATTTTTGGCGCGGACAAGATCGTTGGATACCAAAATGAACCTGATCCAGACCCTGGAAGCGGAAGAAATTGCCCGCTTGAACAAGACGATTCCCGTGTTTGCCCCTGGCGACACTGTCATCGTGAGCGTGAACGTGGTTGAAGGCACGCGCAAGCGCGTGCAGGCCTACGAAGGCGTGGTGATTGCCAAACGCAATCGCGGCCTGAACAGCGGCTTCACCGTGCGCAAGATCTCCAGCGGCGAAGGCGTGGAACGTACGTTCCAGACTTACAGCCCGCTGATTGCCAACATTGAAGTCAAGCGCCGTGGTGATGTGCGCCGCGCCAAGCTGTACTACCTGCGTGAACGCAGCGGCAAGTCGGCACGTATCAAGGAAAAGCTGCCTTCGCGTGTCAAGGTTGCAGCCGCAACCGCCGTTGCCGCATAAGGCACAGGCCATCCCTGACCGGAGCCGCTACAGCATCTGCCTGTAGCGGCTTTTTGTTTTTTGCGGCCCCTTGGGTCTTTTGTTCCAGGCTTGTCGTGAATCCGTCGCCTACCCCTGTTCCATTGGTCCTTCCCGCACCGCTGTCGACGCTGCCCGACTTCGATCCTCGCGCCGTTCCGGTGGTGGGGGTGGATGCGCATCTGCCCGCGGTGCCGGTGCACGCCCAGACGCCGCAGGCCCTGCGGACGCGCTTTGCCCATCCACCCGTGTGGACGCCCGAGGTAGTGCTGGAAAAGAAAATCCTGCATCGCGAGCCAGCCCATGCCTCCGTGCTGGTGCCCATCGTGCTGCGCGAGCAGCCCATGGTGCTGCTGACGGAGCGGACGGCGCATCTGTCCAACCACTCGGGCCAGGTGGCTTTTCCGGGCGGGCGGGCGGATGCGCAAGATGCCGACACGGCCGACACGGCCTTGCGCGAGGCCGAAGAAGAGGTGGGGCTGGAGCGGCGCTTTGTCGAAGTGCTGGGCGTTCTGCCCACCTATGTCACCGGTTCGTCATTCATCATCACGCCGGTGGTGGCGCTGGTGCAGCCCGATTGCGTGCTGCATCCCAACCCCTATGAAGTGGCTGATGTATTCGAGGTGCCGCTGGCGTTTGTGCTGAATCCGGCCCACCACCAGCGCCACGTTTTCGAGTGGGAAGGCGTTCGCCGCGAGTGGTTCTCCATGCCCTACCAGGATGGCGACAGGAGCCGCTACATCTGGGGTGCCACGGCCGGCATGCTGCGCAATTTTTATCGGTTCATGCAGGCGTGAGGGCGGGGCAGGGGGCCGTGCACCCAAAGAGGCGCGTCGCCCCAGTATCATTGCCGCCATGAGTTTCTTCGCCATCCTGTTCGCTCTGCTGATCGAGCAGGCCCGTCCTCTGGCCCGCACCAACCCCATCCATGCAGGGTTGCGGGCGTGGGCCTTGTCGGTTAGTCGCAATTTCGACGCGGGCAAACCCCACCACGGCTGGGTGGCCTGGAGCCTGGCCGTGCTGGTGCCAGCGCTGGGCACATTGGCCATCCACTGGTTGCTGTTGCTGGGGCTGGGCTGGCCGTTTGCGGTGGTGTGGAGCGTGGCGGTGATGTATGTCACCCTGGGGTTTCGCCAGTTCAGCCACCATTTCACCGGTATCCGCGATGCGCTGGAAGAGGGCGATGAAGACCGTGCGCGCGAACGTCTGGCCGACTGGCAGCAGGTGGACGTCGGTGCACTGCCGCGCAGCGAAATCGTGCGCCATGTGATCGAGTATTCGGTGCTGGCAGCGCACCGCCATGTGTTCGGCGTGCTGGCGTGTTTTTCAGTGCTGGCAGCACTGGGCCTGGGACCGACCGGCGCGGTGCTGTACCGGCTGGCCGAGTTTGTCTCGCGCTATTGGCATTACAAGGAGCGATCGGGCGCGCAGCCCGCCAGCCAGTCGCTGCAGCAAGCCGCGGCCCAGGCCTGGACCCTGATCGACTGGCTGCCTGCGCGCATGACGGCTTTGAGCTTCGCGGTGGTGGGCAGCTTTGAGGAGGCCATCGAGGGCTGGCGCTTTCATGCGCAGCGCTTTCCCAATGACAACGATGGCGTGGTGCTGGCCGCCACGGCAGGCGCCATCAATGTGCGGCTGGGCGGCGAGGCCTTGCGTGCCCGCGCCGATCTGCAGACCCCCCAGGGGCTGGAAATCGAGGCCGACATGGGTGACAGCGACAGCACCCCCGGTCGCGAGCCCGAGGTGGGCCATCTGCGCAGCGTGGTGGGCCTGGTCTGGCGCTCTGTGGTGGTGTGGATGTTTCTGCTGGCGTTGTTGACCCTGGCGCGTTTGCTGGGCTGATCGACGTCCCGTGGCGCCGGCTGGTGGCGCCTGATGCGGGCGTGGCTCAGTAGCGGGCGTGGCTCAATTCGGCAAACAGATCGCTATATATTCTGTAGCGATTTGCGCTTATTCCATCTGCGCCGGAGCCGTTTTCTAACGCATTTATCACGCCACAGCCCGGCTCATGCAGATGGGTGCAGTTGTAGAACTTGCAGGCGGTGGCGTGGGCCGCAATGTCGGGCATGAAAGACGCTAGCTGCATGGGCGCGATGTGCTGGAGGCCAAACTCCTGAAAACCCGGCGAATCAATCAGGGCCGTGGTGCGGGCGCTGTCCACCCAGTACCAGTTGGTGCTGGTGGTGGTGTGTTTGCCCGAGTTCAGGGCCTGTGAAATCTCTCCCGTCAGCACGGTGGCGCCGGGCACCAGCAGGTTGATCAGCGTGCTCTTGCCCGAGCCCGAGGGGCCCAGAACCAGCGTGGTCTTGCCCTGCAGGTGCTGCATCAAAAGGGCGCGGTCCACGCCACCCGACAGCGTCAGCGACAGCGGCAGCACGCCATAGTGGTGCCCGCCGCCCATGTGGCGGTAAGGCAGCAGGCGCTCCCAGGCGCGGGCAAAGGGTTCGACCAGGTCGCTCTTGTTGAGCGCAATCAGGGGCTTGATGCTGGCGGCCTCGGCGGCGATCAGCGCGCGGGCCAGCTGGCTTTCCGAGAACACCGGTTCGGCGGCGATCAGGATCAGGATCTGGTCGAGGTTCGCAGCGAAGGACTTGGTGCGGATCTCGTCCTGGCGGTAAAACAGGTTGCGCCGTTCCAGCACCTTTTCGATGGTGCCTTCTACGCCCTGGCCCGTGGGAGGGGCCTGCCACAGCACCCGGTCTCCCACCACGGCCTGGCTCTTTTTGCCGCGCGGATGGCAGATGCGGCGCTGACCGTCCGCGGTCTCCACCATGCAGTGGCGCCCGTGGCCGGCCACGACGAAACCTTCCATCAGGGCGCTGCGTTCAGTCATGGTGGAGGGTGGCAGGGTTCATGCCAGCAAGGCGTCGAATCGGGACGCGCAATCGAAGTCGGTGGCGGAGATGCCCTGCACGTCATGCGTGTTCAGGTGCACCACACAACGGTTGTAGTGCACTGACAGATCGGGGTGGTGGTCTTGTGCGTTGGCAACGAAGGCCACCGCATTCACGAACGAGAGGGTTTCGTAGTAATTGGCGAAATGGTAGGTCTTCTCGATGGCCACCTGCGCGCCGTCGCCGCTCAGGGTCCAGCCTTCAATCTTCGCCAGATTTGCTACTATTTCTGTAGCTGTCAGCGCACGACGTGTATGCACTGACCAGTCTTTTTTCTTCAGCATCGTGGTCATGGTTGGGCCGGCGAGGGCATGCGCGCCAGTCGCTCAGAGGCGGGTGGGTGCGAATAGTAGAACTTCACATACACCGGGTCGGGGGTGAGTGTGGAGGCGTTGTCTTCGTAGAGCTTGAGCAGCGCCGCAGCGAGGTCGCTACCGTTGGCCTGGGCCACTGCATACGCATCGGCTTCGAATTCGTGGCGGCGCGACAGCTGGGCAAACAGGGGCGCTATGAACAGCGTGAAAACAGGCATGGCCAGCAGGAACAGCAGCAGGGCCAGCGCATCATTGGGTGCCGGGGCCACGGCGAGATCGAGGGAGATGTTGGGGCGTACGCCCAGCCCGGTGTAGAACCACACCTGGGTGGACAGCCAGCCGAGCAGGGCAAAGCCGGCCAGGCTCAGGGCAAACAGGCTTGCCATGCGCTGGAGGATGTGGCGGTGCTTGAAGTGTCCCAGCTCATGGGCCAGCACCGCTTCGACTTCGCCCGGCGAGAGCTGGCGCAGCAGGGTGTCATAGAAAACGACGCGCTTTGCGGTGCCAAAGCCCGTGAAGTAGGCATTGGCGTGGGCGCTGCGGCGGCTGCCATCCATCACGAACAGCCCCTTGGCCGCAAAGCCACAACGCTGCATCAGCGCCGTGACGCGGGCCTTGAGCGATTCATCTGCGAGCGGCTGGAATTTGTTGAACAGCGGCGCGATGACGGTGGGGTAGATCACCATCAGCAGCAGGTTGAGTCCCATCCAGAAACACCATGCCCACAGCCACCACAGCGGCCCTGCCGCGCCCATCAGCCACAGGGCCAGTGCCGCAATGGGCAGGCCAAACAGGGCGCCCACGAGGGCTGACTTGGCCAGATCGGCCAGCCACAGCGCCAGCGTCATCTTGTTGAAACCGAAACGTTGCTCGATGACGAAGGTCTGGTACAGCGTCACTGGCAGGTCGATGGCTGAGCTGATGACCACGAACGCGGCCAGCAAGGCCAGCTGCTGCCACATGCCGCCGCCCATGGCGCCCAATAGCGCCTGGTTCAGGGCGTCCAGCCCGCCCAGCAGCGTCCAGCCCAGCAAGACGGCGGCGCCCAGCGCCATCTCCAGCAGACTGAAACGTGCCTTGGTGATGGTGTAGTCGGCGGCCTTCTGGTGGGCAGCCAGCGAAATGCGCGAGGCAAAGGCCTCGGGCACGCTGGACCGATGCTGGGCTACATGGTGGATCTGGCGTGAGGCCAGCCAGAATTTGAGCAGCAGGCCTGCGCACAGCACAGTTGCAAAGGCCAGGGTGAGGGCAAAGGAGGGCGAAAAGGCGTCGAGTGTAAGCATGTGGGGCGAGTTTAGGCCATCAGCGACAATGCCCGCCATGTCTGAAGCCAACACCCCCCCACCCCCCGTGCTTTCCAAATCGGACCAGAACCTGGTCTGGCTGGACTGCGAGATGACCGGCCTGGAGCCCGATACCGACCGTCTGCTAGAAATTGCCGTGATCGTGACCGGCCCCCAGCTGGAGCCCCGCATCGAAGGCCCCGTGCTGGCCATTCACCAGGCGGATGAACTGCTGGACAAGATGGACGCCTGGAACAAGGGTACGCATGGCCGCAGCGGTCTGATCGACAAAGTGAAGGCATCCACGGTGACCGAGGCTGAGGCCGAGCAGCAGATACTGGATTTCCTGGCCCGTTACGTGCCCAGGGGCACTGCGCCCATGTGTGGCAACAGCATTGGTCAGGACCGGCGCTTTTTAGTGCGCTACATGCCAAAGCTGGAGCGATTCTTTCACTACCGCAATGTGGATGTGAGCACCCTCAAGGAACTGGCCAGGCGTTGGAAGCCCGAGGCCTACAGCAGCTTCAAGAAGGCACAAAAACACACGGCGCTGGCCGATGTGCAAGAAAGCATTGACGAACTGGCGCACTACCGCAAGCATCTGCTGTCGGTTTGACGCTGGCTGGATACTGCGTTGCCGTGGCGGACCTCAACCCACCGCCATGGCAGCATGTTACGAACAGGGGCTTGTGGGGAAAACCCTATTCGTGCCATAATCACAGGCTGCGCAGGAAACTGTACGCAGATTGTGCATCTCCCCTCACACACCGGGCTTGCCAGCCGGCTGTTTCAGACAGCGCAGGATTGGCGAACAACGCCCACCAGCATCCGCCCAGAGCGAATGCAGGTTTCGTTTGATGGTTGATGTTTTTTAACCATTGACGAAGCCATCGCAGGCTGCGCTTGCGACCGTCTTCGTGAGAGAAAATTCATGACCGACACCTCTTTGGTGCAGGGCGATTTCGCGCCTGCAAACACTTCTATGGCTGCCGATATTTCCGTGCAGTCCACCCTTGAATCCTCTGTGGAATCCGCCAGCGAGGCAGTCACTGCCGAGCCCAATGGTTTCATCGAACTGGGTCTGGCGCCTGAACTGGTACAGGCCGTGGCCGATCTGGGCTACACCCAGCCCACCAGCGTGCAGCTCAAGGCCATTCCTTTGGCCATGGGCGCTGGCGCTGATGCCAAGCACTTCATCGACCTGATGGTCTCCAGCCAGACTGGCAGCGGCAAGACCGCAGCCTTCCTGCTGCCCGTGCTGCACACGCTGATCAACCAGCAGGCTGCTGCCGAAGCCGAAGAGCGCGCCGTGTTCGACCGATCCGTGGCCGAAGCCACTGCCCGTGGTGAACCCGCTCCCAAGCGTGCCAAGCGCAAGGACCCCACCAGCTCGCGCAACTTCAAGGCTGCCACGCCTGGTGCCCTGATCCTGTGCCCCACGCGTGAACTGGCCCAACAAGTCGCTCACGACGCCATCGACCTCGTCAAGCACTGCCGTGGCCTGCGCGTGGCCAATGTGGTGGGCGGCATGCCCTACCAGTTGCAGATTGCCAAGCTGCAAAACGCCGACCTCGTGGTGGCCACTCCCGGTCGCCTTCTGGATCTGCAGCGCTCTATGCAGATCAAGCTCGACAAGGTGCAGTTCCTGGTGGTTGACGAAGCCGACCGCATGCTCGACCTGGGCTTCTCGGACGACCTGGCCGAACTGAACCAGCTCACCAGCCAGCGCAAGCAGACCATGATGTTCAGCGCCACGTTCGCGCCGCGCATCCAGCAACTGGCCATGCGCGTCATGCACGACGGCGGTTCGTCCGTGCAGAAGGTGACCATCGATTCTCCGCAAGAGAAGCACGCCAACATCAAGCAGATGCTGTACTGGGCCGACAACGCCCAGCACAAGCGCAAGCTGCTGGATCACTGGCTGCGTGACACCACGATCAACCAGGCCATCGTTTTCGCCAGCACCCAGGTGGAATGCGACGGTCTGGCCAACGACCTGCAGCAGGAAGGCTTCTCGGCCGTGGCGCTGCACGGTGCCCTGAGCCAGGGCCTGCGCAACCGCCGTTTGATGGCACTGCGCGCTGGCCAGGTGCAGATCCTGGTGGCCACCGATGTGGCTGCACGTGGCATCGACGTGCCCACGATCACCCACGTGTTCAACTTTGGCCTGCCCATGAAGGCCGAGGATTACACCCACCGCATCGGACGCACCGGCCGTGCAGGACGCGATGGCCTGGCCATCACCTTTGCCGAGTTCCGCGATCGCCGCAAGATCTACGACATTGAGTCGTACAGCCGCCAGCAGTTCAAGGCCGAAGTGATTCCAGGCATGGAACCGTCGGCGCGCCCACCCCAGGCCCCCCGTGGTGGTGACTTTGGCGGCCGTGGTCGCGCAGGTGGTGGCGGTGGCTACGACCGTGACAGCCGTGACCGCAAGTTCGGCGGTCCTGCCCGTGGCGGCAATGACCGCGGCGGCTTCGGTGGTGGTTTTGGTGGCGGCTTTGCCGGTCGCGATAACCGCGGCGCTCCTGCCCGTGCTGAAGGCGGCGGTTTCGCTGGCCGTGATGACCGCGGCGGTGATCGTGGTTTTGCTCCTCGCCGTGATGGCGAAAGCTATGGCCGCAAGCCAGGCTTTGGTGATGCAGGCCGTGGCGGGTTCGCTCCCCGTGGCGATGCTGGCGCACCGCGCGGTGACTTTGCTCCCCGCAAGCCCGCGTTTTCCAAGCCCGCAGGCGCTGGTGGCGGCAAGCCTTTTGTGCCCCATGATGCCCGCAAGC
>DCVY01000074.1:1813-6181 GCA_002327945.1 Acidovorax delafieldii | reverse complement strand
GCTGCACCATGAACGTTAGGTTCATCCGCGAACGCGCAGCGACGCCTGCCAAGGGTGCCGGTTCGCAAGCTCTGGCACCCCGCAAACGGCGCACGGAAGCCCCGACCGTTTTGCGAACCTCGGTTCAGGTGGTCGGCGCCGGGCATGATGCGGCCATCGGCTCAGTACGACTTCGGCAAGCCCAGCACATGTTCGCCGATGTAGTTGAGCAGCATCTCGTTGTTGATAGGCGCGATTTCCAGCAGGCGCACCATGGGCCACAGCGTAACGATGTCGTAGTCGCGGTCGAACCCGTAACCGCCGTGGGTTTGCAGCGCGGCCTCGACGGCGGCCACCGCCGCTTGCGAGCCCAGCAACTTGGCCATGTTGGCGTGGGCGCCGGCGTCCTCGCCGGCGTCGAAGCGCTCGGCTGCGGAATAGGTCATGAGGCGTGCGGCTTCGATCTGCGCCTTGGCCTGCGCCATGCGGTGCTGCAATGACTGGTAGGAACCGATCGGTTTGCCGAAGGGTTTGCGATCATTGGCATAAGCCACCGCCTTGGCCAGCGCGTAGTCGCCCAGGCCCAGCGCCGCGCCGGCGGCCAGCAGGCGCTCGGAGTTCAGGCCTTCGAACATCAGCTTGGCACCCTTGCCGGCTTCGCCGATCAGCGCGTCGGCGGGCAGCTCGACGTTGTCAAAGAACACCATGTACTGGCGCTCGGCGGTTTCGACCTGGATGTTGAGTTGCGTCAGCTGGATGCCGGGCGTTTTCATGTCGAGCACAAACAGCGAGATGCCGTCGGTGCGGTGCTTGACTTCGCTGGCCTTGGCGGTGCGGGCGATCACCAGCATGTAGTCGGCATCGCGTGCGCCGGAGATGAACACTTTTTGCCCGTTGAGCGTCCAGCCACCCTTCGCATTCGGTGTGGCCAGCGTGGTCATGGCAAAGCTGTTGGTGCCGGCATTGGGTTCGGTGATGGCAAAGCACAGTTTCTTCTCGCCGGTGCAGGTGGGCGTGACGTATTTCTTGATCTGCTCGGGGGTGCCGTGGCGCATGATCGGCACCCGGCCCAGCCCGGTGACGACCAGGAACAGCGTGGGCACGCCGGCCAGCGCCAAGGCTTCATTGAGCGCGGTGATCTCCAGCACGCCGCCGCCGGAGCCGCCGTACTCTTCCGGGACGGACAGGCCGAGCAGGCCGAATTCGCCGAGCTTTTGCCACAGCTCGTCGGGGAAGCGGTCTTCCTTGATGCACTGCAGGATGTAGCTGCGCGGGTACAGGGTGGTGACGCCGCGGGCAGCTTCCTGCACGTCGCGGATGCGATCGCGCAGGGCCGCGGAAGCGGTGCTGGCTATGGCGGTGGTGGCCGGGGTGTTCATGGTGTGTGTCTCCGTCTTGGATGAGGGGGTGGGGGCGAATTTGTCAAAGTGCCAGGTCGGCTGGAATCGGGACTGGGAAATCGAGCAGCATCTGCGCAAAAGCTTTGCCCTGCGAGTCCATGCGAACCGAAGCGATGCCGCCGCCGCCCAGGGCTTCGTGCATCAGAAAGTTCAGCGCGTGTGTGCCGGGCAAATCGAATCGCTGCACGCTGCCCTTGACGAGGTGGGCGAACCAGGCTGCCACCGCCTGCTCGGTCAGGGCGGCGCGGATGAAGGGCAGGTAATCGGGTTTGCGCGCCAGGATGCCGATGTTGGCGGCGTCGCCCTTGTCGCCGCTGCGGCCCCAGGCCAGTTGCACCAGCGGTACCGTGCGCGTGCCGCGCGCAAAGGCGCCGGCGGCAGGCAGCGGGCCGCCGACCTGGGGCAGGGTTGCCGGGTCGAACGGTTTGCCGAGCCATGGCGGTGCCGCCACGGTCTGGTCGCCCATGTCGATGCGCGCGGCCACCTGGGTCTTGGGCACCAGGCAGGAGAACAGCCGAACCACCGGTTGTACCTTGGGCCGGCCGCCGGTGAAGCCCGTGATGGCCGGGGCCGACATCAGGGCCATTGGCGCCACTTCGCGCGAAAACAGTTCGAGCGCGTCCTTGACCGGGTGGCGCACGCCGACCTTGAGCATCACTTCGCGCGCATCGGGCCGCGCGTGGGGGCCGTAGGTGTCTTCGGCGCCGATGGCCTCGACACAGGTTTCGGTGAAGTCGGGCCAGCCGCGCTCGCTGTAGTGGCGCCGCATGCGCGCCAGCATGGCGGCGCCCACGCGCTGCGCCTTGGCGCCGGCNNGCTGGCCTTGGCCTGATCGGTCGGCGGGAGGCCGCGCGCGCCCTTGACCTCGACGCGGTCGGGGCCGACCTGCGTCAGCGTCACGCCGGTGAAGTCGCACACCACATCGGGCAGGATGTAGGCGCGCGGGTCGCCGATTTCATAGAGCATCTGCTCGCCGACCGTGGAGGGGCAGACCAGCCCGCCGGTGCCTTCGGGCTTGGTGATGATGAAGCTGCCATCGGCGCGGCACTCGGCGATGGGAAAGCCCATGTCGTCCCAGCCCGGCACCGAGTCCCAGTCGGTGTAGTTGCCGCCGGTGGCCTGCGTGCCGCACTCGATCAGGTGGCCGGCCAGGCTGCCCTGCGCGAGCAGATCGTGGTCGGCGGCGGTCCAGCCAAAGGCATGGATCAGCGGCGCCAGCGTGACCGCGCTGTCGACGCAGCGGCCCGTGACCACGACGTCGGCGCCGGCATCGAGCGCCGCGGCGATCGGGAAGGCACCCAGATAGGCGTTGGCGCTCATGACCTTGGGTGGAAAGGGGCTGCCCGCGAACATCTCTGGGGTGCCGGCTGCGCGCAGGGCCTCCACCTGGGGCATCAGGTCGTCGCCCAGCACGGCGGCGATTTTCAGATCGACCCCTTCGGCCTGGGCTGCCGCCACCAGCGCGGCGCGGCAGGCGGACGGGTTGACGCCGCCCGCGTTGGCAATGACCTTGATGCCGCGCGACTTCAGTTCCTTCATCAGGGGCTGGAGGGTGGTCACGAAATCCGGTGCATAGCCCAGTGCCGGGTCTTTGGCCTTGGCGCGGCTGAGCAGCGACATGGTGATTTCGGCCAGGTAGTCGAACACCAGGACGTCGATGTTGCCGTGCCGCACCAGTTGGGCGGCGGCGAATTCAGAGTCGCCCCAGAAGCCCGAGGCGCTGCCAATGCGAAGGGTGGTTTGGTTCATGAATGTCTCCGGTTTTTTTATTGGGGGGAGTTGGCTCAACGCGGTGTGGTGGCCATACTGCGCGGCCAGAACACGCGCCAGATACCCTTGGCGGTGGCGCAGACGGTGCCATTGGAATCCAGGAACTCCCCTTCGGCAAATGCCGTTGTGCGGCTGATGCGCACCACTTTGCCGCGCGCCTCAAAGCTGTCGCCCACAGCGGCGTTGAGGAAGGTGATGTCGAGGTTGATCGTGAACTGGCGCAGCTCGAAGGGGTCAATGTCGACCGCCTCGGGCATGGCCAGCAGCGAGGAGATGATGGCCCAGCCCAGCGCGCCGTCAAACATATAGGAGATGACGCCGCCATTGAGCACGGTGTCCGAACCGCCGCCGCCGCGTTGGCTGGGGAGGGCTTTGGGCAGTCGCACAATGGCTCGGCCGACGGCTGTTTCTTCCACTTCCAGCCCTTGCGCCTTCAGAAAGGAGTTGTCGTTCCAGCTTTGCTTGAAAGCGGCGATGCGGTCAAGGTGGGGGGCGTTGGTATTCAAATTGGGCTCCTGTGGGTTGTCTAAAAAGCGTAGGGGGTTCAAAGCATCGCCAGTTGCTCGATGCGTTGCACATGGGCCGCCAATGAACGGCGCGCCAGTGGCCAGAGCGCTGCGGGGGTGTCGTCATAGACCAGCGGCAGCCAGTCGTCCAGTCCGCCTTGCGGGACGGCGCGCATGGCCGCCAGCACCCTGGCCTCGCGCCGCAGGCGGTGCTCCTTGAGCTGCGCAATGGACTGCGCAGCCCAGCCGATGGCGTGGCCGTGCGCCGGCAGGATGAATTCGATACCGTCCTTTTCGCAGGCCTGCGCCAGGCGGTCCAGCGAATCGATGTAGGCGCTCATGTCGCCGTCGGGCGGGTCGATGATGGTGGTGCTGCCGCTGAGGATGTGGTCGCCCGAGAACAGCAGACCGTCTTCTTCGAGGATGAGGCAGAGGTGGTTGGCTGCGTGCCCTGGGGTATGGACCACGCGCAGGGTGCTGTGGTGCTCGCCACTGTGCAGCATCAGGCGCTCGCCGTCGGCCAGCGCGCGGTCGGGGGCGAAGGCTGCTGTGGTGCGGGCGGTGGCGGCGCTGGCCAGGCCCAGCACCGGCGGTGTCTGGCCCGTCAGGCGGGCGCAGGCCTGGGCCAGCGGCTGCGCGGCGGGGGAGTGGTCCGGGTGCGAGTGGGTGCAGACGATGGCCGTGATCTTGCCCGCCGTGAACGCCAGCAGGCG
>DCVY01000074.1:0-1801 GCA_002327945.1 Acidovorax delafieldii | reverse complement strand
GTGAGGCGATGCAGGTGCCGCAACAGGGGCACCGGCCGCTCGTGCTGCCAGTCCAGCGGGTGCTCGAGCTGGCCATCCGGGCAGACCAGCGCGAGCTCGCCGTACGGCGCTTCATGCTCCATGAAGCGCTGCGCTTGACCGCCGACCAGACCACCCCGAGGGCAGGAGTTCCACAGTGGCACGTCTTCAGTACAGGCCGCCAGGGCCTGCTCGGCCTGCTCGAAATCCGCCAGCCAGTGCAGGGTGCGGATGGTTGGAAAGATCATGAAAAAGTTGCCGGCCTGGTGCTGCGTCAGTGCATCCTGGGGCCTGACCCAGACGGGCTCGAACTGTTCCATTTCGTCGGCCACCGGCTCCTGCTGGTCGGGCATCCGCGCGGCAAAGAAGGCGGTGTCGAAACGCTTGGGNNACGCTGCGGTCGGTGGTCCAGCAGGCCAGCATGCGTGCCTGATCGAGCGCCAGCGACCAGCCCCGGCTTTGCAGTTGCGGGTACAGCGCCTGGCTGCGGTCCAGCGCTTGAAGGTGGGTGCGGGTGATGGGCTGGCCATCGGCCTGCACCGCCAGCAGGATGCCCAGTTCCTCGAAGGTTTCCCGCAGCGCCGCCAGCGCCGCCGTGCGGTAGCGTCCGCCCGCATTGGGCGCGCGCGCCAGTGCATGCGCCTGGTGGTCGTCGGCATCCACGCGCCCGCCGGGGAACACATAGGCGCCGGGCAAGAAGCTGGCGTTTGGCGAGCGCCGGGTCATCAGCACTTCGACGCCCAGCGCGCCATCACGCAGCAGCAGCAGGGTGGCGGCGGGGTGTGCGGTGACCGGCTCTTTGCGGGGGTGGAGTTGCAATGTGGGGCGGGCCATGGGCAGTGTCCTTTGAGCGTGGGTGGGATGGGCTTCAGGCGCTGGCCGAGTGGGTGCGCAGCAAGGCGTCCAGCGTGCTTTCCAGGTGGGCCAGCGAATTGCATTCGCGCGCGATGTGGCAGTAGGGGGCGTAGCGCTTCATCTCCGAGTCGCCCAGGCCCCAGAACGAGGTGGGCTCGGGGTTGAGCCAGATCACCCGGCGCGCGCGCTCATAAAGCTGCTTCATGACCTCGACATGCGCCTCGCCGCGGTTGTTGCGCGCGTCGCCCAGGATCAGCACCGTGGTGCGGCGGTCGATGTCGCCCAGCAATTGTTCTTCAATATCGAGCAGGGTTTGCCCGTAGTCGGTGCCGCTGCCGCCCACGGCCTGCATCACTTTGTCGACCGCTTGCTCGACCGGCAGCAGCTCGAAGGTGTCGCTCACGTCCACCAGGTGGTTGGTGAAAGCGAAGCTGCGCACGTCGCTCACCTGCTCGCCCAGGCTGTGCAGGAACAGCAGCAAAAAGCGCGCGTACTGGCGCACTGAGCCGCTGACGTCGCAGATGGCCACCACGCGCGGCCGGTCCACCACCTTGGAGCGCCAGAAGGTCTCGAACATCACGCCGTCGTAGGCCGCGTTCTTGCGCAGGGTCTTGCGAAAGTCGAGCTGGCCGCGCACCCGCTTTTTCTTGCGCCGCGAGTGGCGCTCGGCCAGCCGCTTGGCGATTTTGCTGACGATGGCGTGCATGCGCGCGAAATCGCGCTTTTCGATGTTGGAGAGCTTTTGCGTTTGCAGGAAGTCGTCGTGCAACTGGCGCGTCGGTGCCGTGCCGAAGAGCGCGAGTTTGCGCTCGACAAAATTGCGCACCTCCACGAACAATTTCTTGCGCGCCAGTTCAAGCTCCTTGGCGCGCTCGGGCGCCAGGGTCTGGCGTTTGGCGTCGGAGATTTCGCGGTCCAGCAGTTCCAG
>DCVY01000114.1 GCA_002327945.1 Acidovorax delafieldii | reverse complement strand
CTCAGGCGTATTCGGCCAGCGCGACTTTCATCTTCTTCATGGCAGCCACCTCGATCTGGCGAATGCGCTCGGCGCTCACGCCATAGACGGCGGCCAGGTCGTGCAGCGTCATGCCGCCACTGCCATCGTCGTTGACCTTGAGCCAGCGCTCTTCCACGATGCGGCGGCTGCGCTCGTCCAGGCTGGCCAGTGCCGTGGCAATGCCATCGGTGGCCAGTTCATCGCGCTGGCGCGATTCGATCATCGCGGTGGGCTCGTGCGAGGCGTCGGCCAGGTAGGCGATGGGGCCAAAGGCCTGCTCGCCATCGTCCGATGGGGCGGGGTCCAGCAGCACATCGCCGCCCGCCATACGGGTTTCCATTTCGATGACTTCTTCGCGCTTGACATTGAGCTGCGCGGCTACGGAGTCGATTTCGTGGTCGGACAGGGAGTCGCGGTGCGTGCCTGCATCGGCTGCCGCCGCATCGGCCTTGAATCCCTGCTTCATGGAGCGCAGATTGAAGAACAGCTTGCGCTGCGCCTTGGTGGTGGCCACCTTCACCATGCGCCAGTTTTTCAGGATGTATTCGTGGATCTCGGCCTTGATCCAGTGCATGGCATAGCTCACCAAGCGGACGCCCTGGTCGGGGTCGAAGCGCTTGACGGCCTTCATCAGGCCCACGTTGCCTTCCTGGATCAGATCGCCATGGGGCAGGCCGTAGCCGAGGTACTGGCGTGCAATCGACACCACGAGGCGCAGATGCGACATCACCAGCCGACCGGCGGCATCCACATCATTGTGGTCGCGCAACTGGCGGGCATAGGTCTGCTCTTCCTCGTGGGTGAGCAGGGGCAGGCGATTGACGGCCGAAATATAGGCATCCAGATTGCCCAAGGGCGGCACCAGCGCCCATGGGCTGGCGGGTGCCAAAGTCGTCGCTGCGGTTCCAGATGGAAGTTTCATTCCGGGAATCCTTTCCTCTAAGCTTTTATGTTAGCACTCTGTTAGAGGGAGTGCTAAGCCCGGAGTTCCCGTCTGGCTGTTCTGATGTGTCCTGCATCAAAAAAATGATTTAAATTGTGACTTGGCGCAGCATGAGCATGCCCAACAAGCTATTGATACGTGAGCAAAAAATGCCCCTTTCACAATGCCGTGGAGCCATTTCGCAGGCAGGAGTTCCCAGGAAGCTGTCGAACCTGGAGCGTCGATCAGCGAAAACCGAAGGTTTCACCCAAATCGGCCCCAGCGAGGACAGTTTTTCCCGGATTTGCAGCCCCATAGCCCGGCTATTGGTTCATTGGCTCATTGGCTGCACAAAGACGCCTTGCGGCCCATCCCGATCCGCACTACCACCGACACGCGAGGGTGATGCAGGTCATCCCTAAGAGTTTTCTATGGCAATACAGATGGACGCACAGGCACTGAACATGGTCACCACCACCGTGGCCAGCGCGGCAGATGCGCGCCGGCTGGCGCAGGCCTGTGTGCAGGCGCGGCTGGCGGCCTGTGTGCAGGTGGAGGCCATCACCTCGCATTACCAATGGCAGGGCGCCCTGCAGGAAGAAGCGGAGTGGCGGCTGGTCTGCAAGACCCTGCCGCGCGCCACGGGCGCCTTGCTGGCGCTGCTGGAGTCGTTGCACCCCTACACGCTGCCGCAACTGGTGGTGCAGGCACTGCAGGCCACGCCTGCCTATGTGCGCTGGGTCGAGGGCGAGGTGACCACCGGGGAGCAGCGAGCACAAGCGGCAGACGGCGGATGAAGTGCGCAGCGGACCGCTGCTCCCGCAGGGGCTGCGATCTGCTTGGGCTTGAGCCTCTCAGGTCAGCAGCGCCTGCGCAAATTCGCGTGCGTTGAAGGTTTCAAGGTCTTCCAGCTTTTCGCCCACGCCGATGAAATACACCGGAATGGGCCGTTCCTGCGCAATGGCCGCCAGCACGCCGCCCTTGGCCGTGCCATCAAGCTTGGTCACGATGAGTCCGGTGATTTGCAGCGCGTCGTCGAACGAGCGCACCTGGGCCAGTGCATTCTGGCCGGTGTTGCCGTCGATCACCAGCAGCACCTCGTGCGGTGCGGTGGCGTCGGCCTTGGTGACCACGCGGCGAATTTTTTTCAGCTCTTCCATCAGGTGCAGCTGCGTGGGCAGGCGCCCGGCGGTGTCCACCAGCACCACGTCCTTGCCGCGCGCGCGGCCTGCGGTGACGGCGTCAAAGCTCACAGCGGCGGGGTCGCCGCCTTCCTGGCTCACGATCTCGACCAGATTGCGGTCGGCCCATACACCGAGCTGTTCGCGCGCCGCAGCGCGGAAGGTGTCCGCTGCGGCCAGCAGCACGCTGGCCCCTTCGTTGGCCAGGTGCTTGGTGAGCTTGCCGATGGAGGTGGTCTTGCCCGCGCCGTTGACGCCGGCCACCATGATCACGGTGGGTGTGTGTTCGCCGATGACCAGCGCTTTCTCCAGTGGCCGCAGCAAGTCGGCCAATGCATCGGCCAGCAGCCCTTTCACGGCGGCGGGGTCGGTGGTCTTGGTTTCCTTGACACGGCGCTGCAGATCGGTCAGCAGCCACTGCGTGGCCTTGACGCCGGTGTCGGCCAGCAGCAGCGCCTCTTCCAGCTCTTCATACAGCGCATCGTCGATCTGGGTGCCGGTGAAGACGGTGGCGATGCTCGAACCCGTCTTGCGCAGGCCGGCCTTGAGGCGGTTGAGCCAGCCCGTGCGTTCGGCGGGCGTGGGCGGTGGCCCTGCCGGTGTGGGTGCCGGGGCCGCAGGCAAGGGCGGTGCGGGCGTCGGCTCAGGCGCAGACGTCCGCACCGATACTGGCACCGTGGCCGGTGGCGGTGCAAGCACCGAGGTGGTTTCAGGTGCAGGCACGGGCGGCTTGGCAGCGAAGGGGTTGCGCAGCCAGCCAAAGCCACCGCTGGCCGCCGGTGGGGCTGCGGTGGCGGGCTCGGGCAATGGTGCCGGCGCGGCAATGGCCTGTTCCGTTGTTGCTATTGCCGCCGGTGGTGCGGGCGGAACATCCGGCACAGCAGGGGTTGCAGGCGCAGCCGCAGCGGGCTGCGCGGGCGTGGGGGCGGGTTTTTTCTTGAAAAAACTGAACATTGTTAGGTACTTAGAATCACTCCATTCTATGAAACGCGCTTTCACCCTTCTGGGCCTGCTGGCCTGCCTGAGTGCTGGGGCGCAAACCCCTGCTTGCACAACCCTTTCCGCACCCTCTTGCGCCAACCCGTCGGCGGCCTTGCCTGCACAGGCTGCCACGGCATCGGGGGCGCAGCAATTCACGCTGTCCAACGGCATGCAACTCATCGTGCAGCCCGACCGGCGTGCACCCACGGCGATGCACATGGTGTGGCTGCGCGTGGGCTCCATGGACGAGGTCGATGGCACATCGGGCGTGGCCCATGTGCTCGAACACATGATGTTCAAGGGCAGCAAAACCGTGCCGCCGGGCGAGTTTTCGCGCCGCGTGGCGGCCTTGGGCGGCCAGGAGAACGCCTTCACCAGCCGCGACTACACGGGCTACTACCAACAGATTCCGGCCAACCGCCTGGAAGACGTGATGCGCCTGGAGGCCGACCGCTTTGCGCACAACCAGTGGCCCGACGCCGAGTTCAGAAAGGAAATCGAGGTGGTCAAGGAAGAGCGCCGCCTGCGCACCGAAGACCAGCCCCGTGCCGTGCTGGCCGAGCAGCTTTTTGCCACCACCTATGTGGCCTCGCCCTACCGCCGCCCGGTGGTGGGCTGGATGAGCGACCTCGATGCCATGACGCCCGATGACGTGCGCAATTTCCACCGCCGGTGGTATGTGCCCGGCAACGCGGCCGTGGTGGTGGCCGGCGATGTGGATGTGGCCCAGGTGCGCACGCTGGCCGAAAAATACTATGGCCGCCTGCCCGCCCGCGCCGTGCCGGCGCGCAAGCCGCGCACTGAACCTGCCCAGCAGGGCCTGCGCCGCGTGGCCGTCAAGGCCCCGGCGGAACAGGCCTATGTGGCCCTGGCGTTTCGCGTGCCCAGCATGGAGCGGGTCGATGCGCTCACCGATGGGGATAGCGATGCCCTGGCGCTGATGGTGCTGTCGGCCGTGCTCAGCGGTTACGACGGCGCACGTCTGGAGCGCGCCCTGAGCCAGGGCCCCCAGCGCGTGGCCGACAGTGCCGGCAGCTCGGCCATGGTGATGGGGCGCGGCCCCAGCCTGTTTTTGCTCAGCGGCGTGCCCGCCGAGGGCAAGACGGCGCAGCAGGTCGAGGACGCCCTGCGCGCCGAAGTGGCCCGCGTGGCCCGGGAGGGCGTGAGCGAGGCCGAACTGTCGCGCGTCAAAACACAGTGGATCGCCTCGACCGTGTACCAGCGCGACTCGGTGCACGGGCAGGCCCAGGATCTGGGCAGCAACTGGGTGCAGGGCCTGCCGCTCGATGCCGAAGAACGCCTGCTGGCCCTGCTGCGCACTGTGACGCCCGAGCAGGTGCAGCAGGTGGCGGCCCGGTATTTTGGCGACGACCAGCTCACGGTGGCCACGCTGCTGCCGCAGCCGCTCGATGCCAAACCCCGGCGCGCTGCACCGGCAGATGGCGCCACGCGCCACTGAACCCGCACCCCGAGGCATTGCATGATCACTATGAAAAAAATAGCTGCCAGCGCTTTATTGATAAGCGCTGGAACCCTGTTTGGTGCCAATCCTGCCTGGGCCTTGCTACCCATCCAGCACTGGACCGAAGCCAACGGCGCCCAGGTCTGGCTGGTGGAAAGCCCCGTCATCCCCATGGTGGATGTGCAGCTTGACTTTGACGCCGGCAGCCGCCGTGACCCGGCCGAACAGGCCGGCCTGGCCAGTGCCGTGGCATTGATGGCCTCCAAGGGCGTTCTGGCCATGGCGGGCGAGGGCGCTGCGCCGCCGCTCGACGAAAACGCGCTGGGCGAGGCCTGGGCCGACCTGGGCGCCAGCTTCGATGCCAGCGCCGGCAGCGATGCGCTGCACTTTTCGCTGCGCTCCCTGACCGACCCCGCGCTGCTGCAACGCGCTGCGCTGCTGGCCGCCCGCCAGATGGGCGAGCCGAGCTGGCCGGCTGATATCTGGCAGCGCGATCGCGCCCGCTGGAGCGCCAGCATCAAAGAGTCCCGCACCCGCCCGGCCACCTTGGCGGGCGAAGCCTTTGCCACTGCGGTGTACGGCAGCCACCCCTATGGCCAGCGGGTCACCGAAGACACGCTGGCGCGCATCGAAGTGGCCGACATGCAGGCCTTTCATGTGCGCACCGTTGCCGCCTGCCGCGCCCGCGTGAGCATCGTGGGCGCCGTCAACCGCGCCCAGGCGCAGACCCTGGTGGCCACGCTGCTGTCGCGCCTGGCGCCGCGCACGCCAGCCGAATGCGCCCCGCTGCCGGCCGTGCCCGAAGTGGCCGCGCTGGCTGCGCCGGTCGAGCAGCGCATCCCCTTCGCCTCGGCCCAGGCCCATGTGCTGATCGGCCAGCCGGGTTTTGCGCGCCGCGACCCTGACTTTCTGGCGCTGCTGGTGGGCAACCACATACTGGGCGGCGGGGGCTTCACCTCACGCCTGACCCATGCGGTGCGCGAAAAGCGCGGCCTGAGCTACAGCGTGTACAGCAGCTTTGCACCCGGCCTGCATGCGGGTGCCTTCACCCTCGGCCTGCAAACCCGGCCCGACCAAGCCGCGCAGGCCGTGCAGGTGGCGCGCGACGTGCTCGCCCGCTATGTGCGCGAAGGCCCCACCGAGTCCGAGTTGCGTGCCGCCAAGGACAACCTGATCGGCGGCTTTGCGCTGCGCATCGACAGCAACAAGAAACTGCTGGGCAACGTGGCCAACATCGCCTGGAACGGGCTGCCGCTCGACTACCTGGACCACTGGACAAAGCGGGTCGAGGCGCTCACCGTGGCCGACATCCGCGCCGCCATGGCGCGCAAGCTGCAGCCCGAGCGCATGGTCACCGTGATCGTGGGAGGCCAGCCATGAGCCGTTCCAATTTGCGCCTGGAGTCCCTGCCCGGCGGTCGCCTGGCCCGTCCCGCCAAAAACGTCCCGGCAGCAGAACACAACGCCCAAGAGGTCAAAAAAGGCGCCAAGAACAGTGCAAAGAAAGACCCAGTCCCCAAGGGCGCGGGCGAAATCCGCATCATCGGCGGGCAATGGAAGCGCACCCGCCTGCCTGTGGCCCAGCGCCCCGGCCTGCGCCCCACGCCCGACCGTGTGCGCGAAACCCTGTTCAACTGGTTGGGCCAGGACCTCACCGGCTGGCATTGCCTGGATGCGTTTGCCGGTACTGGCGCGCTGGGGCTGGAGGCCGCCTCGCGCGGCGCCGCCGCCGTGCAACTGGTAGAAAATGACCCTGCCCTGGTGGCGCAGTTGCACAGCCTGCAGNNACTGACCGTGTACCGCCACCTGAAGGCCGGTGCGGTGCATGCGCATTTGCTCCGGCGGCGACCGCAGGACTGACAATGCAGCGCTGATTCGCTATTGGCTTGCGAAGGGATACAAAGCGGTCAACTGCCGGTTTTAGGATAATGCGCCCACGCGGCCCGGCAGGCCCCTGTGGGGCCGGGGCCCAACCAACTACCTTATCGGAGACAACCGCGCCATGGCCCAGAACGTGCTCGCCATTTACCCTGGAACCTTCGACCCCATCACCCTGGGCCATGAAGATATGGTGCGCCGCGCGACGCAGCTGTTTGACCGGGTGATCGTGGCGGTGGCCATTGCGCACCACAAGAAGACCCTGTTCAGCCTGGACGAGCGCATGGACATGGCGCGCGAGGCGCTGCGCGACTGCCCGCAGGTGAGCGTCGAGCCCTTTGAGGGCCTGGTGACCGAGTTCACCGCTGCGCGCGGCGGCACGGCCATGCTGCGCGGCCTGCGCTCGGGCACCGATTTCGACTACGAATTCCAGCTGGCGGGCATGAACCGCGCGCTGGTGCCGCACATCGAAACGGTGTTCCTCGCACCCAGCAGCCAACACCAATTCATCAGCAGTACGCTGGTGCGCGAAATTGCCACGC
>DCVY01000211.1:12123-20035 GCA_002327945.1 Acidovorax delafieldii | reverse complement strand
TTTAAGTCCGACAGGCTGCTAGGCTGATCAGCCCTGTTGCGCGTTCCGCAGCGCGGCAATGCGCTCTTCAATCGGCGGGTGGGTGCTGAACAGCTTGCCAATGCCACCGGCAATGCCCATGGTGGCCATGCTCTTGGGCAACTCGGCGGGGTGCATGCCACCCAGGCGGGCCAGGGCGTTGATCATGGGCTGACGGCGGCCCATGAGTTGCGCGGCGCCCGCGTCGGCGCGGAACTCGCGCTGGCGCGAGAACCAGGCCACGATGATGGCGGCCACAAAGCCCAGCACGATGTCGAGCACCACGGTGGTGACCATGTAGCCGATGCCGGGGCCCGAGCGGTTCTCGTTGTTCTTGTTCAGGAAGCTGTCCACCGCGTAGCCGATCACGCGCGACAGGAACACCACAAAGGTGTTCATCACGCCCTGGATCAGCGTCATGGTGACCATGTCGCCGTTGGCGATGTGGGCCACCTCGTGGCCGATCACGGCCTCCACTTCCTCGCGTGTCATGCCCTGCAGCAGGCCCGTGGACACCGCCACGAGCGCCGAATTCTTGAACGCACCCGTGGCAAAGGCATTGGGGTCGCCCTCGAAGATGCCGACCTCGGGCATGCCGATGCCGGCCTTGTCGGCAAACTTGCGCACAGTCTCCACAATCCAGGCTTCATCGGCATTGCGCGGCTGCTCGATGATCTGCACGCCCGCGCTCCACTTGGCCATGGGCTTGCTGATCAGCAGCGAGATGATGGCGCCGCCAAACCCCATGACAAAGGCAAAGCCCAGCAGCGCGCCCAAGTCCAGGCCGTTGGCCGTGAGGTAGCGGTTGACGCCCAGCAGGCTGGCAACAATGCCCAGCACGGCCACCACGGCCACGTTGGTCAAAAGGAACAGGACGATTCTTTTCATGGTGCTTCCACAGAGATGCAGGGTTGTCAGAGCGCGAGGGTTTGCAGATGGGGGTTGCCACCAGTCCCTTCAAGCAGGGCGTGCCGCGAGGGTGCGGAATACGGAAGAATCATCATAGAAGGAAAAGTTCTCGTTCTCGTGGCACCAGCCCGGTACCCCCATGACAGGCAAAGGAACGAAGGGCTTGCGCGACCACGCCTGCGGCTGCAGTTCGCGGGCCAGCCACCGATCCAGACTCGCTATTGATTCAATAGCTGCCGGCGCTTGATAGACGTGCGCGGTGATGCTTTTTCGTGGATAAACCAGTTTTTCCATCAGCGCGTGGCCCACCAGCACCAGCCGGGCCTGTGCCCACAGTGGCCGCAGGTCGATGAAGAGCCGGTGCCAGTCGCGCGCACGCAGCGCACTCCACAGCGGCGCGGGCGCGTCGAGCACAGCGCCGTTTTCGTCGAACAGCGTGAGCGCATCGCGCAAGGGCCCGCGCACCGCTCCCACGCCCTGGGCGGCAATCGCCTGCGCCTGCAACTGGTTCAGCCGCCGCTTGGTCAGCGGAAACTGCCGCCAGACCAGGCCGTTGAAAAAGTCATGCAGGTTGTCGCGCGTGGGCACGCAGCCGGTGTCGAAAATGAACTGCTCGTAGGCGGTGCCATGGGGCAAGTCGGCCTGGGGGACAAAGCGAATGGGCACGCTCACCCCCTGCGGCGCTGCCTGGAGCGCGCTGTGCACGGTGTCGCCCTGCAAAACTTGCTGCACCACCGGTTCGCCAGGGGCCCGCCAGGGCGCCAACCAGGCGGCGCGCCAGTCGATGCGCTCTACACCAGCCGCCACGGCAGCGCTTCGCCCGCGCGCAGGGGCTTGAGCTCGGCCTCGCCAAAGGCGAAGCTGTCGGGCGGCGTCCAGCTTTCGCGGCGCAGGGTGATGGTGCCGGTGTTGCGCGGCAGGTTGTAGAAATCGGGGCCGTGAAAGCTGGCAAAGCCTTCGAGCTTGTCGAGTGCGCCTGCATTGTCGAACGCCTCGGCATACATCTCGATGGCGGCGTGCGCGGTGTAGCAACCGGCGCAGCCGGTGGCGTGCTCTTTGAGGTGCGCAGGGTGTGGCGCGCTGTCGGTGCCCAGGAAGAACTTGCTGCTGCCGCTGGTGGCGGCCCGCACCAGGGCCACGCGGTGCGTTTCGCGCTTGAGCACGGGCAGGCAGTAGTAGTGCGGGCGGATGCCGCCGGTGAAGATGGCGTTGCGGTTGTACAGCAGGTGGTGCGCTGTGATGGTGGCAGCGGTAAAACGATCGGCGCCTGCCACGTAGTCGGCCGCATCCTGGGTGGTGATGTGCTCGAAGACGATTTTCAGCTCGGGGAAGTCGCGGCGCAGCGGGATGAGTTGCTGCTCGATGAACACGGCCTCGCGGTCGAACAGGTCGATGTCGCTGCTGGTCACTTCGCCATGCACCAAGAGCAGCAGGCCGGCCTTTTGCATGGCTTCGAGCGTTTTGTAAGTCTTGCGCAGGTTGGTCACGCCCGCATCGCTGTTGGTGGTGGCACCGGCCGGGTAGAGCTTGGCGGCGACCACGCCGGCAGCCTGGGCGCGCGCGATTTCTTCGGGTGGCAGGTTGTCGGTGAGGTAGAGCGTCATCAGCGGCTCGAACTGCACACCGGCAGGCACGGCGGCCAGAATGCGCGCCTTGTAGTCCAGCGCCTGCTGCGCCGTGGTCACGGGTGGGCGCAGGTTGGGCATGATGATCGCGCGGCCGAACTGGGCGGCGGTGTGCGGCACCACAGTGTGCAGTGGCTCGCCGTCGCGCACATGCAGGTGCCAGTCGTCGGGGCGGGTGAGGGTGAGGGTGTCTGGTGCGGCAGTCATGGTCGCTATTGTCCCATCACCCCGCCGCCACCGGGTATTTGCCAGCCCCGCCCGGCTGGCGCAAGCAGTGGGGTTTATTCGGGATCAAAACCGGCCAGATCCAGTGCTTCGCGCAGCGAATCGAGGGCGTCGCGCACGAGGAAGGTTTCCGCGTCGTCGCGGGAACAAGCCCGGATGGCCTCATGGCTGATGTTCTTGACGAAGCGCGCCAGCGCCTGGGCGTTTTCGGGCGTCAGTTCGGCGGTAATGACCACGGGTGGCTTCATTTTCAGTATCTCGTTCAGGGCATTGAGGCCGCGCGCCGGGGGATTCCGGCCCAGGGCATCTTAACGTTCACGTTCTCAGTGCTGCAGGATCTTGTTGAGGAAGTCCTTGGTGCGTGGCTTGCGGGCTTCGGGGTTGCCGAAGAAATCATCCTTGGAGCAATCCTCCAGAATCTTGCCGCCCACGTCCATGAAGATCACGCGGTTGCTCACCTTGCGGGCAAACCCCATTTCGTGGGTCACGCACATCATGGTCATGCCTTCGTGCGCCAGGCCCACCATCACATCCAGCACTTCGCCGACCATTTCGGGGTCGAGCGCCGAGGTGGGCTCGTCGAACAGCATCACGATGGGGTCCATGGAAAGCGCCCGTGCAATGGCCACGCGCTGTTGCTGGCCGCCCGAGAGCTGCCCTGGGAACTTGTCCTTGTGCGCCATCAGGCCCACGCGCTCGAGCATTTTGAGACCGCGCTTGTTGGCGTCGTCGGCACTGCGGCCCAGCACCTTGATCTGCGCGATGGTGAGGTTGTCGGTCACCGACAGGTGGGGAAACAGTTCGAAGTGCTGGAACACCATACCCACGCGGCTGCGCAGCTTGGGCAGGTCGGTCTTGGGGTCGTGCACAGCCACGCCGTCCACATAGATCTCGCCCTTCTGGAACGGCTCCAGCGCATTGATGGTCTTGATCAGCGTGGACTTGCCCGAGCCCGAAGGGCCGCACACCACCACCACCTCGCCTTTCTGGATGGTGGTGGAGCAATCGGTCAGCACCTGCACGGGGCCATACCACTTGGATACGTTTTTGAGTTCAATCATTTTTTCTCCAATCTCTGCTCTTGTGTCACTTGTTCATGGCCCTGGCCGTCAAATCGGCACGGCCGAAGCCAGCGGACGCCGTGGAACTGGCTTTGCCAGGCTACCGGCGTCGTCCCCCTGGAGGGGGAAGGCGCGAAGCGACTCAGGGGGTGTCATCGAATAATTGCGATCTTCTGGTGCAGGCGCTTGACCATCCAGGACAAGGCGTAGCACATCACGAAATACAGCACTGCCGCAGCCAGATAGGCCTCGATGGGACGGCCAAAATTCTTGCCGGCCACTTCAAAACCCTTGAGCATGTCGTAGGCGCCGATGGCATACACCAGCGAGGTGTCCTGGAACAGGATGATGGTCTGCGTGAGCAGCACCGGCAGCATGTTGCGAAACGCCTGCGGCAGCACCACCAGCTTCATGTTCTGGCTGTACGTCATGCCCAGCGCCTGGCCGGCATACACCTGCCCCTGCGGCACCGACTGGATGCCCGCACGCATGATCTCGCTGAAATAGGCGGCTTCAAACGCAATGAAAGTAATCACTGCGGACATCTCGGCACCGATGGGCCGGCCGATGATGGCTGGCACCAGCAAAAAGAACCACAAGATCACCATGACCAGCGGAATGCTGCGCATGCCGTTGACATAGATGGTGGCGGGCGCCGCAAGCCACTTCTTGCCCGACAGGCGCATGAGCGCCAGCACCGTGCCAAAGATCACGCCACCCAGAGTGGCCACCAGCGTGAGCAGGAGGCTGAAATACAGCCCCTTGAGCACGAAATTGGAGATCAGCTCCCAGTTGTAGAAGGAAAAATCAAGGCCCAAGTCCATGTCAGTGCCCCCCGCCCGCGCCACCGGCCAGCACCATCCCGGGGATGCGCGCCCGCTTTTCGATGAAGGCCATGATGCGGTTGATGGCAAATGCCGAGACGATGTAGCAGGCCGTGACGGCCAGATAGACCTCGATGCCGCGCGAGGTTTCTTCCTGGGCCTGCATGGCAAACATGGTCAGCTCGGCCACCGACACGGCAAACGCCACGGACGAGTTCTTGAAGATGTTCATCGCCTCGCTGGTCAGCGGCGGAATGATGATGCGAAACGCCATGGGCAGCAGCACATAGCGGTAGGTCTGGAACGTGGTGAAGCCCACGGCCAGGCCGGCATGGCGCTGGCCGCGCGGCAGCGCCTGGATGCCCGAGCGCACCTGTTCGGCGATCCGCGCCGAGGTAAAGAACCCCAGCGCCAGCACCACCAGCACAAAGCCCGGCACGGCCTGCATGGCCGGAAACAAGGTGGGCAAGACGTGGTACCACAGAAAAATCTGCACCAGCAGGGGAATGTTGCGAAACAGTTCCACCCAGGTATTGCACAGCCGCACCACAACGGGCCGGTCCTGCAGCGTGCGCAGCGTGCCAATGACCGCCCCCAGCACCAGCGCCACCGCCAGCGCCGAGAGAGAAACCGACACGGTCCAGCCCCAGGCCGACAGCATCCAGTCCAGATAAGTGATGTCGCCGCCCTTGCCAAAGCAGCCCTGCACCACCTGCCGCTCCAGGGTGTCTTCGCAAAACACCTGCCAATCCCAGCTCATAGGTGGCTTCCTTCTTCAAACGGGGGAGTCATGGGCACCGCAGACGGCGTCCAACAAAAAAGCCCCCTCAAACCCGCAGTCCGAAGGGGCGGCTCAATCCTGGAGGTTACTTCTTGGCGTAATCTTCCATGGGCTTGTCATTGGGATTGGCCCATGCGGCCTTGGTGGCATCCGACAGCGGCAGACCGATCCTGGTGTTGGTCGGCGGCACGGGTTGCATGAACCACTTGTCGTACAGCTTGGCCAGCGAACCGTCGGCGATCTGGCGCTTGATGCTGTCGTCCACGGCCTTCTTGAAGGCCGGATCGTCCTTGCGCAGCATGCAGGCGATGGGCTCGACCGACAGCACTTCACCCACGATCTTGAAGTCGGCCGGGTTCTTGGCCTTGGAGATGTTGGCAGCCAGGATGGAGCCGTCCATCACGAACGCATCGGCACGGCCGGTTTCCAGCAGCAAGAAGCTGTCGGCGTGGTCCTTGCCATAGACCTCCTTGAAGTCGATGCCGCCCGCGCGTTCGTTCTTGCGCAAGGTCTGCACCGAGGTCGTGCCCGTGGTGGTGGCCACGCTCTTGCCGTTGAGGTCCTTGATCGAGGTGATGCCCGAGTTGGCCTTGACGGCGATGCGCACTTCTTCCACATAGGTGGTCACTGCAAAGGCCACGTCTTTCTGGCGCGCTGCGTTGTTGGTGGTGGAGCCGCACTCCAGATCCACCGTGCCATTGGTCACCAGCGGGATGCGGTTCTGCGAGGTGACAGGCTGGTACCTGGTTTCCAGCGCGGACAGGCCCAGCTGCTTGCGCAGGTCGGAGATGATGCGCTCGGCCATCTCGGTATGAAAGCCCACATACTTGCCATTGCCCAGCGTGTACGACAGGCCCGACGATTCGCGCACGCCCAGCGTGATGCGGCCAGACGACTTGATCTTGGCCAGGGTGTCATTCACCTGCGCAAAAGCACTACCGGCAGCCAGAGCAAGCACAGCCATCGCCAAAATATGCTTCTTCATATCCATCTCCTTGTGTCAAGCAAAAAAGAAATTCCTGAGACTCGCCTGCACACGCATTGTGAGCGAGCAGCACCGTCCACAGCAACGGGTTCACCTGCCGCGCCGGTCACCACGGCACCTGGCCGGCAGGGTGGTTGCAGGCGCCGCGCTGCAAACGACTGACCGACGGGGTCAGCCTGCAACAGGGTTGACCAGACTGATTGGACGACCATTTGCCATGCGACGTTCCTGCCAATACCTGAAAATTCAGCAAGCAACCTTTGTGCCACAGCAAGGCTGCGACCTGCGGGGCACCGCGTGCACGCCGACCGTCAATGTCAGCCCCCTGAACCTCCCATACCGAATGTGCGAGCAACCATGCACATGGTTTATGACCCCTGGCTGGATCCCACGCCCTGCAGATAAATCCACAGGGCTTGCGCCGTGCCTTTCGGAGCTTCTTTTGCGCCGGGTTTCTCGCGGTAGGCGCGCACATCCATCACGATCTGCAGACCCGCCTGGCCCAGCGGTTCCGCGCTCACCAGTTTGCGCGCGCGCACATCCTTCTTGACCGCGCTGTGCGGAAGAAACGCCACGCCCTGGCCTTCCAGCGCCATGGCCTTGAGGCCTTCGGCCATGTCGGTTTCATAGACCCGCTCCAGGTGAATGGCGGTGCCGGATTCTTTGAGGATGAGCTCGGTCATGCGCCCCAGATAGGCCCCCGGCGCGTAGCCCAGATAGGGCAGCGGCTGGCCCACGCGCCCTGGCAGGCGAAACAGCGGCTGCCCGTCGGCATCGGGCTTGCTGTAGGGCGACAGCACCTCTTGCCCCAGGTTCACCACCTCGTAGCGGTCGGTGTCCAGCTGCAAAGGTTGCGATGCGTGGTGGTAGGCGATCATCAGGTCGCAGCCCCCCTCCACCAGGCGCATCACCGCATCGTGCACATTCAGCGCAATGAGGCGGCTTTTGAAGGGGCCGAATTTTTCGTGCAGGCTTGACACCCATGCCGGAAAAAACGTGAGTGCCAGCGTGTGCGGCACGGCAAACTCGATCATGTCCCGGCTGGCGCTGGTGTGCGCGCGCAGCATGGCGCGCGTGTTCTGCATGGCCTGCAGCATCTCCAGTGCCTGGTCGTACAGCGTCTTGCCCGCGGGTGTCAGGCGCGTGGGGTAGGAACTGCGATCCACCAGATCGGTTCCGGCCCACGCCTCCAGCGCCTGAATGCGGCGCGAAAAAGCCGGCTGCGTCACATGCCTCAGCTGGGCAGAGCGGCTGAAGCTGCGCGTCTCCGCCAAACTGACAAAATCCTCAAGCCACTTGGTTTCCATCGCCCCATTATCCGCGCGTGCCGCCGCGGGCTGCACGAAGGCGAGCGTGCACCGCAACACGCGCCATCGATGCGGCTGCGCACACAGCGCCGTCCCCGTCCAGGCTCCTGGTGCGTAACCCATAAACCTAAAACCGGCAGTTGACCGCTTTCTATCCCTTCGCAAGCCGCATGAAAT
>DCVY01000211.1:7020-12074 GCA_002327945.1 Acidovorax delafieldii | reverse complement strand
CAGCGCTCAGTCTTGCCTGGCACCCCGATCACGGCACCGGCGGGCGCATCCAACTGCCGTTTTTAGGTTCATGGGTCAATGCAAAGAAGGACCCTGGAAAACAGAGGGCTGTGGAATGGGATAGCCGTTGGACTTCCCCCCATCCGCCAGCGCGCAACGCATGAAACCGGCGCGCCCCGGGTCGGTGCCACCATGGAACCGGCTTTGCCGGGCCACGGGTGGCGCCCCCCTCAGGGGGACGGCGCCGAAGGCGACTCAGGGGGGCTCTCTTTTTGCAACGCCCACATGCTGGCATAGCGCCCGCCCAGCGCCAGCAACTCGCTGTGCGTGCCACGCTCGACGATCTGGCCGGCATCCATCACCAAAATCTGGTGCGCATCGACCACGGTGGACAGGCGGTGGGCAATGAGCAGCGTGGTGCGGTTGCGCGCGGCGCTTTGCAACTCGGCCTGGATGGCGCGTTCGTTGGCCGAATCCAGTGCCGAGGTGGCCTCGTCAAAAATCAGCACCGGCGGGTTTTTCAGCAGGGTGCGCGCAATGGCCACGCGCTGCTTTTCGCCCCCCGACAGCTTGAGGCCGCGCTCGCCCACCATGGTGGCGTAGCCCTTGGGCGTGGAAGCGATGAAATCGTGGATGCGCGCCGCGCGGGCGACTTCTTCGATCTCTGCCTGGCTGGCACCAGGGCGGCCGTAGGCGATGTTGTAGGCCACCGTGTCATTGAAGAGCACGGTGTCCTGCGGCACGATGCCAATGGCCTGGCGCAGGCTGGCCTGCGTCACGTCGCGGATTTCCTGCCCGGCCATGGTGATGCGGCCCTGCTGGATGTCATAAAAGCGAAACAGCAGCCGCGCCAGCGTGGACTTGCCGGAGCCCGAAGGGCCGACCACGGCCACCGTCTTGCCCGCCGGAATCTCGAAGCTGATGCCCTTGAGGATGGGCCGCGCAGGGTCGTAGGCAAATTGCACATCCGCAAAACGCACCGTGGGCTGGGACAGCCCCACCAGCGGCTGCGCGCCGGGCGCATCGGCCACCTCGCGCTCGCGATCCATCAGCGTGAACATCTTGTCCAGGTCGGTCAGGCTCTGCTTGATCTCGCGGTAGATCACACCCAGAAAGTTCAGCGGAATGTAGAGCTGGATCATGAAGGCATTGACCATGACCAGGTCACCGAGCGTCATGCGGCCATCGACCACGCCCTGCGTGGCACGCCAGAGCATGGCCACCAGGCCCGTGGCGATGATGAGCTGCTGGCCGGTATTGAGCAGCGCCAGCGTGCCCTGAGCCTTCAGGCGCGCGGTACGCAGGCGCTGCAGACTCTCGTCGTAGCGCCGGGCCTCGAAGCTTTCGTTGTTGAAGTATTTGACGGTTTCGTAGTTGAGCAGCGAATCCACGGCCTTGCTGTGTGCGGCCGAATCAAATTCGTTGGCCTGGCGGCGAAACTGCGTGCGCCATTCGGTCAGCAGCACCGTGAAGGTGATGTAGCACGCCAGCGCGGCCAGCGTAATCCACGCAAACCAGGCATCAAAGCGCAGCGCCAGGATGGTCAGCACCATGAACACTTCGATCAGCGTGGCGCCGATATTGAACAGCGTGAACGAGATCAGCGACTCGATGCCGCGCACGCCGCGCTCGATGTCGCGCGTCATGCCGCCAGTCTGGCGCTCCAGATGAAAGCGCAGTGAGAGGGCGTGCAGGTGCTCGAAGGTTTGCAAGGCAATCGAGCGCGCCGCGCCCTGCGTGGCCTTGGCAAACACCAGCTCGCGCAGCTCGGTGAACAGCGAGGTGGACAGGCGCAACAGACCGTAGGCCAGCAGCAACCCGGCCGGCACCACCAGCACAGTGGCCGGGTCGCCGGGCTTGAACGCCATGGCATCGACCAGGTTCTTGAGCAGCACCGGCACGCCCACGTTGGCGACCTTGGCGCCCACCATGAACACGATGGCCAACACCACGCGCCACTTGTATTGCCACAGGTAAGGCAAAAGGCGTGAGAGCGTGGTCCAGTCGGAGCGCTTTTGCGCGGGATTTTCAGCAGGAGAGGGGGGAGAAGGCTCGCCGTGGTGGCGCATGGAGGACAATTCCGATAGTTGTTTTACCGAGATTGTGCCTATGATCGCCTCCCCCACCCTTGCCCCGCCCGCGTTGCCTTGCAGCCACGAACTGGTACTCAAGGTCATCCCCATGCCCGCCGACAGCAATGCCAACGGCGACATCTTCGGCGGCTGGGTGATGGCGCAGGTGGATTTGGCTGGCGCGGTGCTGCCGGCGCGCTACGCGCGGGGCCGCATGGCGACGGTGGCGGTGAAGGAATTCGTGTTCAAGCAGCCGGTGCGCGTGGGCGACATCCTGTCGTTCTTCTCCCACATCACGCGCATCGGCCGCACCTCTGTCACAGTGGATGTGGAGGTGTATGCCGAGCGCATCGCCCAGCAGGGCCAGTACCTGAAGGTGACCGAGGCGCAACTGACCTATGTGGCCATCGACGCCGAAGGCCAACCGCGCCCGTTGCCGGTGCAGTCCTGAAACCCTCCGCGCCAGCGCGGCACTGCGGGAGATGAACCCGTGAAACGCCCCCGGTCAGGCCAGCGCCACGGCCGGCCCCGCTGCACCCACGGGCCGCGCAGCGCCCGCAGCACGGGCACTGGTGCCCACCCCTACCTCGATTTCACCCGACAGCTGGCCGCCCTCTTCCACCACCAGCTTGCCATAGCGGATTTTCCCGCTGACCCTGCCGGTGCCAAAGACCACGAGCTTGTCGCGCACGGTGAGCGTGCCATTGAATTCGCCGCGGATCTCGGCGATGTCGATGTCGGCCGAGCCACGGAACGCGCCCTGCTCGGCAATCTGGATGACCCGCGAATCCATCGTGGCTTCGACCGTGCCTTCCACCACCAGGGTGTCGCAATCAGTGATCTCGACCCCCTTGAGCTTGATGTTGGGGCCTACGGTGAGCTTGCTGCCGCTGCTCTCAGCCGGGGCCTTGGCAGCAGCCACGGTGGCGGCGCTGGNNCTGGCACTGGGTGCCACGCTGTTCACACTGCTGCTGGGACTGACCGGGTTGTGGCGGGGCTGGAAGGTTTCGGTTTCACGCTTGCCAAAAAAGGGGTTCTGCACGGCCATCGGATCTCCTTGAAAAGAAGGCATCGTAGGAGCGCCGGTACATTCGTCTATCGCGCCTTGCGCAAGATCGGTAACCAAATCGTTCGCTGGTTGCAGGCACTTGCACCACTTGCACGGGCACACCAGCGGGTTCAGGGCACGCTGCCGCTGCGACCGCTGCGGCCGCTGACTTGAGCGGCGCTGAATTCAGCAATTGCTGAAGTCGGGTTTGCGTTTGGCCATGAACGCGCCAAAGGCTTCGCGCGCGGCGGGCTCGCGCAACATGCGGCCAAAGCTGGCGCCCTCTTCGGCCATCACGGCCAGCACCTGGGGGGCCTGGCCCTGCTTCATGAGGCGCTTGGTTTCGATCAGGGCCGACAGCGGCTTGGCGGCCAGCTTGCGCGCCTGCGCCTGCGCCACGGCGTTGCATTCGGTGGGCGGCACCACGCGGTTGACCAGGCCCACCTCTTGCGCGGCCTCGGCCATGAAGGGCTCGCCCAGCAGCAGGGCCTCGGCGGCGCGGTGGTAGCCCATCATCTGCGGCACCAGCAGGCTCGATGCCGCCTCGGGGCACAGGCCCAGGTTGACGAACGGCATGGAGAACGCCGCATTGTCCCCGGCATAGACCAGATCGCAGTGCAGCAGCATGGTGGTGCCAATGCCCACGGCCGGGCCGCACACCGCAGCAATCACGGGTTTGGTGAAGCCAGCGATTCCGCGCAGAAAGCGGAACACGGGCGCATCCTGCGTGGCGGGCGGCTGCTGCAGAAAGTCGCCAATGTCATTGCCGGCGCTGAAAACGGCCACATCGCCCTGGAACACCACCACGCGCACGCTGGCGTCGGCTTGCGCAGCGGCCAGCGCATCGGCCATGGCGGCATACATGGTGGTGGTGATGGAGTTTTTCTTGTCCACACGGTTGAAGGTGATGGTGGTCACGCCCGCTTCGGTGTGCACAAGGATGTCCTGGGTGGCCTCGGTCATGGTGGTCTTTTGGAGGATCTGGGTGGAAAAATGAATGCTGACGGGGCCTTGCCGATGCAAGGCCGCCCGCCCTTCACTCTTTGTAGTAAACGATCTGGTGGCTCGTGGCCAGCATAGTGCCCGCCTCGTTCCACAGCTGCACGGTCTGGTCAAAAAAGCCGTTGCGAAACTCCTGCCCGCGCGCCTGGCCCAGCAGGTAGCCCATGCCCGTCTCCTGCAACTGGGCCGCGCTGGCATGAAAGTACACCGTGATGGACACGGTGCCCGCCGGCACACGGTGCGCGCGGCGCAACCAGACGCGGGGAAAGAACACATCGGCCAGCGCCGCCAGCGCACAAAAATCGAGCGGGCGCGGGGGCGCATCGCGCATCCACAGCTGGGTCAGACTGTGGTCGCCGCTGCCGTCCCAGGCGTGCGGCAGCGTCCCGGTCACGGGCCGCATCTCATAGCGGCTGAGCCACTCCGAACCAAAGTCCGGGAGGATGGCGGGCAGGTCTGCCGGTCGCGGCACGCCGGGCATGGGCACATCGCCCGTGCTCCAGGTCTCGCGGCGCACGGCCGTCACTGCCGTGGCGGTGGTGGTAACCACCTGCGCACCCTCGGCGTCGGCCTGCAGGATCGACAGTGTCCAGTGCTGGGTAGAGCGGTTGGTGCGCACCGGCGTGGCCTGCACCGTGAACGGCCCGGCCACCAGGGCACCCGCATAGTTGACGGTGAGCGACAACGGATCGCCCAGACGCGCTGGATGCAGCAAAACGGCCTGCAACAGCGTGGCTGCTGTGATGCCGCCAAACGGGCCGATCATGTTCCAGTAGCCGGGGTGGGTGGTGCCTTCGTATTGGCCGGGGGTCGAGGACGACAGCTGCAATGCCTCGTCCAGAGGATGAATGGAAGTCATGCTGCAAGTGTGCCGTGAAATGGGCTGGGGGAGCGTCGTGCGGGGGAATGATTTGGTGGTTGATTTGGTGGTT
>DCVY01000211.1:2734-6991 GCA_002327945.1 Acidovorax delafieldii | reverse complement strand
CCCCAGCAGACACACAGCATCAACGATCAAATCAAACCGCCTCAAAAATACCCGCAGCCCCCTGCCCCATTCCCACACACATCGTCACCATCCCATATTTCAGCTTATTGCGCCTGAGCGCATGCACCACCGTCGCCGACCGGATCGCCCCCGTCGCCCCCAGCGGATGCCCCAGCGCAATCGCGCCGCCCATCGGGTTCACCTTGGAAGCATCCAGCCCCAGCGTGTTCATCACCGCCAGCGACTGCGCCGCAAACGCTTCGTTCAGCTCGAACCAGTCGATGGCCTGCTGATTGAGCCCGGCATAGCGCAGCGCGGCAGGGATCGCCTCGATGGGGCCAATGCCCATGATGTGCGGCGGCACGCCCTTGGCGGCGTAGCTCACAAAGCGCGCCAGCGGCGTGAGGCCGAAGCGCGTCACGGCAGATTCGCTGGCCAGGATCAGGGCGCCTGCGCCGTCGCTGGTCTGCGAGCTGTTGCCCGCCGTCACAGAGCCGCGCGCGGCAAACACCGTGCGCAGCTTGGCCAGGCCTTGCAGCGAGGTGTCGGCGCGTGCGCCTTCGTCCAGGCGCACGGTGCGGGTGGTGGCCATCGATTCCCCGGTTTCGAGGTTGGCCGTGCGATCGGTCACTTCGATGGGCGTGATCTCGTCGGCAAAGTAGCCGGCCTGTTGCGCGGCCAGGGCTTTCAGGTGCGACTGCAGCGCAAATTCGTCTTGCGCTTCGCGGCTCACCTTCCATTGCTGGGCGACCTTCTCGGCCGTGAGGCCCATGCCGTAGGCAATGCCTACATCACCTTCGCGCTCGAAGATCGATGGAGAGAGGGATGGCGAGTTGCCCATCATGGGCACCATGCTCATGCTCTCCACGCCAGCGGCAATCATCACCTCGGCCTCGCCCACGCGGATGCGGTCGGCTGCCATCTGCACGGCCGACAGGCCCGATGCGCAAAAACGGTTGACGGTGATGCCACCCACACTGGTGGGTAGCCCCGCCAGCACGGCGCCGATGCGCGCCACGTTCAGGCCCTGCTGCGCCTCCGGAATGGCGCAACCGCAGATGATGTCTTCGATGGCGGCGGGGTCGAGCCCGGGCGCTGCGGCCAAGGCGGCCTTGAGCGTCGTGGCCAGCAGGTCATCGGGGCGCATGTTGCGAAAGAAGCCGCGGTGCGAGCGCCCGATGGGCGTGCGCGTGGCCGCGACGATGTAGGCGTCTTGGACTTGTTTGGCCATGGGGTAACTCCTTCAATTCTGGGCGGGGCGGCTGGATGGAATCCAGGCCCACGTAAATGCACATTCGACCGGCTCCACACCGGCTTCATCGGTCACGGCGACCTTGACTTGACCCTCGCCCTTGTCGCTGGACTGCATGGCCGCACGCCGCTCTGCCGTGGGCGTGGCCACGGCCTTGAGCGCACCGGTGGCGCGCTTCCTGAACGCCATGCTGAGCTCCTTGGCCAACAGGATGCAGCCGTCGCGCACGTTCATGCCCACGACCATGCCCGTGGCCGTTTCGGCCAGCAGGTTCATGGCCGAGGCGTGCACGCCGCCGATGTGGTCGCGCACTCGGTGCTCATTGGCCAGCCGCACCTCCACCCGCTCGGGCGTCAGCGACACCAACTGCACCCCGGCCGTGCCGGTGAAAGGCACGGCGCGGCGCAGGATGATGTTCTGCACGAAGCCCCGCATGAAGGCCGGGGCCTCGTCCAGGCGTATCAGCGAGCGCTGCAGTTTGTTGGGGCGCTGTACGTTGCTCATGTCTGTCGCTCGCTGTGCTGCGCACCGCCCGCATCGTAAGTAACTGGCACGGCCCACACCAGTGCACCCGTGGAACTGGCTTTGCCAGGCCACCGGGTGCGCCCCCCTCCCGAAGGAGAGGGGCTGAGTGCCGCGGCTCCAAGCCTGCCTGCGCAGGCTCGGACGGTCCAGAAGGGCTGCCACCTCCGGTGGCTGCACCGAGGCGCGAAGCGACTCAGGGGGTGCTTCATCAGTTCCTCACCGGCTTGCCGGTGTTCAGCATGCCCAGGATGCGCTCTTGCGTCTTGGGGTGCTCGATGAGCGCGCAGAACGCCTTGCGCTCCAGCGCCATCAAATACTCCTCGCTCACCAGCGTGCCCGCGTCCACGTCGCCTCCGCACACCACTTCGGCGATCAGGCTGGCAATGTGGAAGTCGTGCGCGCTGATAAAGCCGCCATCGCGCATGTTCACCAGCGAGCCCTTGATGGTGGCAATGCCGCTGCGGCCCGCCACCGGGAAAAGGCGCTTGTGCGGCGCGCGCCAGCCACCATTGGCCAGGGCCTTGGCCTCGTTGATGGCGACGAACAGCAGCTCGTCCTTGTGCGGCACGATGACATCGCTGTGCAGCAGGTAGCCCAGCTTGCGCGATTCGAGTGCGCTGGCGCCCACCCGGGCCTGCGCTGCAGCGGTGAAGCCTTCGGTCAGGAAGGGCAGCAGGTCCTTGCCCGTGGAGGTGGCGGCGTTCTCGGCCGCACGGCGGGCGATGAAGGTCAGGCCGCCGGCGCCAGGCACCAGGCCCACACCCACTTCGACGAGACCGATGTAGCTTTCCATGTGCGCTACGCGGCGCGCGCAATGCACGGCCAGCTCGCAGCCGCCGCCCAGCGCCATGCCGCGCACGGCCGAGACCACGGGCACATTGGCATAGCGCAAGCGCAGCATGGTTTGCTGCATTTCATGCTCCGCCCCCTCGACCGCACTGACGCCGGCGATCATGAAGGCGGGCAGCATGGCCTGCAGGTCGGCGCCCACGCTGAAAGGCTCGTCACCTGACCAGATCACCACGCCTGCATAGTCCTTCTCGGCCAGCTCCACGGCCAGGTTCAGGCCCTCGCACACATCGGGGCTGATGGTGTGCATCTTGGTCTTGATGCTGGCAATCAGCACCTCGCCATCCAGCGTCCACAGGCGGATGGCGTCGTCTTCGTGCAGCGTCTTGCCAGCGGTCTTGAAGTCGGGCAGCGACTCGCCCAGCAGCTTCTCAGGAAAATGCTGCTTTGCGTAGACGGGCAATGCGCGGCGCGCTACGAATTTGTTCGCAGAGGCACTCCACGAACCCTGCGCGGTGTGCACGCCACCGGCCTCGGCCACGGGGCCCTTGAACACCCACTCGGGCAGCGGCGCACGGCTCAGCGCCTTGCCGGCATCGATGTCTTCCTGGATCATCTTCGCCACGTCAAGCCAGCCGGCTTCCTGCCAGAGCTCGAACGGGCCCTGCTGCATGCCAAAACCCCAGCGCAGGCACAAGTCCACGTCGCGCGCATTGTCGGCAATTTGCCCCAGGTGCACGGCGGCATAGTGAAAGCTGTTGCGCAAAATGGCCCAGAGGAACTGGCCCTGTGCGCCGGAGGCAGCGCGCAGCAGGCGCAGGCGCTCGGCGGCAGGCTTCTTGAGCATGCGGCCATACACCTCGTCGGCCTTCTGGCCGCCGGGCACGTACTCTTCGGCTTCCAGGTCAAAGCGCAGCACATCGCGGCCCACCTTCTTGTAGAAACCGGCCTGGGTCTTCTGGCCCAGGTGACCGAGCTCCAGCAACTTCTTGAGCACGGCGGGCGTTTCAAAGCTGCCGTAGAACGGGTCGAACTGCGCAGCCCCTTTGGTAGCGTCGTCGCTCAGGTTGTCCTGCAGCGTCTTGATGGCGTGGGCCATGGTATCGAGNNAGGTCGTCCACCACGTCATAGGTCAGGCCGTAGTTCAGGGCCTCTTTCATGGTGGACAGCATGCCGGCAATGCCGACACGGTTGGCGATGAAGTTGGGCGTGTCGTGCGCGCGCACCACGCCCTTGCCCAGGCCGCTGGTCACAAAAGCTTCGAGCTGATCGAGCACTTGGGGGGCTGTGGTGGGGGTGTTGATCAGCTCCACCAGCGCCATGTAGCGCGGCGGATTGAAGAAGTGGATGCCGCAAAAGCGTGGCCGGATGGCCTCGGGCAGCGCTTCACTCAGTTTCGTGATCGACAGGCCCGAGGTGTTGGACGCCACGATGGCGTGCGGTGCGACGAACGGCGCGATCTTTTGGTACAGGTCGCGCTTGCAGTCCATGCGCTCGGCGATGGCCTCGATGATGAGGTCGCAGTCGCGCAGCTGCTCCAGGTGCTCCTCGTAATTGGCCTGGCCGATCAGCGCGGCGTCGTCGGCCACGCCCAGCGGCGCGGGTTTGAGCTTTTGGAGGTTGTCGATGGCACGGGTCACGATGCCGTTCTTCGGGCCGGTTTCGCCGCCGGGCCGCCCCAAGGCGGAGCC
>DCVY01000211.1:1758-2643 GCA_002327945.1 Acidovorax delafieldii | reverse complement strand
CGCATCAGCGTGGCGGTCTCGGGGAACAGCTTGGCAAAGTAAAAGCGCGCGGTCTGCAGCTTGGCCCGGTAGAACGGGTCGGTGTTGCCAGCAGCAATCTCGCGCAGCGCCACCTGGGCCATGCGGGCAAAAAAGTAACCAAACACCAGGTGGCCGGCCACGCGCAGGTAGTCCACCGCGGCAGCGCCCATTTCGTCGGGGTTCTGCAGGCCCTTGAAACCGATTTCGGTGGTGAACTTCGTCATCTGCTCGCCCAGGTAGGCAATCGGGTTGATGAACTCGGCCATCTTCTCGTTGACACCTTCCGCTTCCACCAGCGCGCCCACGAGCTNNGCCAAACTTCTTGAGCGTGGCGCCGTTGTTGCCCAGGATCTTGCGGCCCAGCAGGTCCAGCGACTGGATGGTGTTGGTGCCTTCGTAGATCATGTTGATGCGCGCGTCGCGCACATGCTGCTCCATGCCCCACTCCTTGATGTAGCCGTGGCCGCCAAAGACCTGCTGGCACATCACGGTGGCCTCAAAACCGTTGTCGGTGATGAAGGCTTTGACGATGGGGGTCAGCAGGGCCAGCATCTCGCCGGAGTCCTTGCGCACCTTTTCGTCGGGGTGGTGCAGCTCCTTGTCCTGCAGCACGGCGCAAAAGCACTGCAGCGCGCGGCCACCTTCGGCGTAGGCCTTGGCGGTGAGCAGCATCTTGCGCACATCGGGGTGCACGATGATGGGGTCGGCCGGTTTGTCCTTGGCCTTGGCGCCCGAGAGGCTGCGCATCTGGATGCGGTCCTTGGCGTAGGCCAGGGCGTTCTGGTAGGCCACTTCGGTCAGGCCGAGCGACTGGTTGCCCACGCCCAGGCGGGCGGCGTTCATCATCACGAACATGGCGGCCAG
>DCVY01000211.1:0-1695 GCA_002327945.1 Acidovorax delafieldii | reverse complement strand
AACAGGCTGATGCCCTTGCTGCCCGCGGGCGCATCGGGCAGGCGGGCCAGCACCAGGTGCACGATGTTGGCCGCCATGTCGTGCTCGCCGGCGCTGATGAAAATCTTGGCGCCGGTGATCTTGTAACTGCCGTCGGCCTGGGGCTCAGCCTTGGTGCGCAACAGGCCCAGGTCGGTGCCGCAATGGGGCTCGGTCAGGCACATGGTGCCGGTCCACTCGCCGCTGGTGAGCTTGGGCAGGTAGATCTTCTTTTGCGCTTCGGTGCCATGGGCGTGCAGGCACTCGTATGCGCCATGGCTCAGGCCGGGGTACATGGTCCAGGCCTGATTGGCCGAGTTCATCATCTCGTAGAAGCACTGGTTCACCACGAAGGGCAGGCCCTGGCCACCGTACGCGGGGTCACAGCTCAGCGCCGCCCAGCCGCCTTCGACATACTTGGCGTAGGCTTCCTTGAAGCCCGTGGGCGTGGTCACTTCGTGGGTGGTCTTGTCGAGCGTGCAGCCTTCGGCGTCACCGCTGATGTTGATCGGGAAAGCCACTTCGGCAGCGAACTTGCCACCTTCTTCGAGCACGGCGTTGATGGTGTCCGCATCCACGTCGGCATGGGGCGGCAACGCCTTCAGTTCATCACTGACCTTGAGCACTTCGTGCATGACGAATTGCATGTCGCGCAGGGGCGGCGTGTAGGTAGGCATGGGTTTACTCCTTGGTGGTTTGGACTGGAACGGTGCTGCCTTGGGCAGCAGCCGGCTGGCTGCAGCGGGCCAGAATGTTGTTGAACCCCGTGATGGCCCTGTCAATAGCCCCGGTGGTCTGCAGAAAACGCGCCTCGTAGTGCAGCGCAAGAATGAGTCCGTGTATCTCAAACAGCATCTGCTCGGGGCTCACCTCGTCGCGCAACTGGCCAAGCTCTTTGCAGTGCTCGATGGCGCGCTTCATGGCGGCGTGCCAGGTCATGACCGAGCCGACCAGCGCATCGCGCACCAGGCCCGTGCGGTCGCCAAACTCGATGGCGCCGCTGATGTAGATGCAGCCCGAATCGATTTCTATCGAGGTGCGCTTCATCCAGTTGTCAAACAGGGCCCGCAGACGCGGCACGCCGCGCGGCGCCTCCATGGCCGGGTAGAACACTTCCTGCTCGAAACGGGTGTGGTATTCGCGGATCACCGAGATCTGCAGCTCTTCGCGCGAGCCGAAATGGGCAAAGACCCCCGACTTGCTCATGCCGGTAATGTCGGCCAGCGCGCCGATCGACAACCCCTCCAGGCCAATGTGGGTGGCCAGGCCCAGGGCGGCATCCACGATGACGGCCTTGGTCTGCTGGCCTTTTTGCAGCGCGCGACCCGTTTCGCTGGCGGGGCGCGGGTTACGGGGGACGGGGCGGGAGTCGGTGGAGGAGGTCATGCGCAAAATAAAACGAACGTTCGTGCTATTTTGCGACATTTTTGATGGTGCGCTCAAAGTCCCCTCAATTAAATGAGGGCTTCTCCAAGTGGACGTTGTTCGCGCGCCACCAGCCAGCGCTGCCAGAGGGCGAATTGCTCGCCTGCGTTGCGGCTGCAGGCGGCTGTGCTGTCAGAGCATGAGCGCGAGGCTAGCGTCCAGATGCTCGGTTGGCAATCGCCGAAAACCCGAACGGGCGTAGCGCTGCAGCCGGCCCAGCGTGAAGGCTGTGAGCACACTGGCCGCCACCTG
>DCVY01000185.1:14027-20252 GCA_002327945.1 Acidovorax delafieldii | reverse complement strand
ATCAACGATCGATTGCATGCGGCTTGCGAAGGGGTACTAAGCGGTCAACTGCCGTTTCTAGGTTCAGCGCACCCGCATCCCCGGCGTCGCACCCGGCCACGGGCTCAGTACATAAATCCCCGGGTTCGCCTTCTCGTCGCCATGGCTCGCAGCCAGCACCATGCCCTCGGAAATGCCGAATTTCATCTTGCGCGGCGCCAGGTTGGCCACCATCACCGTGTGCTTGCCGATCAGGTCGGCGGGTTGGTAGGCGCTGGCGATACCGCTGAACACATTACGGGTCTTGCCCTCGCCCACATCCAGCGTCAGGCGCAGCAGCTTGGTCGAGCCTTCCACGGCCTCGCAGTTCACGATCAGCGCAATGCGCAGGTCGATCTTGGTGAAGTCGTCAATGGTGATGGCGGGCGCCAGTTCCTCGCCGCCAGGTGCTGCGTTTTCTGTAGCTTCTAGCGCTTGTGCTGACTGCGCTGGGGGCTCAAACAATGCTTCGAGCTGTTTGGCATCCACGCGCTGCATCAGGTGCTTGTAGTCGCCGATCACATGGCCCTGGCCGAGCATGGTGGCGGCGTCGGCAAAGGTGAAGGGGGCAACCTTCAAAAACGCCTCGACCTGCGCTGCCAGCGCCGGCAGCACCGGCTTGAGCAGGATGGTGAGCAGGCGAAACGCCTCGATGCAGGTGGTGCACACGTCCTGCAGGCGGCCTTCCATGCCGTCTTGCTTGGCCAGTTCCCAGGGCTTGTTCTGGTCCACGTAGGCGTTCACGCGGTCGGTCAGCAGCATGGTTTCGCGCAGGGCCTTGCCATATTCGCGCTCGGCCAGTAGCTCGATGATGGACGGCGCCACGGTGCGCAGATGCTCCAGCAGCGCATCGCCGTCGGCCGAGACTTCGCCCAGTGCGCCGCCAAAGCGCTTGCTGATAAAGCCCGCCGCCCGGCTGGCGATGTTGATGTATTTGCCGATCAAATCGCTGTTGACGCGGGCCATGAAGTCATCGGCGTTGAAGTCGATGTCCTCGTTGCGACTGCTGAGCTTGGTGGCCAGGTAGTAGCGCAGCCACTCGGCGTTCATCCCGATTCCCAGGTACTTGAGCGGGTCCAGGCCTGTGCCCCGGCTCTTGCTCATCTTCTCGCCGTTGTTCACCGTCAAAAAGCCGTGCACGAACACCGAGTCGGGCACCTTGCGGCCGCTGAATTTGAGCGTGGCGGGCCAGAACAGGGTGTGGAAGGTGACGATGTCCTTGCCAATGAAGTGGTACTGCTCCAGCGCCGGGTCGGCCATGTAGGCGTCGTAATCCTCGCCGCGCTTGGTCAACAGGTTTTTCAAAGAGGCCAGGTAGCCGATGGGCGCATCCAGCCACACATAGAAGTATTTGCCCGGTGCGTCGGGGATTTCGATGCCGAAGTAGGGCGCATCGCGCGAGATGTCCCAGTCGCCCAGGCCTTCGCTGGTCGTGCCGTCGGGGTTGGTGCGCACGCTAAACCATTCGCGCACCTTGTTGGCCACCTCGGGCTGCAGGCGGCCGTTTTGCGTCCAGTCTTCCAGAAACGCCACGCAGCGCGGGTCCGACAGCTTGAAGAAAAAATGCTCCGAGTGCTTGAGCACCGGCTTGGCACCCGACAGCGCCGAGTAAGGGTTGATGAGGTCGGTGGGCGCGTACACAGCGCCACAGACCTCGCAGTTGTCGCCGTACTGTTCCTTGGCATGGCACTTGGGGCACTCGCCCTTGATGAAGCGATCCGGCAGGAACATGTTCTTCTCGGGGTCGAAGAACTGTTCGATGGTGCGCGTCTCGATCAGGCCGTTGGCTTTGAGGTCGCGGTATATGTCTTGCGCGAGCTGGTGGTTTTCCGGGGCGTCAGTGCTGTGCCAGTTGTCGAATTCGATGTGAAAGCCATCCAGGTATTGCTTGCGCCCGGCGGCAATGTCGGCCACGAACTGCTGGGGCGTCTTGCCGGCTTTTTCAGCGGCGATCATGATGGGCGCGCCGTGCGTGTCGTCGGCGCCGACGAAGTTCACCGCGTTGCCCAGCAGCCGCTGCGTGCGCACCCAGATGTCGGCCTGGATGTATTCCATGATGTGGCCGATGTGGAAGTTGCCGTTGGCATATGGCAGGGCGGTGGTGACAAAAAGTTTGCGTGCAGACGACATGAAAGCGACTTTCTCGGGCGGAACCCACGATTTTAGGCGCTCCGGGGGCTCTTTTGCAGACCCTGCTTTCGCGGTGCGGAGGAGCCCGCACTTCGGTGCTGGTGTCGCGCCAGCCAAAGAAGTGGCACACCTCGCTGTGGCTGTGCTTTTCGCCTGGATCCGTGGCGTTTTGACGCGCCTTTCGGGCACGGGCAAAAAACGTTCAGCACTCTGAGCCTAGAAACGGCAGTTGACCGCTTTGTATCCCTTCGCAAGCCGCATGAAATCTATCGTTGATGGCTTCGATGGTGTTCACCTTTTGGGTGAGAGCGCTATGCACCCACCAGCACCGCGCTCGGGGCGCCATGCGGCNNCTTCTTCGCGCTGTCCAACAGCACGCAGGTGCTGTTGGAGCCGCAGCGCTCAGTCTTGCCTGGCACCTCGATCACGGCACCGGCGGGCGCATCCAACTGCCGTTTCTAGCTGAGTGCGCGCATTTGCTTCCAGGCGGCGATGCGGCCCACCACAACAATCGGAAACCCGGCGAGCGCACCGACCACGATGTATTCCTTGGGCAGCAGCGCGCCCGATGCCAGCGTGATGAGGACCACCACCACAAAGCTGATCCGGCACGGCGAGCGCAGCAGCCTGGCAAGCAGGGATTTCTCGGCCCTCTTGAATTTCACGGGGTCCATTTCGGTCGGGGCGGCGGCGGTGGCGCCGGGGACAAAGTCTGCGCATTGACCTTCAGACGCCGGGGAACCAGCGCTTGGATAGACTACCGGCCCCACAGGAGTTATTTGCATGTCAGTCACCGAACAGGGCCTATTGGCCGCACTTTCCAGCGTGCTGGACCCCCATACCGGCCAGGATTTCGTCAGCACCCGGGCGCTGCGCAATGTGCAGATCACTGGCGGCGACGTGGCCTTTGATGTGGAGCTGGGTTACCCCGCCAAGAGCCTGGTGCCCGAGCTGCGCCGCAGCCTGGTGGCCGCCGCCAAGGGCGTGGCCGGGGTCGACAATGTGTCGGTCAACATCACCACCAAGGTGGTGGCGCATGCTGTGCAGCGTGGCGTGCAGTTGCTGCCGCAGGTCAAGAACATCATTGCCGTGGCCTCGGGCAAGGGCGGCGTGGGCAAGAGCACCACCGCCGCCAATCTGGCCCTGGCGCTGGCCGCAGAAGGTGCCAGCGTGGGTGTGCTGGATGCCGACATCTATGGCCCCAGCCAGCCCATGATGCTGGGCATCAACCGCCGCCCCGAAAGCGACGATGGCAAGACCATGGAGCCGCTCGAGAACTATGGCGTGCAGGTCATGTCCATCGGCTTCCTGGTGGACCAGGACGAAGCCATGATCTGGCGTGGCCCCATGGCCACGCAGGCGCTGGAGCAGTTGCTGCGCCAGACCAACTGGAAAGACCTCGACTACCTCATCATCGACATGCCGCCCGGCACCGGCGATATTCAGCTGACGCTTTCCCAGCGTGTGCCCATGACCGGCGCTGTGATCGTCACCACGCCGCAAGATATTGCGCTGCTGGATGCCAAGAAGGGCATCAAGATGTTTGAAAAAGTGGGCGTGCCCATCCTGGGCATCGTCGAGAACATGGCCGTGCATGTGTGCAGCAACTGCGGCCATGTGGAGCACATCTTTGGCGCCGACGGCGGCAAGAAGATGGCAGCCGACTACGGCATCGACTACCTGGGCGCTCTGCCGCTGGACATGCAGATCCGCCTGCAGGCGGACAGCGGCAAGCCCACCGTGGTGGCCGACCCCGACGGGGACGTGGCCAGGATCTACAAGAAGGTGGCGCGTGACGTGGCGGTGAAGATTGCCCGGCAGGCGAAAGACTTCTCCAGCAAGTTCCCCACCATCTCGATCAGCAAGAACACCTGATTGCCCACCGCTTCAGTCATGCCTGCGCATCGCATCAGTAGGGGTTGGCCGGTAGCAATGAGCCGGCCACCACACCCACCGATTGGTGGATGGGAAAGCCCGACCAGTCGCTCAGGTTGATTGCCGCAGCGGAATTGGCGAGCTTGCGAATCACCACCGATGACGTGGGAACATCCAGGGGCTTGCCCGCAGCGCACACGGTGGGCCCCTGTGTTACGTTGATGAAATACACCGCGCTTTCCGTGGTGGTGGAGATGTTGGTCACCCGCCGACCGCTGTAGGTGAAATCGGGGTTGCGCTGCACCAGCAGGGCCGCTTCCACACCAATGCCAATACCCCGGGCCGTGTGGTTGCCCAGCACGCCGCCAGGGCAGCCCAACTCTTGCTGGCCCGCGCCGGGGTAGGTGCCGATCAGTCTGGACACAAAGGTGATCAGGCGGCCCATGCGATCGCGCGAATCCAGGTGCGAATCGGTGATGGTGTTGGCCAGGACCGGCGGCGCGATGAAGCCGCCCACCGTGCTCAAGGGGTTGGGGTCCAGCGTCATGTAGCTGTTGTAGGGATTGCCCAGCGCTTGCACGGAGGTGACGGTGCCATTGAGCGCAGCAAAGTCAAACCCGCCCAGCACGGCCAGCCCCGCACTGGTGCCGCCAATGGGCACGTTCTTTTGCATGAGACCGTTCAAGGTCGCCTCCAGCGCCTGGCCCTTCCAGTAGCGGATGTAGCTGGCCTGGTCGCCCCCGGCAATCCACACCGCATTGGCCCGGGCCAGCACGGTGTTGACGAACGGGTCGTTGGCGGCCGCGGTGCTGGGAATCACCAGCGTTTCCACCGAACTCAAGCCCAGCGCAGCCCCGCCGACCCAGCCATCCCTGACCACGGAGTCGATGGCCGACTTGCGGCCGCTGTAGAAGATGTAGGGGTTGTAGCCGTCATCGCCGGAGGCGCGGATCACCACGAGGCGACCGCCAGTGCCCGGCGCCACCCCGGCGCGCTGGATCATCCACCGAAAGGCATCGTCCACATCGGGCCCGCCGCCCATCAGCACATACGAAGGATGGGGTTGCGATTGGCTGACCGTGGGCACCACATCGGGGTTGCCCTCGGCGTAGTAGTCATAAACCGCTTTCGGCTGTTTGGCCTGCGCCGCGCTGAATGCCGGGCCAAATGCCGTACTGAAAGCCAATGCCAGCAAAACGATGGCAGTTTTGTACCAGGACGTACTGCGTCTGGAGGCGGTGTTTTGCAAAGGAAACAGAACCATTGAGGCCTCCTGACTGGATTTTGGAAAGTTCACTCTACGGCCGCTGAAGGTAACGCGATGTAAAAAAATGTCATTTTGACCACCGGGCGTCACAGGCTGAGGAGGAGTTGGCGGTTGGGGGGCGATGCGAAACGGGTTCAAGATCGGGGGCAACCGATCGTGAAAACGCTCTAATATCCACGGCCAAAGCGGGTATGTGAAAAAACCAGCCCCAGATTTCGCTTGGCAATTCTGGAAGATCGTGCCCCTGCGCCGGGGCTGTGAACCCGAGACCACACCATGCAGCCATCACCTGACACTCCGGCACAGGCCCCTGCTGTCGCTTTCGCCACCCCGGACGACTTGCGCGCCAGTCTGCGCCGCGCCAGCCGCCTCAAGGGCCGCCAGCCCGAAGATGCTGCCATGGCCGAGGTGGCGCAACGGCTGGGCCCACGCCCGGCTACGGGTTTTCGGCGCGATCTGCTCATCGAATACCTGCACCGCCTGAACGACCACTTCGGCGTGCTGCACGATCGCCACCTGGTGGCGCTGGCCCGGCAGATGAATCTGCCCATGGCCGAGGTGTATGAGGTGGCCAGTTTCTATCACCACTTTGAGATCGTGCGCGGCGAGGATGCCCAGGCCCCGCGCCTGGTGCTGCGCGTGTGCGACAGCCTCAGTTGCAGCATGGCCGGCGCCCGCGAACTGCTGGCCGCGTTGCCCGAGCGCCTGCGCGCTGACGGGCAGGGCGATGTGCAGGTGCAGGCCGTCCCCTGCGTGGGCCGCTGCGAGCAGGCGCCGGTGGTGGTGGTGCACCAGTGCCCGGTGCCGCACGCCACGGTTGATACCGTGCTGGAAACGATCAATTCAAAACCAAATCGGGCCCTGGCGCTCCATTTACAGGCGTTGGTGGCTATCAATTTTGATGTTGTGGCGCTGGCCGAACAAAGCGTGCCTGC
>DCVY01000185.1:13376-13942 GCA_002327945.1 Acidovorax delafieldii | reverse complement strand
GCCCCAAGCGAGGCGGCGACCCCCTCGGGGGGCAGCGGACCACGCGAAGCGGGGGAGTGTGGGGGCACAGCCCTTATGGCTGTGAATATCGACGAGGGCGAACCTGGCACCTTCAAGGACCGCACTTACCTGGAGCGCGACCCGCATCGCTTTTTGGAGGGCGTGCTCATCGCCGCCCAGGTGGTGGGCACCGAGGCCGTCTATATCTATCTGCGCGACGAATACCACGGCTGCCGCGCGCTGCTGCAGGCCGCGCTCCATGATCTGCACGCCGAGCCCCCATGCCCCCTGCCGCACATCGAGTTGCGGCGCGGCGCGGGCGCCTACATCTGTGGCGAAGAGTCGGCCATGATCGAGAGCATCGAAGGCCAACGCGGCGAGCCGCGCATGCGCCCGCCTTTCATTGCACAGGTGGGCCTGTTCGGTCGCCCGACGCTGGCGCACAACTTCGAGACGCTGTACTGGGTGCGCGACATCGTCGAGCGCGGCCCGCAGTGGTTTGCCAGCTTTGGCCGCCACGGGCGCAAGGGGCTGCGCAGTTTCAGCGTGAGCGGGCGGGTCAAGCA
>DCVY01000185.1:0-13304 GCA_002327945.1 Acidovorax delafieldii | reverse complement strand
CGCTGAACGTGATGCGTTTTTTTGCGCATGAGAGCTGCGGCCAGTGCACGCCCTGCCGCGTGGGCACGGCCAAGGCCGCCCAGCTGATGGAGGCACCGCAGTGGGATTCCAGCCTGCTGGACGACCTGGCGCAGGTGATGGGCGATGCCTCCATCTGCGGGCTGGGGCAGGCGGCGCCCAACCCCATCCGCTGCATCCAGAAATATTTTGCGCACGAGGTGTCTTGAATGAACACGTCGACCCCGCCCGCAACCGCTGAGTCCCTGGTGCCTTTCGAACTGGACGGCCAGAGCATCACGGCCCGCCCGGGCGAATCCATCCTGCAGGCCGCCAAGCGCCACGGCGTGGCAATCCCCCACCTTTGCCACCAGGACGGCCTGCGTCCCGATGGCAACTGCCGCGCCTGTGTGGTCGAGATCGCGGGCGAACGCACCCTCGCCCCCAGCTGCTGTCGCGCGCCCACGGCGGGCATGCAGGTGCAGGCCGCCAGCCCGCGCGCCCGCAAAAGCCGGCAGATGGTGGTGGAGCTGCTGCTGTCGGACATGCCCGATGCGGGCTACCGGTGGAACGATGAAAAGCCCGTCGCTACCGAATTGACAGCTTGTAACGTTGATGTGTCCAGCGCCAGCGGCCGACTTGAATCTAAAAACGCAGAAACTTCAGAACCCACAGGCCAGCACGGCGAGCTGAGTGCCTGGGCCACCCGCCTGGGTGTTTCTGCGCGCCCGGCGCTCAAAGCCTTGCGCCGCGAGCAGCCCGCTGCCGACCTGAGCCACCCGGCCATGGCCGTCAACCTCGATGCCTGCATCCAGTGCAACCGCTGCGTGCGCGCCTGCCGTGAAAGCCAAGTCAACGACGTGATCGGCTACGCGCTGCGCGGGGCTGAGAGCAAGATCGTGTTCGACCTCGACGACCCCATGGCCGAGAGCACTTGCGTGGCCTGTGGCGAATGTGTGCAGGCCTGCCCCACGGGCGCGCTCAGCCCCAAGACGCACATCGGCTCGCAGGCGGTGGACCGCAAGGTCGATTCGGTGTGCCCGTTCTGCGGCGTGGGCTGCCTCATCACCTACAACGTGCGCGATGAAAAGATCATCAGCGTCGATGGCCGCGACGGCCCGGCCAACCATGGCCGCCTGTGCGTGAAAGGGCGCTTTGGTTTTGACTACGCCCACCACCCCGATCGGCTCACGGCGCCCCTGATCCGCAAACCGGGCGTGCCGAAAGAGGTGATGCCCTATGGCGCCGACTGGCGCGCGGTGTTCCGCGAAGCGAGCTGGGACGAGGCGCTGGACCTGGCCGCTGGCACGTTGAAAGCGCTGCGCGGCGCGCACGGCCCCAAGGCGCTGGCGGGCTTTGGCTCGGCCAAGGGCAGCAACGAAGAGGCCTATCTGTTCCAGAAGCTGGTGCGCACCGGCTTTGGCAGCAACAACGTGGACCATTGCACGCGGCTGTGCCATGCCTCCAGCGTGGCCGCTCTGCTCGAAGGCGTGGGCTCGGGCGCGGTGAGCAACCCGGTGAGCGATGTGGCGCATGCCGAGCTGATCTTCGTGATCGGCGCCAACCCCACGGCCAATCACCCCGTGGCCGCCACCTGGATGAAGAACGCCGCAAAACGTGCGAAGAATGGTGGCGCCAAGATCGTGCTGGCCGACCCGCGCGTGACCGACATCAGCCGCCACGCCTGGCGCACGTTGCAGTTCAAGGCCGACACCGACGTGGCCATGCTCAACGCGCTGATCCACACAGTGATCGACGAGGGCCTGGTGGATGCGGCTTTCATTCGCGATCGCACCAGCGACTTTCAGGCGCTCAAGGCCAACGTGATGGGCTGCAGCCCAGAGGCCATGGCGCCGGTGTGCGGCATCCCGGCCGAGACGCTGCGCGAGGTGGCGCGGGCGTTTGCGCAATCTAAGGCCTCCATGATCTTGTGGGGCATGGGCGTGAGCCAGCATGTGCACGGCACCGACAACGCACGCTGCCTGATCGCGCTGTGCGCCATCACCGGCCAGATCGGCAAGCCCGGCGCGGGCCTGCACCCACTGCGCGGCCAGAACAATGTGCAGGGCGCCAGCGACGCGGGGCTGATCCCCATGATGTTCCCCAACTACCAGCGTGTGGACAATGCCGAGGCGCATGCCTGGTTCGAGAATTTTTGGGGTGCCAAGTTGGACGAGGCACCGGGCTACACCGTGGTCGAGATCATGCACAAGGCACTGGCACCCGACAGCGACCCGCACAAGGTGCGCGGCATGTACATCATGGGCGAGAACCCCGCGATGAGCGACCCCGACCTGAACCACGCGCGCCATGCGCTGGCCAGCCTGTCGCACCTGGTGGTGCAAGACATTTTTTTGACCGAAACCGCCTGGCTGGCCGACGTGGTGCTGCCCGCCAGCGCCTGGCCCGAGAAGACGGGCACGGCCAGCAACACCGACCGCATGGTGCAGAGGGGGCGGCGCGCTTTGAGGCCGCCGGGCGATGCGCGCCCCGACCTGTGGATCATTCAGCAACTGGCCAAAAGGGTGGGCCCCCACGCTCTGCACTTCGTGTCGCCGCTGCCCCCCGAGGGGGCCGACCCCGCCTTGGGACGGCCCGGCGGCGGGGTGGGCCTGAACTGGAACTACGAAGGCGAAGAGTCGGGCGTGGCCGCCGTGTTCGATGAAATGCGCCAGGCCATGCATGCCAGCATCAACGGCATCAGCTGGGCGCGGTTGGAGCGCGATTCGAGCGTGACCTACCCCTGCCTCACGGCCGACGACCCAGGCCAGCCCATCGTGTTCACCGAGCAATTTCACACACCCACGGGGCGCCTGAAGCTGGTGCCCGCCAGCGTGATCCCTGCGGCGGAGACGCCCGACGCCACCTACCCTCTGGTGCTGACCACCGGCCGCCAGCTGGAGCACTGGCACACGGGCAGCATGACGCGGCGCAGCACCGTGCTGGACGCGATCGAACCCATGGCCACGGCGTCGATGCATGGCGACGAGCTGGCCCGGCTGGGTGTGGCGCCCGGTGCGCTGGTGGCCATCCGCTCGCGGCGCGGCATGCTGCAGGTGCGGCTGCGGCGCGACGACGGCACGCCGCACGGCACCGTGTTCATGCCTTTTGCGTATGTGGAGGCGGCCGCCAATCTGCTGACCAATGCCGCGCTGGATCCGTTTGGCAAGATCCCCGAGTTCAAGTACTGTGCAGTAGCGGTGGATGTGTTGCAGGGCACGGGCGAAGTTGCCTGACGTCGCGTGCTCTGCGCGCCGGCGGCGGGGCTTTGCGGGCATTGCTGTCTGCGGGGGGGGTGCTCCGGGGTAAAGTCTGCGCCCATGACTGAGCGCCCCTACACCGACGTTGCCGTGATCATGCGGTGCGAGCACATCGACAACCGCTGGCAGCCCTGGCGGTGGTCGCTGGCCGAGGTGGTGATCGATGACCCCGCCTTCGGCACCGGGCCGCGCCAGCTTCTTGGTGACGAACGTGAGCAGCGCTGGCTGTTCCCGGGCTTCCGGGTCGAGCTGTTTCGTGATGATGCCGAGGGCTACCACCTCAACCTCACTTCGCCCGCACCTTGCTGGTTTGTGATGTGGCGCCGCGATGAAGACCCCGGCACCGGCGCAATCGCGCTGGCCCGCCCGGTCGAAGTGAGCCTGAGCTACCACGACGCGGGACGCTGGCTGGATGCGCAGGAAACCGTGGAACAGGTGCCAGCGGCGCCCGAGGTGGTGGATGCCCTGCGCGCCTTTGTGGCCGAGCACTACCAGCCCGAGCCCAAGCGCCGCAAGCGCCCCGACAGCTTTCGTCCCCTGCACGACCGGTTTGGCAACCCAGCCTCCGTGTCCACCGAAAAGCAGCGTGGCGCAGGAGGAGGGGCAGGAGGGGCAGGCCATGGCTGACGGATTTCTCGGGCGCTGGTCGCGCCGCAAGCAGGATGTGTTGGCGGGCAAGCCGCTCGAAGATCCGCCCGTTCCTGCCGCCCAGGCACCGGTAGCAGCGCCCCGCCAGGCAGTGGCTGCGCCTTTGGCAGCGGGGCACACGCCAAGCGCCAATCAGCCTGCCGCTCAGGGGGGCGAGACACCGCCCCCGCCCACCTTGTCGGATGCCGAGGCCCTTACCCCCGCGTCCGACTTCAAGCCCTTTGTGGACCGTGCCGTATCACCCGAGGTGCGCAACCTGGCCATGAAGAAGCTGTTTGCCGACCCCCACTTCAATGTGATGGACGGCCTCGATATCTATGTGGGCGACTACACCCAGCCCGACCCGCTGCCCGCCGGGATGCTGCGCAAGATGACCAGCGCCCACGCGATGGGGTTTTTTGATCAGGAAAAGAGCGCCGACGCCGAGACACCGCCGGATGTGCTGGCGGGCGGCGCAACCGCAGAGGCAGCCGCAGACACGCAAGCAGATGCAATAGCCCCTGCCATTGCTCAGCCTCGGGATGATGCGCAGGGGCAAAGACCCGCAGACATGGCACAGTCCGGGGCATGCAACGCTAATCCTAGCGACCCTGCCAGCGCGCCGGAGATGGTCACCCGCTCCAACGCGGACGCAGCGGTCATTCCAGCCAGCCACACCCAAAATGACCACGACGCTCATCTGCGACTGCAACCAGACGATGCCCCTCAACGCCAAGGCGTTGGGCGAGGCACTGCATGAAGACCTGATCCTCCACTCCACCCTGTGCCGGCGCGATGCGGGCGCTTTTCAGAAAGCCATCCAGACCGGTGATGACGTGGTGGTGGCCTGCACGCAAGAGCAGCGCCTGTTTGGCGACCTGGATCAGCAGACCGCAGGCGCGGTGTCGCCCATCCGGTTTGTGAACATCCGCGAAACCGCTGGCTGGAGCCGCGATGCGGCCAAGGCCGGCCCCAAGATCGCGGCGCTGCTGGCGGCGGCCCGTTTGCCTGACCCGCCGCCCGTGCCCACGGTGACCTACAAGAGCGCTGGCCGCTTGCTCATCATCGGCCCGCTCGACCAGGCCGAGCAGGCAGCGACCCTGGTGTCGGATGTGCTGGATGTGGCGCTGTTCACGCAAGGCCCGGGCAATGCGGGTGGTGCACAAGCGCGGCGTTACCCCGTGCTGGGCGGGCGCATCACGGCCCTCACGGGCTGGCTGGGCGCGTTTGAGCTGCAGTGGAAGGCCGACAACCCCATCGACCTGGACCTGTGCACGCGCTGCAATGCCTGCGTGGCGGCCTGCCCTGAGAACGCCATCGGGCTGGATTACCAGATCGACATGGCCGCCTGCCAGTCGCACCGCGCCTGCGTCAAGGTGTGCCAGGTGGCCGGCGCCATCAACTTCACGCGCGATGCCGCCGCGCAGACCGAGCGCTTTGATCTGGTGCTGGACCTGCGTTCGGCCACTGCCACGCCCACGTTCTTGCAGCACGCGCTGCCGCAGGGGTATCTGCGCTGGGATGGGCGTGACCTGGCCACGCTGCTGCGCCTGCGCGAGCTGGTAGGCGAGTTCGAAAACCCCAAGTTCTTTGTCTACAAACAAAAACTCTGCGCCCACAGCCGCAACGAAACCGTGGGCTGCAACGCCTGCGTGGATATCTGCTCGGCCGAGGCCATTGCCAGTGACAAGAGCCGCCAGCGAATTTTGGTGAACCCCAACCTGTGCGTGGGCTGTGGTGCATGCACCACGGTATGCCCCACCGGTGCGTTGACCTATGCGTATCCGGGCGCCACCGACCAGGGCCTGAAATTCAAGACCCTGTTGTCCACCTACGCCGCAGCAGGCGGCAAGGACGCCGTGTTGCTGCTGCACAGCCAGGAGCGCGGCCAGGCGTTGGTGGAAGAACTGGGTCGCGCCGCGCAGCTCAAACTTGCGCACGGCGTGCCCGCCAACGTGATCCCGGTGGCGCTGTGGCACACGGCAAATACCGGGGTGGACCTGTGGCTCAGCGCCGTGGCCTATGGCGCCTCGCAGGTGGTGGTGTTGACGACGCACGAAGAAGCCCCGCAGTACCTCGATGGCCTGCAAGCGCAGATGGATGTGGCACAGGGCATCTTGCGTGGCCTTGGTTACACCGGAACGCACCTGCAGCTGCTGCGGGCCACGCACCCCACCGGGATCGATGCCGCACTGCAGGCCCTGGGCCAGACCCGCCAGAAGACCCCGGCCGTGGCCGCCCGTTTTGCCGTGGCGCAAGAAAAACGCAGCACGCTGGAGATGGCGCTGGAGCACCTGATCGCGCAGGCACCCATGCCCGTGGCCGAGCGGCCCGGGGCCATTGCCTTGCCCGCCTTGGGCTCGCCACTGGGCACCATTGAGGTCAACAAAGACCGCTGCACCCTGTGCCTGAGCTGCGTGAGCGCCTGTCCGGCCAGTGCGCTGCAGGACAACCCGCAGCTGCCTCAGCTGCGCTTCATCGAAAAGAACTGCGTGCAGTGCGGCCTGTGCGCCACCACCTGCCCCGAAAACGCCATCACCCTGCAGCCGCGCCTGCTGCTCACGCCTGAGCGCGCGCAACTGCGTGTGCTCAATGAAGCCAAGCCCTGGGCCTGCGTGCGCTGCAGCAAGCCCTTTGGCACCGTCAAAGCCATCGAGGCCATGCTGGACAAGTTGTCGGGCCACGCCATGTTCCAGGGCGAGGCGCTGGAGCGCCTGAAGATGTGCAGCGATTGTCGCGTGATCGACCTGTATTCCTCCCAAAGCGAAACGAAAGTGACCGACCTGTGAGCGATTCCCTTTCCCTGAGCGCGGCCGGCAGTTCGGCGCTGGACGAAGAAACCGCGCGCGCCGAGTTGTATGGGCTGCTGGCGCAGCTGTACTACGCCAGGCCCAACCCGGAGACCCTCGCCGCGCTGCGCGTGGCGGTCACCGAAGCCCCCATAGAAGGCGGTTTTTTGCAGGAGCCTTGGCAGCAACTGGTGGGGACCGCGCGGGCCCTGGACGATGTGGCCATTGCCGCAGAGTTCGATCGCCTGTTCGGCGGCGTGGGCAAGCCCGAAGTGTTTTTGTATGGTTCGCACTACCTGAGCGGATTCCTGAACGAAAAGCCGCTGGTGCGCCTGCGCAGCGATCTCGCGGCGCTGGGTCTGGCCCGCGGTGAGGCGATGCCGGAAACCGAAGACCATGTGGCCTACCTGTGCGAAGTGATGCGCTATCTGATCGCGGGCGACGACATGGCTGTCTGCAACCTGACGGCGCAGCGCAAATTTTTTGTAACGCACCTGCAGCCCTGGATTTTGCCGTTGTGCGATGCCCTGCAGGGGCAGTCGGCGGCCCATTTTTATGCCGCGCTGGCCCATTTCACGCGGGCTTTCGTGGCGATCGAAGTGCAGGGCTTCGACATGCTCGACTGAGAACATCGTCCGCGTTGTGCGCGATTCCCTTGCCAGCAAGCAAGGGGGAAAACATTTCAGCCGATTGCGGGGATCATCGCACTCGCATAGACTGTATGAAAACCGTTTCATAGCTGCCAGCCATTCTGGAGACCCGCATGCAGAACCGCCAGCCCAATGCCTCGCGCCGCAAGTTCTTTTCCGGCGCCGCCACCGCAGGGGCTGCCGCCGCAGCCGTGGTGGCAATTCCCCCGGTCGCACCCTCCAATGCCATGGTGTCTGAGCCGGCTCGCGTGGCGCCAGAAAAAGGCGGTGGCTACCACCTGTCTGCCCACGTCAAGCAGTACTACAAGACCACCCAACTCTGACCGCAGGGCGTGCCATGTTGTTGACCAAGAAATCTTCCCACGCGGTGCACAGCGCATCGTCGTCCACATCACCTTTTGTGCACAGTTTGCGCCGCGGCCTGTCGCAGGCACTGCCCACCATGGACCGGCGCTCGTTCCTGCGGCGCTCCGGTCTGGGCGTCGGCGTGGGTATTGCTGCATCGCAGCTCGCGCTGGTCAAGAAATCCAGCGCGGCCGAAGGCGTCAAGGCGGGAATGGGGAACAGCAAGATCGAAGTGCGCCGCACCGTGTGCACCCATTGCTCGGTGGGCTGCGCGGTGGATGCCGTGGTCGAGAACGGCGTGTGGGTGCGCCAGGAGCCCGTGTTCGACTCGCCCATCAACCTGGGCGCGCACTGCGCCAAGGGTGCTGCGCTGCGCGAACACGGCCACGGCGAATACCGCCTGCGTTACCCGATGAAACTGGTCAACGGCAAGTACGAGCGCATCAGCTGGGACACGGCATTGACCGAAATCACCCACAAGATGCAGGAGCTGCGCAAGGCCAGCGGCCCCGACAGCGTCTACTTCATCGGCTCGTCCAAGCACAACAACGAGCAGGCTTACCTGCTGCGCAAGTTTGTGAGCTTCTGGGGCACCAACAACTGCGACCACCAGGCACGCATCTGCCACTCCACCACCGTGGCCGGTGTGGCCAATACATGGGGCTACGGCGCCATGACCAATTCGTACAACGACATGCAAAACAGCAAGGTCGCCCTGTACATCGGCTCCAACGCCGCCGAGGCCCATCCGGTGAGCATGCTGCACATGCTGCACGCCAAGGAAACCGGCTGCAAGATGATCGTGGTGGACCCGCGCTTCACGCGCACGGCCGCCAAGGCCGACGAATATGTGCGCATCCGCTCAGGCACCGACATCCCCTTCCTTTTCGGACTGCTCTACCACATCTTCAAGAACGGCTGGGAAGACAAGAAGTACATCAACGACCGTGTCTATGGCATGGAGAAGGTGCGCGAGGAAGTGCTGGCCAAGTGGACGCCCGACAAGGTGGAAGAGGCCTGCGGCGTGAAGGAAGAGCAGATGCTCAAGGTCGCCACCATGCTGCATGAGAACAACCCCGGCACCATTGTCTGGTGCATGGGGCAGACCCAGCACACGATCGGCAACGCCATGGTGCGTGCCTCGTGCATTTTGCAGCTGGCGCTGGGCAATGTCGGCAAGTCGGGCGGCGGCACCAACATCTTCCGCGGCCATGACAACGTGCAGGGCGCCACCGATGTCGGCCCCAACCCCGATTCGCTGCCCGGCTACTACGGCCTGGCCGAAGGCTCGTGGAAGCATTTTGCGGCCGTGTGGGGCGTTGACTTCGAGTGGATCAAAAAGCAGTACGCATCGCCTGCCATGATGACCAAGAACGGCATCACGGTGTCGCGCTGGATTGATGGTGTGCTGGAGAAGAACGAGCTGATTGACCAGGACTCCAACCTGCGCGGCGTGTTCTATTGGGGCCATGCCCCCAACTCGCAGACCCGTGGCCTTGAGATGAAGCGGGCCATGGACAAGCTCGACCTGCTGGTGGTGGTGGATCCCTATCCGTCGGCCACCGCCGCCATGGCGGCCATGCCGGGCAAGCCGGAAGACCTGAACCCGGACCGCGCGGTTTACCTGTTGCCCGCAGCCACGCAGTTCGAGACCAGCGGATCGTGCACGGCCTCCAACCGCTCGTTGCAGTGGCGCGAAAAGGTGATCGAGCCACTCTGGGAGAGCCGCAGCGATCACATGATCATGCACCAGTTCGCTGAAAAGCTCGGCTTTGTCAAGGAGCTCTCGAAGAACTACAGGATGCACAAGGTCAAGGGCATGGACGAGCCCATGGTGGAAGACATCCTGCGAGAAATCAACCGCAGTGTCTGGACCATTGGCTACACCGGCCAGAGCCCCGAGCGCCTGAAGGCCCACATGAAGAACATGCATTTGTTCGATGTGAAAACCCTCAAGGCCAAGGGCGGCAAAGACAAGGAAACCGGGTACGACTTCACCGGTGATTATTTCGGGCTGCCCTGGCCCTGCTATGGCACGCCCGAGCTCAAGCACCCGGGCTCTCCCAATCTGTACGACACCTCCAAGCATGTAATGGATGGCGGCGGCAACTTCCGTGCCAACTTCGGTGTCGAAAAGGATGGTCAGAACCTGTTGGCCGAAGATGGCTCGCACTCGCTGGGTGCTGAAATCACCACCGGCTATCCTGAGTTTGACCATGTGCTGCTCAAGAAGCTGGGCTGGTGGGACGATCTTTCCGATGCCGAGAAAGCCCGGGCCGAAGGCAAGAACTGGAAGACCGACCCCACGGGTGCCATCATCCGCGTGGCCATGAAGCATGGTTGCCATCCGTTTGGCAACGCCAAGGCCCGCGCCGTGGTGTGGAACTTCCCCGATGCCATTCCGCAACACCGTGAGCCCCTCTATGGCACGCGTCCCGACCTGGTGGCCAAGTACCCCACGCACGACGACAAAAAGGCTTTCTGGCGCCTGCCCACGCTCTACAAGAGCGTTCAGGACAAGAACATGGCCGACAAGGTGTATGAGAAATTCCCGCTCATCCTGACTTCCGGCCGCCTGGTCGAATATGAAGGTGGCGGCGAGGAAACCCGCTCCAACCCCTGGCTGGCCGAGTTGCAGCAAGAGGCGTTTGTGGAGATCAACCCCAAGACGGCGGCTGACAGGGGCATCCGCAACGGCGAGCGCGTGTGGCTGAGCAGCCCCACGGGCGCGCGCCTGAATGTGCAGGCGCTGGTCACCGAGCGGGTCGCACCCGATACGGTCTGGATGCCATTCCATTTCTCGGGCCGCTGGCAAGGCGCCGACCTGCTGGCGCATTACCCGAAGGGGACGGCACCCCTTGTGCGGGGCGAGGCTGTGAACACCGCCACCACCTATGGTTACGACAGCGTGACCATGATGCAGGAAACCAAGACCACGATCTGCAACGTGGAACGGGCGTGAGCGCGCAGCACGGACCAGGAGACAGAACAATGGCACGAATGAAATTCATCTGCGATGCAGAGCGCTGTATCGAATGCAACGGCTGCGTCACTGCCTGCAAGAACGAGCATGAGGTGCCGTGGGGTGTGAACCGCCGCCGTGTGGTCACCCTCAACGATGGTGTGCCCGGCGAAAAATCCATCTCGGTGGCCTGCATGCATTGCAGCGATGCGCCCTGCATGGCCGTTTGCCCCGTGAACTGCTTTTACCGCACGGACGAAGGCGTGGTGCTGCACGACAAGGATGTCTGCATCGGCTGCGGTTACTGCAGCTATGCCTGCCCGTTTGGTGCCCCCCAGTTCCCATCGCAAGGCACGTTCGGCGTGCGCGGCAAGATGGACAAATGCACCTTTTGCGCCGGTGGTCCCGAGGCCCATGGCAGCCAGGCCGAGTTCGAGAAATATGGCCGCAACCGTCTGGCCGAAGGCAAGCTGCCCGCCTGTGCCGAAATGTGCTCGACCAAGGCACTGCTGGCAGGTGACGGCGATGTGGTGGCCGACATTTTCCGCAACCGCGTTGTGCAGCGTGGCAAGGGTGCCGAAGTGTGGGGCTGGGGCACGGCCTATGGCACGCAACGGGATGCCCAGCCACCTGCAGGGGCCAAATCATGAAGCGCTTATCCCTCATCCTGACAGCACTGCTGGCCCTTGCCGGCATGGTCGCCTGCACCGAAAAGCCGCAGACTGGTGGCGGTGTGAAGCAAGACGCTGCACCTCAGGCGGGCACCGGCAGCAATTTCACCCAGCCGGGCTGGAAAGCGGGCGACAAGACCAGCTGGGAGCAGCAGTTGAAGGCGCGCCAGCAATACGGGCAAAACGAATACACCCGCACCCAGTCCAAGTGAGGTCCACCATGAAACACATCGTGTGGTCCCTGGCTTTCGCGGCTGGCTTGGCCTGGGGGCCTGCGGGCGCTCAGCAGGCTCCGGCAGCGCCGGATGCCGCTGCGCCTGCATCCGCAGCACCGGCCGTACCCTCCGCTACCGGCGGGATCCAGAGCCAGAGCATCTTTCAGGTCAAACCCGACGCCAGCGCAGACTCCCGGTACTCCGAGCAGACCAATGGCGAGCGTATGAAGGTGCAGCCGGGTAACAACGCGCCCATGTGGCGCCAGGTGGGGCAGGGCGTGACGGGCTACAGCAGCCTGCCAAAAACCCAGGCCCCCGAGGCCGGTAACCTGATCCAGCCCTTCGTACAGTACCCCGGCTCGCGTGTCACCAACGCAGGCGAGGCATGGCGGCAGGTGCGCAACCAGTGGATCATTCCCTATGGCGCTGCCTTGATGGGCCTGGTGCTGCTGGCTTTGGCAATTTTCTATTTCACCAAGGGAACCTTGGGGCATGACCATCCAGAGGGGGCAGGTGCCCGCCGCATCGAGCGTTTCACGCCGTTCGAGCGTGCGGCGCATTGGTCCAACGCCTTTGCTTTCATTGCACTGGCCGTCTCGGGCATCGTCATGGCGTTTGGCAAATTCTTTCTCCTGCCCGTTATCGGTGGCACCCTGTTCGGATGGCTGGCCTATGCGCTCAAGAACGTGCACAACTTCATGGGCCCCCTGTTTGCTGTTTCGCTGCTGGTCATCATCTTCACGTTCGTGAAGGACAACATTGCCAACCGCGCCGATTTTGTCTGGCTCCACAAGGGTGGTGGCATGCTGGGCGGTGGTGACCAGCAAGTGCCTTCGCACCGTTTTAACGCGGGTGAAAAGGGACTGTTCTGGTGGGGTATCACCATCCCTGGCATCTTTGTGGTGGCCACGGGCCTGGTGCTGGACAAACTGATCCCCGGCTTTGGTGACGTGCGTGGCGACATGCAGATTGCCCACATGATCCACGCCACCCTGGCCATCTGGATGATGGCGCTGATCTGCGGCCACATCTACATGGGCACGGTGGGCATGCGTGGTGCCTACAAAGCCATGAGGACGGGTTATGTCAGCGAGGCATGGGCCAAAGAGCACCATGTGCTCTGGTACGACGATGTCCAGGCGGGCAAGATTCCACGGCAACGCAGCGCCAGCCAACCGGCGGCCGCTGCTGCCGCAACACTATCTGCGGGCCAGCGCGCGCAGGTATGAGGTTTCACACCATGACGCATTTTTCCCGTTCTTCATTGCTGGCGCTGTGCGCTGTCGGCGTTTGCACGTTGGCATCGGCCAAGCTGCCAGCACCTTCGCCCGAAGCTGCTGCCAAGGCTGCAGAAGCCTCCGCCAGGGCCGCGTGGGCTGGCAAGGTGGACAACTACAAGCTGTGCCTGTCGCAAGACCGCGTAGCAAACCACTACCGCAACACAACACCGTCGGCAAAGCCAGCCACTGCTGTGGGTTCGGGCTGCACTGATCCAGGCCCTTTTGCCTACACGCCGCCGGCTGCCAAGTCCGCTGAGGCAGCAGGCGCGCATTCGCCCCCAGGCACGGCCAGCAGCCCGCCCAGCACGCTGGTGCCCGCTGCAGTTGCGTCGGCGCCCAAATCCTGACGGCAGCCATCGCCTGGATAAGAGTCGCACCGGTCTGCGTGGGCGCGGTTTTTTTTGTCGCTGGATCGATTCCTTGCCGATAGTGTGCAGAGCGGCACAGCGCCAGCGCAGCCACCCATCGAGAAGTTCCCGAGCCCTCTCCATGAGCGGGTAGTGCGTAT
>DCVY01000084.1:8630-9172 GCA_002327945.1 Acidovorax delafieldii | reverse complement strand
AGCTGCACCATGAACGTTAGGATCACCGACCGCAGGGAGTTATGCAGCTCATCCTCAAGCCCCCGCCCGGTGGGGCGCAGCGTGCAAGGTCAGGCCAAACCGGTGCATGGCTTTCAGGCCGCGACACCCTGCCGGGGCCGGTGTTCGAAAGATGCCCCGCGCGGCCATTGGGCGACTGCTGGGCGCGCAACCTGCTCCCCGGATGTTCGGCGCGCATCCCGTGTCGGGCAATCAGTCCCCCGGTCGCCACCCCTTCTCGACAGTGTCCTTGCTCTGATCGTAGGGCCGCACCAGCCGCACCAGCAGCCGGGTGCCCTTGCCCACGTCACCGCGGCTCTCACCGGTTTGCATGTTCACCGCCCAGCCCTGGCGAAAAGCCATGCTGCCAGCCTCCCCTGCGGCTCCGCCGTTCATGACATTGCCATAGTTGTACTGATTGACCGGCCTCATCTGCACATTGGCGGAACCGGACCAATGCCAGTCGTGCGGCGTGCCAGGAAAAAGCACCGAACTCGGCCCCGGAGGGCGAGCGGTTTTGTCCA
>DCVY01000084.1:7837-8579 GCA_002327945.1 Acidovorax delafieldii | reverse complement strand
CCGGGCGCGCAGATCGATGATGGAAGCACCATCCTGCGAAGGCACCAGCGTGGGCGAAGCCGCAGGGTCTGCCGCCTCAGCACAGGCGGCAACCAGCATGCCGCCCAGCAGGACAAGCCAGGAATGTCGGGTGAACAGCAGTGGTTTCATGGTGCGTGGCTTCACGGCAAAGAAAATGACAGCGGACAGCCTGGCGGCGGTAGCGCTTCAGAAAATGTTTCAACTTAGAAACGGCCGCTGGATGCGCCCGCCGGTGCCGTGATCGGGGTGCCAGGCAAGGCTGAGCGCTGCGGCTCCAACAACACCTGCATGCTGCTGGACAGCGCGAAGAAGGTCTGTCTCCGACAGGCCTGCGCCCTGCAAGGGCGAGGACGCGGCGGGCTTACTGCCCGTACTGCCGGTACTGCCCGCAAGAAGGAGCAACGCCGCATGGCGCCCTGAGCGCGGTGCGGGCGNNTGAACGCCATCGAAGTCATCAACGACAGATTGCATGCGGTTTGGCAAGAGGTACGAAGCTGTCCACTGCCGTTTCCAGGTTCAAGCGTCTTGCGCACGCTGCGGCATGCCGGCTGCGGCACGCAGGGGTTCGAGCAATGGCGACAGGCCGTTGTGGTCGATCTCATGCATGAGCGCCAGCAAACGCCCCAGGTCGTTGCGCGGAAAACCCTCGCGGGCAAACCAGTTGAGGTAATTGCCGGGCAAGTCGGCCAGCACACGGCCCTTGTACTGGCCATAGGGCATG
>DCVY01000084.1:0-7830 GCA_002327945.1 Acidovorax delafieldii | reverse complement strand
TCGCCCTGCACCTCGATCACACCGTCCTTGACGGTGCCGCCACTGCCGCATGCGGCCTTGAGTTCTTTGCCCAGCCCGGCCAGCGCATCGGCACCCAGCGCCACGCCCTTGACCACCGTGACAGCCTTGCCACCACGCCCCTTGGTTTCGCGCGAAACACGCACGATGCCGTCGCCCAATGGCACTGGCGCGGCCTTGCACACGCACTGCGCCTGGGGTTGCCGGCAGTCGGGGCACATGCGGCCATGGTCGGTGGAATAGACCAGGCCGCCCAGACTGGAAAGCCCCCTCACTTCAAGCACCCCATCACTGCTCGCCCCTTCACTTGCTGCGCCCCGCCCCAGGGGTGAAAAACAGCATGACACCCACCACGATCAAAATCAGCGGCCACCAGACTTTGAGCAAACCCAGCAGGCTGACGTTGATAAGCCCCAGGTTGCTCAGCAACATGAAAGCGCCCACCAGCACCAGCAGGATGGCCGCGAAGTTTCCCTTCATAAAATTTCTCCCGTTGTGTTTCGTTGCCAATCACTTTCAGCGCTTGTCTGCCAGCGCCCCGAACGCGCGCAGCATATTGAAATTAAGCAGGCGCGTGGCCATGACGGTCTCCACAAAAAAGAGCACCAGCGCCAGCAGAAACGACACCACGCCCGTCAGAAAACTGCCAAGCGCCCAGGTGTGACCACGGAAACTGGTGGTTTCGCCCAGAAACAGCAAGACGATGGTCAGCCCGATCAGAAAACCGCACAACGTCAACAAGCCAATGCAGCCATTGACCATGCGCCCCCGGGCGCGCAGATACCCCAGTTCCAGCAAGGCGCGCTCCAAAAATTCGGCATCCACACTTTGGTGTGCGCAGTCTTCCACCACCCGGGCGCGGTCGATGATGCGCGCCAGCCGCCCGGCCACCGCGCCAATCATGCCGGCCACCGCAGTGAGCAAAAACACCGGCGCCACCGCCAGCTGAATACTGTGCGTGATGCTGGACGAATCAAGAACAAGGGCCATGGTGTCGCAGGCGTGTGGAAGAAGGCTTGGTGCAGCGCGGGTTGCGAGCACGCAGTGATTATCACCACGCGCGGGTGGCGCACAATGCAGGCCCTGCCGTGCAGGCGCAGGCTGCACGGCCGATGCAGCCCAGGTGCCTGCCGCTTTGCCATGAACCACCGCGCAGGGGCGCCCGCCTTGCGGCCTGAATTCTTTGTCTCACACACCATGCCATTTTCTGCCCTCGGTCTCTCCCCGGCCCTCACTCAGGCCGCCACGGCAATGGGTTTTATCGCACCCACGCCCATCCAGGAGGCGGCCATTCCCGCCATCCTGCGCGGCGCCGATGTCGTGGGCTCGGCCCAGACGGGCTCGGGCAAAACGGCGGCCTTTGCCCTGCCCCTGCTGCAACTGCTGCAAGCCGCCACCGCCCACACACCGCGGCGGGTGCGCGCGCTGGTGCTGGTGCCCACGCGCGAGCTGGCCGCCCAGGTCGGCGAGGTGGTGCGCAGCCTGGCCCAGCACCTGCCCCAGCCCGTGAAAGTGGCCGTGGTGTTTGGCGGCGTCTCCATCAACCCCCAGATGATGGGCCTGCGCGGTGGCGCCGATGTGGTGGTGGCCACGCCGGGCCGTCTGCTCGATCTGGTGGATCACAACGCATTGCAGCTTGCCAGCGTGAACCTGCTGGTGCTGGACGAGGCCGACCGCTTGCTGGACCTGGGCTTTGCCGAGGAACTGCAGCGCACCCTGGCACTGCTGCCACCCCGGCGGCAAAACCTGTTCTTCTCGGCCACCTTCCCGGCGGCGGTGCAAACGCTGGCCGACGGGCTGCTGAACGACCCCGTGCGCGTGGCCGTGGCCGACACCCCTGCCAACGAACCGTCCATCGTGCAGCGTGCCATTGCGGTGGACGCCAGCCGCCGCACGCAGTTGCTGCGCCACCTGGTGCAGGAGAACCACTGGAGCCGCGTGCTGGTGTTCGTGGCCACCCAATATGCCGCCGAACATGTCGCCGAAAAGCTCTACAAGGCCGGCATTTTTGCCACCCCCTTCCACGGCGGCCTGAGCCAGGGCGCGCGAAAACAGGTGCTGCAGGAGTTCAAGGACGAGCGCTGGCAGGTGGTGGTGACCACCGACCTGGCAGCGCGCGGCATCGACATCGCCCAGTTGCCCGCCGTGGTGAACTACGACCTGCCGCGTTCAGCGGTGGACTACGTGCACCGCATCGGGCGCACCGGGCGCGCGGGCGAAAGCGGCGTGGCCGTAAGCTTTGTCAGCGCGGGCACCGAGGCGCATTTCCGCCTGATCGAGAAACGCCAGCACCTGGGCCTGCCACGCGAACAGATCCCCGGTTTCGAGCCTACCGAAGTGCCACCAGAGGGCGCGGCAGCGGGCACGGGCGGCATCAAAGGCAAGCGGCCCAGCAAGAAAGACAAGCTGCGCGCTGCCGCCGCTGCAGCGCAGGGGGCAACAGGGCAGGATTAAAACCAGACGATCAGTCGCCGTCGCCGTCGCCATTGTCGTCGCTGATGGCGCCGCCCTCGCCCTCATCGAAAGCGTCGCCGGGACGGGCCTGGCGATGCCCGCCCTTGGCCAGAATTTCGACATAAAACTGCGCACCGCCTTCGCGGGCCACGCCGTCAATCAGGCCGATCAGGGCAGAAAGGTGAACGGCTTCGGCGGTTTCGGCGGTGCGGCCGAACTTGCAGTCGAAGTCCCAGAAATCAGCACCGGCGGGCACGGGGCGGCCGCGCTCGCGCTTGATGTATTTGCGGATTTCATGCTTGACGGAATCCAGGACGCGGTCGCGGTTCTTGCCTTCAATATGGAGCTGGAAAGTTTTTTTCATGGGCGATCGTACCGCCTGCGGCAGCGGCACCACTCTGGCCAAGGACAAGGCAACGCGGTGCGGACGGGTTTCAGAGCGTGGGGACGGTCTTTCGGGTGGGCCGCCGCACACCCCCAAAATCAGTAATGCGGCGGCAGCTCGTCGCGCAGGTTGCGCGGCTCGGCAGCGCCGCCCTCGGGCGCCTGCTGGCGCAAACGCACCAGCTCGCGCGCAAGCTCGTCGATCTGCTGCTGCTGGCGGTAGATGACGAGGTTGAGCTGATCGAGCAGGTCTTCGGTGTAACTAGCCTTGATCTCCAGATCGTTCAGGCGCTGCTCGGTGGGGGAAGAATCTTGCATGGCGCTATTGGAACGCAATCCGCAACGCACGCGCTGTCGACCTGGAGATTGCATTTGCCAAGGTTGCGGTAGTGCAGGGTTACAGCGCCTGCGCCAGGCGTGCCACGCCCTCGCGGATCTTGTCCACATCGGCCGTGGCAAACGACAGACGCAACGTGGCGTGGTCCGGGTTCTGGGCAAAGAACGGCGTGCCGGGCACAAAGGCCACGCCTTTTTCGATGGCGGCCTTGGCCAGCACGTTGGCATTCGCCACCTTGCCGCCCGCGCCCGTAAGGCGCAGCCAGACAAACAAGCCGCCTCGGGGTTGCACAAACTCCACGGCAGCGCCCAATTCCTTGCGCAGTGCATCACACAGCGCCTGGGCGCGCTCGGCATAGACCTTGCGCACATTCGCCAGCGTGGCGGGCATGCGGTCGGCCTTGAGGTATTGCGCCGCCGTGGCCTGGGCAAACGTGCTGGTGTGCGCGTCGCTGAACTGCTTGCACATCACCGCCTTGGCCAGCAGCTCGGGCGGGGCGATCAGCCAGCCAATGCGCAGGCCGGGGCTGAGCACCTTGCTCAAACTGCCGCAATGGGCCAGCAGCGCGCGGCTGCCGGGCACCTCGCTGGACAGCGCCAGCAGACTGGGCGGCGGCGCCTCGCCAAAATACAGATCGCCGTAGGGATCATCTTCCACCACCAGGGTCTGGTACTTCACAGCCAGCTCCAGCACCTTTTTGCGGCGTGCCAGGCTCAGCGTGGCACCGCTGGGGTTGCCAAAGGTGGGAATCAGGTACACCAGCTTGGGGCGGTGTTCGGCGATGAGCTGCTCCAGCGCATCCACCTGCACGCCGTCGCCATCGATGGGCGCGCTGATGACCTCGGCGCCATACAGACGAAAGCACTGGATGGTGGCCAGAAAGGTGGGGCCTTCAACGATGACCTTGTCGCCGGGGCCGATCATGGTCTTGCCCAGCAGGTCCAGCGCCTGCTGGCTGCCGGTGGTGACGATAAGCTGGTCGGGCGCCACATCCGCCGCGCCCTTGCTGGCCATGAAGGCGGCCAGCTGCTCGCGCAGCGGCTGATAACCCTCGGTGGCGCCATATTGCAGGGCGGCGCCCGGCTCCTCGGCCAAAGCGGCATTGCTGGCGGCGCGAATACCGTCCACGTCAAACATGGCGCTGTCCGGAAAGCCGCCCGCAAAGCTGATGATGCCGGGCTTGCCCAGCAGCTTGAAAAGCTCGCGGATGGCGGAGGTTTCTATGTTGTTCAGACGATCGGCAAATTGCATGGGCGGTGCTTTCAGTGGGCGGTGAATTTCACATTGTCGCCAATTGGCATGCTGCATGGATGCGTGCCGCATGAAGGCGGCAACCCATGCGCCCCAAGATCCGGCTCTAAACTGGCAGCCATGAAAACCGCGCACATCGAACCTTTTTTCGCCACCCTCAAGGCCGCCAACCCGCTGCCCAACACCGAACTCGAATACACCACCGTGTTCGAGCTGCTGGCCGCCGTGCTGTTGAGCGCCCAGGCCACCGATGTGGGCGTGAACAAGGCCACGCGCAAGCTGTTCCCCGTGGCGGGCACGCCGCAGGCCATTCTGGACCTGGGGCTGGAAGGGCTGGAGGGCTACATCAAGACCATCGGCCTCTACAAGAGCAAGGCGCGCCACCTGCTGCAAACCTGCCGCATCCTGGTGGAGCAACACGGCGGCCAGGTGCCGCGCACACGCGCGGCGCTCGAAGCCCTGCCCGGCGTGGGCCGCAAGACGGCCAACGTGGTGCTCAACGTGGCGTTCGGCGAGCCCACCATGGCGGTAGATACGCACATCTTTCGGGTGAGCAACCGCACGGGCCTGGCCCCCGGCAAAAACCCGCTGGCGGTGGAAAAGCAGTTGATGAAGCGTGTGCCACCCGCCTACGCCGTGGATTCGCACCACTGGCTCATCCTGCTGGGCCGTTATGTGTGCCAGGCGCGCAAGCCGCGCTGCTGGCAGTGCGCAGTGGCCGCCTATTGCGACTTCAAGCCCAAGACGCCGGCCCCCTGAAGCACCATACGAATTTGCGCATATTCCACAATATTGATACATTCTTTTGATGTACCAACCACCGTTCTGGCTGAGCGAAATGATCCCCGCCGCTGGCGTGGCGTGGCTGGCAGTCCCCCCTCCCGATAATCTCTCGCGCCAGACTGGCGGCGGCCCGCGCGCACCCCTCCTGGGGCCAGCCGGTTCTTCGACAAACCCACCGAACTCAAATCTTTTCACCCCGGCACAGCAGCACTTTTCACAGAAAGAACTTGCACCATGACGCCACAGACCAGCACCAGCCCGGCACCAGCCATCGACCACGCAGCGGCCAGAACCATCCGCGAGTTTCTCGCCTTCAAGCTCGGTGCCGAGGAATACGGCATCGACATCCTGCGGGTGCAGGAGATTCGCTCCTTCGAGCCGCCCACCCGCATGGCCAACGCGGTCTCGCACATTCTGGGGGTGATAAACCTGCGCGGCGTCATCGTGCCCATCGTGGACATGCGCATCAAGTTCAACCTGGCCAAGGTGGATTACGACGCCTTCACCGTGGTGATCGTGCTCAACATCGGCAAGCAGGTGGTGGGCATGGTGGTCGATGGCGTGTCGGACGTGATCACCCTGGCGCCCGAACAGCTGCGCCCGGCGCCGGACTTCAGCGGCGAAGTGGGCAGCAACCACGTGATGGCCATCGGTTCGCTGGAGAACCGCATGCTGATCCTGCTCGACATCGAAAATCTCATGTCAGATGCCGACATGGGGCTGATGGCCGCCGCCACGCACTGAACACGTCGTCTTCAACACAAACAAGGGAATTCCGCATGAACTTCAGCCAAATGAAAGTTTCAACCCGCCTCGCCTGGGGCTTTGGCACGCTGATCGCATTGCTCATCGTGATCATCGTCGTCGGCCTGCTGCGGCTCGGCGACATCAACGAGTCGCTGGAGCGCGTGCTCCATGACCGCGTACCCAAGGTAGAAAAGCTCAATGACATCGCCTTCAAGACCATGGACAACGCACGCATTGTGCGTGACATCGTGCAGCAGACCGACGAAAAAGCCATGGCGGCCAGCAAGGCGCTGTTCGACAAAAACCGCGCGGACATCACCGAGGACGTTGCCCATCTGGAAAAAACCACTACCAGCCAGGCCGGCCTGGAAGCCCTCAAGACGCTGAGGGAGGCCCGGGCCACGTACCTGAATTACATTCAGGAGGTCATCACGCTGGGCCTGGCCAGCAAGAGCCAGGAAGCCACCATGGCCTTGTACGGCGAGAAATACAAGTCACAAGACGCCTATTTCGCCGCCCTCCACAAGGCGATTGAGCTGCAGAAATCACAGATGGAAGCAGCAGGCAAGCAGGCCGAAGACAGCTACCACAGCGCGCGCAACATCCTGCTGGGGGTTGGTGCCCTGGCCATCCTGCTCGGCATGGTCATGGCGATTCTGATTGCCCGCAGCATCAGCAAGCAACTCGGAGGCGAACCTTCGGAAGCCACCGAGCTGGCCCAAGCCGTGGCCCATGGCGACCTGAGCGCGCGCATCGCGGTCAAGGCGGGCGACAACAGCAGCCTGATGTACCAGCTCAAGGCCATGCAAGACAGCCTGGCCCAGGTCGTCTCCAGCGTGCGCCAGAGCTCCGAAGCGGTGGCCACGGCCAGCGCCCAAATCGCCAGCGGCAACCACGACCTGTCCGGCCGCACCGAGAGCCAGGCCAGCGCGCTGGAAGAAACCGCCGCCTCGATGGAAGAGCTCAGCTCCACCGTCAAGCACAACGCCGACAACGCCCGCCAGGCCAACCAGCTGGCACAAACGGCCAGCACCGTGGCCGTCAAGGGCGGCGACGTGGTCGCGCAAGTGGTCGATACCATGAAAGAGATCAACGACAGCTCCAAGAAGATCGGCGACATCATCGGCGTGATCGACGGCATCGCCTTCCAGACCAACATCCTGTCCCTGAATGCAGCGGTGGAAGCAGCCCGGGCCGGTGAACAGGGCCGCGGTTTTGCGGTGGTGGCCAGCGAGGTGCGCAGCCTGGCCGCCCGGTCGGCCGAAGCGGCGAAAGAGATCAAGGTCCTGATCAACGCCAGCGTGCAGCGGGTCGAGCAGGGCACGGTGCTGGTCGATCAGGCCGGCAGCACCATGACCGAGGTGGTCAGCAGCATTCGCCGCGTGACCGACATCATGGGCGAGATCAGCGCGGCCAGCACCGAGCAGAGCCAGGGCGTGGCCCAGATCGGTGAAGCCGTGACCCAGATGGACCAGGCCACGCAGCAAAATGCCGCCTTGGTGGAAGAGATGGCCGCAGCAGCCAGCAGCCTGAAGGGCCAGGCGCAGGAGCTGGTGCAGACGATGGCGGTGTTCAAACTCAGCGCCGGCCAAGGCGGTGGTCTTGCCTCCAGCCAGGCGCGCAGCCACACCGCGCCGAAGCCGATGGCAGCACCTCCTCGTGCCGCGCCCAAGCTGCAACCCACACCCAAAGCCGCTTCCAAACCCGCTGCCTTGAGCGCACCAGCCACCCCGGCCAAGCCTGCAGCGTCTGGTGACGACTGGGAAAGCTTCTAAAACAGCCCCTCACCCCGCCCCTCCCTCCGCCCCTCTCCCCAAAGGGGCGAGGGAGAGGCTTCCAGCACCTGCCACGGCCCC
>DCVY01000227.1:7567-13754 GCA_002327945.1 Acidovorax delafieldii | reverse complement strand
CACCGCCCATCACACCACTGGTGGTCATGGGCATCTGGTAAGCGATGTTGTCCGTGCCCGTGCGCAGACCGCCCTGCACCACCGAAATGGGCTGGCGGCGTGCATTGGGGCGTGACAGGCCCGTGGCCACCACGGTAACGCGGATTTCGTCGCCCAGGCTGTCGTCGTAGGCAGCGCCGTAGATGACATGCGCGTCGGGCGATGCGTAGGCGTTGATGGTGCTCATGGCCAGGCGCGATTCGGAGAGCTTGAGGCTGCCCTTGGCAGCCGTCACCAGCACCAGCACGCCCTTGGCGCCTGACAGGTCGATGCCTTCCAGCAGCGGGCAGGCCACGGCCTGCTCGGCGGCGATGCGGGCGCGGTCGGGGCCGCTGGCAGTGGCCGTGCCCATCATGGCCTTGCCGGGCTCGCCCATCACGGTGCGCACGTCTTCAAAGTCGACGTTCACATGGCCGTACTCATTGATGATCTCGGCAATGCCGCCCACGGCGTTTTTCAGCACGTCGTTGGCGTGGGCAAAAGCCTCGTCCTGGGTGATGTCATCGCCCAGCACTTCGAGCAGTTTCTCGTTGAGCACCACGATCAGTGAATCGACATTGGCTTCGAGCTCGGCCAGACCGCTGTCGGCATTGCTCATGCGGCGGCCGCCTTCCCAGTCGAAGGGCTTGGTGACCACGCCCACGGTGAGGATGCCCATTTCCTTGGCAATGCGTGCGATCACGGGCGCGGCGCCGGTGCCGGTGCCGCCGCCCATGCCGGCGGTGATGAACAGCATGTGCGCGCCCGAGATGGCAGCGCGGATGTCGTCCACTGCGGCTTCGGCGGCTTCACGGGCCTTTTCAGGCTTGCTGCCGGCGCCCAGGCCGCTGCTACCCAGCTGGATGGTGCGATGGGCCGAGCTGCGGATGAGCGCCTGCGCGTCGGTGTTGGCACTGACGAATTCCACGCCCTGCACGCTGCGGGCAATCATGTGCTCGACGGCATTGCTGCCGCCGCCGCCCACTCCGATCACTTTGATCTGGGTGCCCTGGTTGAATTCTTCGGCTTCGATCATTTCGATGGTCATATTGGAGCTCCTGTTTCTAAATTCGTATGCAATTGCCAATGGGGGAAGGGGGCCTGCTTCGCGGGACATAAGGCGGTCCGGTGCATCGCCATCGCCCGCGCGGTATGCGATGGGGACTCCCGCGGGCTAGCCAGAGTGGGTATTTCATGGTCAGAAATTCCCCACGATGAAATCCTTGAAACGCCCGAACGCGGTCTTCACGGACCCGCTCTTTTGCGCCACCTTGTAGCCGCGCAGCCGGGCCAGGCGCGCTTCTTCCAGCAAGCCCATCACCGTGGCGGCGCGGGGCTGGGCCACCATGTCCGACAAGGCGCTGGAATACTTGGGAATGCCACGGCGCACGGGCTTCAAGAAGATGTCCTCGCCCAACTCGATCATTCCGGGCATGACCGAGCTGCCACCGGTGAGCACGATGCCCGACGACAGCACTTCCTCATAGCCCGACTCGCGCACCACCTGCTGCACGAGCGAGAAAATTTCTTCCACCCGGGGCTCGATCACGCCGGCCAGCGCCTGCTTGCTGAGCATGCGCGGGCTGCGGTCACCCAGGCCGGGCACTTCCACCTGGGCTTCGGGGTCGGCCAGCAGTTGCTTGGCGTAGCCGCTTTCCACCTTGATGTCTTCAGCGTCCTTCGTGGGCGTGCGCAGCGCCATGGCGATGTCACTGGTGATGAGGTCGCCCGCAATCGGGATCACCGCCGTATGGCGGATGGCGCCACCGGTGAAGATGGCCACGTCGGTGGTGCCGGCACCGATGTCCACCAGCACCACCCCCAGCTCGCGCTCGTCATCGGTCAGCACGGCCTGGCTCGATGCCAGCGGGTTGAGCATGAGCTGCTCCACCTCCAGACCGCAGCGGCGCACACACTTGATGATGTTCTCGGCCGCGCTCTGGGCGCCGGTCACGATGTGGATCTTGGCCTCCAGCCGGATGCCGCTCATGCCGATGGGCTCTTTCACGTCCTGCCCATCGATCACGAATTCCTGCGGCTCCACCAGCAGCAGGCGCTGGTCGCTGGAGATGTTGATGGCCTTGGCGGTTTCGACCACGCGCGCCACATCGGCGGCAGTGACCTCTTTGTCTTTCACCGCCACCATGCCGCTGGAATTGAGGCCCCGGATATGGCTGCCGGTGATGCCGGTGTAGACACGCTGGATCTTGCAATCGGCCATCAGCTCGGCTTCTTTCAGCGCCTGCTGGATGCTCTGCACGGTGGCGTCGATGTTCACCACCACGCCGCGTTTCAAGCCATGGCTCGGGGCCACACCCAGGCCGACGAGCTTGAGTTCGCCATGGGGCAGCACCTCGGCCACCACGGCCATGACTTTGGCCGTGCCGATGTCCAGCCCCACCACCACGTCTTTGTATTCTCTTGCCATATCAGTGTCTGCCCTTCATTGTTCTGTCCAGTGCGTCCAGTCCGTCCGTTGTCTGCGGCTATTTCTTCGCATCCGCTTGCGCGGTCACGGTCGTCACCCCGCGCAAGCGCAGTGCGTACCCCCCGGCATGGCGCAGGTCGGCCGACTCCAGCGCGTCGGCGCGGCGCTGGTATTGCGCCGCCACCTGCGTCAGCGTGCGGGCAAAGCGCTGCGTGCGCTCCACCACCTCCTGCTGCGTGCCGCCTCCCAGTTCCAGCACGGCGCTGCTGTCAAGCGTGGCGCGCCAGCTGCCACGCCCGTTGAGCTCCAGTTCGTCCACCGCCAAGCCCAACGACTCGAACACCGGCTGCAGCAAGCCATGCATACGCAGCACCTCGGCCGAACTGCCCGGGGGGCCCACCAGACGCGGCAAGCCTTCGTGCTCCACATCGCCCACATTGGCATCGAAAACCTCGCCTTGGCTGTTGACCAGTGCTGTGCCCGTGTCCGTATCCGGCCCCCAGTAAGCGACAGCCTCGTGCTCTTGCAGCACCACGCGCAGCCCCCCCGGAAACTCGCGCCGCACCAGGGCCTTGCGCACCCAGGGCGCCTGCTCGAAGGCCGCGCGCGCGGCCCGCAGGTCGATGGTGAAAAAATTACCCGCCAGTTGCGGCGCCACATTGGCCCGCAGGGTCACTGCGTTGTTGTGCACCAGCTCGCCCTGGACCACGATGCGCGCGACGGCAAACCCCGGGTACAGCAGCGCCCAGCGCGCCCCCGCTGCCAGCAACAGCAGGACACAGCACAGGAACAAGACCGATGCAGTCAGGTTCATGAGCTTGACGTCCAGCGGGGCGGGCAGCGACGGGTTCATGGTGTGTCGGCCTCCTGGGGCTGGCCTTGCGCCGGGCTCAGCGTGGTGCCCGGCGGGGTGTCCAGCGTGGCCGTGGCAAGCAGGCCCACGCACAGGTCTTCGTAGCTGATGCCAACGGCCCGCGCCGACATGGGCACCAGCGAATGCCCGGTCATGCCCGGCGATGTGTTGATTTCCAGCAAAAAGGGCTGGCGGTCGCTGGCCCGGATCATGATGTCGGCCCTGGCCCAGCCGCGGCAGCCCAGCGAACGAAAGGCTTGCACCACCAGGCGCTGGATCTCGCGCTCCTGCGCTTCGGGCAGACCGCTCGGGCAGTGGTATTGCGTATCGTCGGTGAAATACTTGTGCTCGTAGTCATAGTTGCCCTGCGGCGCCACGATGCGGATCACCGGCAGCGCATAGGCACCCGCGCCTTCGCCCAGCACCGGGCAGGTGGTTTCGTCGCCCTTGATGAACTGCTCGCACAACACTTCCGGGTCGTATTTCGATGCCAGCAGGTAGGCCTGCGCGCACTGCTCGGGCGAGGTGACCTTGGTCAGCCCGATGGTCGAGCCCTCGCGCGCGGGCTTGACGATCATGGGCGCGCCCAGCGCCTGCAGGGCCTGGGCGGTTTCCTCGCCGCTGGCCACGAGGCGCCAGTCGGGCGTGGGCAAGCCCTCGGCACGCCAGATGCGCTTGGTCATGATCTTGTCCATCGACATGCTGGACGCCATCACGCCAGGGCCGGTGTAGGGAAGGCCCAGCAATTCCAGCGCGCCCTGCACCGTTCCGTCTTCGCCATGGCGCCCGTGCAGGGCAATGAAGCAGCGGTCATAACCGCCGCGCTTGAGTTCGCCCAGATCGTTGTGGGCAGGGTCGAACGCATGGGCATCCACGCCGCGCGAGCGCAGCGCCTGCAGCACGCCGCGGCCGGACATCAGCGACACCTCGCGCTCGGCCGACGCGCCGCCCATCAGCACGGCCACCTTGCCAAGTGAGCGGGCATCAACTTTGGAACCAAATGTGTTCATTGCGCTATCCCTGCTTGCCTCAATAGCTCATTATTTTGTAGCAATTCCACGACTTTTCCGGGCACGGCGGCGATGGAGCCGGCACCCATGCACATCACCACGTCGCCCGCCTTGGCGTTGTCGGCAATGACCTGGGGCATCTCCGACACGCTGTCAACGAAGTGCGGCTCCACCCGACCGGCCACACGCAACGCGCGCGCCAGCGCGCGGCCGTCGGCCGCCACCACGGGCGCTTCGCCGGCTGCATAGACCTCGGAGAGCAGCACGGCATCGGCCGTACCGATGACCTTGACGAAATCTTCAAAACAGTCGCGCGTGCGGCTGTAGCGGTGCGGCTGGAAAGCCAGCACCAGGCGGCGCCCAGGAAATGCACCGCGCGCCGCCGCCAGCGTGGCGGCCATCTCGACGGGGTGGTGGCCGTAGTCGTCGATCAGCGTGAACTGGCCACCGCCCTTGGCGGGCAGCTCGCCATAGCGCTGAAAGCGCCGACCCACGCCCTTGAAACTGGCCAGCGCGCGCTGCACCGCATCGTCAGGAATGTTCAGCTCTACCGCGATTGCAATGGCCGACAGCGCGTTGAGCACGTTGTGCTCACCCGCCAGGTTGAGCACCACCTCCATGTCGGGCAGCGTGACACCGTTGCGCCGCTGCACGGTAAAGCGCATCTGGCCCGCTTCGGCCTGCACGTTGATGCCACGCACCTGGGCATCTTCGGAAAATCCGTAGCTCGTGACGGGGCAGGTCACGCTTTGCAGGATGTCGCGCACCGCCGGGCTGTCAATGCACAGAACAGCGGTGCCATAGAACGGCATGCGGTGCAGAAAATCAACAAACGCCTTTTTGAGCTGACCGAAGTCGTGCCCATAGGTTTCCATGTGGTCGGCGTCGATGTTGGTCACCACCGCCATCACGGGCAGCAGGTTGAGAAACGACGCGTCGGACTCATCGGCCTCGACCACGATGTAGTCGCCGCTGCCCAGCTTGGCATTGGCGCCCGCGCTGTTCAGGCGCCCGCCGATCACGAAGGTGGGGTCGAGCCCCGCCTCGGCCAGCACACTGGTCACGAGGCTGGTGGTGGTGGTCTTGCCGTGCGTGCCGGCGATGGCGATGCCCTGCTTGAGGCGCATCAGCTCGGCCAGCATGAGTGCGCGCGGCACCACCGGAATCTTCTTTTCGCGCGCGGCCAGCACCTCGGGGTTGTCGGCTGTGACGGCGGTGGAGGTGACCACCGCATCCGCGTCCTCGATGTGCGCTGCGGCGTGACCGAGGCAGGTCTTGATGCCCAAGCCCTCCAGGCGGCGCAGCGTGGCGCTGTCGGCCAGGTCCGAGCCCGAGATGCGGTAGCCCAGGTTGAACAGCACCTCGGCGATGCCGCTCATGCCGGCGCCGCCCAGGCCCACGAAGTGAATGTGGCGAATGGCGTGCTTCATGGCTGGCCCTCGCAAGACAAGAGATCCGGCGTGCGCGGGACACCGCGGAACTGGCTCTGCCAGGCCGCTGGTGTCGCCCCCTCGCGGGGGGAGACGGCTACACGCAGTGAGCAAGTCACGGGGGGGAGCCAGTTCATGCTGCCAATTCCTCGCATGCGGCCACCACTTCGCGGGTGGCATTGATTTTTTGCATTTCTTTGGCCTTCTCGGCAATATTTGCGAGCGCTGAACGCTCTGAATTCATTAATGTTTTTGCCAGCCCTTCGGGCGTCAGATCGCTTTGCTGCACCAGCCAGCCGCCACCCGCATCCACCAGGAACCGGGCATTGGTGGTCTGGTGGTCATCCACCGCGTAGGGAAACGGCACAAAGATGGCGGCCGCGCCCACCGCGGCGATCTCGGTCACGGTGCTGGCGCCCGCGCGGCACACGATGATGTCTGCCGCGGC
>DCVY01000227.1:3570-7544 GCA_002327945.1 Acidovorax delafieldii | reverse complement strand
CGGCAGGAATCAACGCCAGCGCCCGGGGCACGATGTCGTTGAGCGCCTGCGCACCCAGGCTGCCCCCCACCACCAGCAGGCGCAGCGGGCCCGTGCGGCCGACAAAACGCTCAGCGGGACCTGGCTGGCGCGTGAACGCCGCGCGCAGCGGGTTGCCCACCCACTGGGCTTTCTTCAAAACGCCCGGAAACGCGGTGAACACCCGGTCGGCCACACCGGCCAGCACCTTGTTGGCCATGCCGGCCACGGAGTTTTGCTCATGCAGCACCAGGGGCTTGCCACACAGCACGCCCATCATGCCGCCAGGAAAGGTGATGTAGCCGCCCAGGCCCACCACCACATCGGGCTGGACGCGGCGCACCACCTGCAGGGCCTGCCAAAAGGCGCGCAACAGGCGCAGCGGCAGCAAGGCCAGCGTGACGATGCCCTTGCCGCGCACGCCCGAGAAGTCGATCAGCTCCAGCGGAAAACCGTGCTGCGGGACGATGCGCGATTCCATGCTGCCCGGTGCGCCCAGCCAGTGCACGCGCCATCCGCGGGCGCGCAATGCTTCGGCCACGGCGAGACCTGGGAAGATGTGGCCGCCTGTGCCACCGGCCATGATGAGGGCGGTACGAACTGGAGCCCCCACGCTCGGCACTTGCGTGTGCTCGCTGCCCCCCAAGGGGGCCTTCGCGCCTTCGGACGGCCGTGCGGTGCTCATCAGCGTCATACCCGGCCACCTCTCATCAGGCGCTGCGCGCCTGGCATTGCTGACGCAATGCGTAATTTGTCTTGATGAAACACACTGCTCATACGCGGCCTCCGCGCATGAGCAGTTTGTTTTCGTAATCCACCCGCAGCACAACGGCAAGTGCCACCAGATTCATCAGAATGGCCGAGCCGCCAAAGCTCATCAGCGGCAGCGTGAGGCCCTTGGTGGGCAGCGCGCCCAGGTTCACGCCCATGTTGATGAAGGCCTGAAAGCCGATCCAGATGGCCACACCCTGGGCCACCAGGCCGGCGAACACGCGGTCCAGCGCAATGGCCTGGCGGCCGATGTGCATGATGCGGCGCGTCATCCAGACGAACAGCACGATGAGCATGAGCACGCCCACCAGACCGAACTCCTCGCCGATGACGGCAAGCAAAAAGTCGGTGTGGGCCTCGGGCAGCCAGTGGAGCTTTTCCACACTGCCGCCCAGCCCGACGCCAAAGATCTCGCCGCGCCCGATGGCAATGAGCGAGTGCGAGAGCTGGTAGCCCTTGCCCAGTGCATGTTCTTCGCTGAACGGATCCAGGTAGGCAAACACGCGCTCGCGCCGCCAGGGCGAGCTGGCGATCATGGCGCCGAAGGCCGCCACCAGAACTCCCGCAATCAAAAAGAACATGCGCGCGTTGACGCCCCCCAGGAACAGGATGCCCATGGCGATCACGGCCACCACCATGAAGGCACCCATGTCCGGCTCGGCCAGCAGCAGCACGCCCACGATGGCCACTGCAGCACCCATGGGCAGCACGGCACGGAAGAAGCGCTCTTTCACGTCCATCTTGCGCACCATGTAGTCGCAGGCATAGATGAGCACGGCAAACTTCGCCAGTTCCGAGGGCTGAAAGTTCATGATGCCCAGGGACAGCCAGCGCCGCGCACCATTGACCACCGTGCCCACATGCGGAATCAGCACCGCCACCAGCAGCACGATGGACACCACGAACAGCCAGGGCGCCACGCGCTCCCAGGTGGCCATGGACACCTGGAACGCCAGCAGCGCCGCCACAAAGCCGACGACCAGGGAAAGCACATGGCGCACCAGAAAATGGGTGGATGCAATCTTGCCGAAACGAGGGTTGTCCGGCATGGCAATCGAGGCCGAATACACCATCACCAGCCCCCAGGCCAGCAGCGCCACCACCACCCACAGCAGGGCCTGGTCGAAACCCAGCACACGGGCGGGTGTACTGGTGGTCTGGCGGTAGTCGGTGCCGCCCACGCGCACCGGCAGCACATCTGCCGCCTTGCCCGACAGCCCTCCCAGCCAGGCCGTGGCGCGCTGCCATGCACTGGTGACGGTGGTCATTGCATGCCCTCCAGCTCCTGCCCAGCGTCGTGGGCCAGCGCGCGCACGGCGTCGCAGAACACCTGGGCGCGGTGCTCGTAATCCCGAAACATGTCGAAACTGGCGCAGGCGGGCGACATCAACACCGCGTCGCCCTGGTGGGCGTGCTGCGCGGCCAGCAGCACGGCCTGCGGCAGCGTCTGCGCATCGACCAGCGCAACCCCGGCGCCTTGCAGGGCCGCACGGATCAGCGGAGCGTCCCGCCCCATCAGGACCACGGCCCGCGCATGGCGCACGACCGGTGCCGCCAGTGGCGAAAAGTCTTGCCCCTTGCCCTCGCCCCCCAGGATGACGACGATGCGGCGATCCACCCCCAGGCCGGTCAGCGCCGCCACCGTGGCGCCCACATTGGTGCCCTTGCTGTCGTCAAAATACTCTACGCCCGACACCATGCCAATGGGCTCCACGCGGTGCGGCTCGCCGCGGTACTCGCGCAAGCCATACAGCATGGGGGACAGCGGGCAACCGGCCTCACAGGCCAGCGCCAGGGCCGCCAGGGCGTTGATGGCGTTGTGGCGTCCGCGAATGCGCAGGGCATCGGCCGGCATCAGGCGCTGGATGTGCAGCTCTGGCCCTTCGCTGCGGCCATGCTTGCGGGTTTCGTCCGACTCCAGGGCGCGCACCAGCCAGGCCATGCCGCTTACCAGCTCGATGCCGAAGTCGCCCGGGCGCTGCGGCATGTCGCCGCCAAAGGTGGTGTGCACGCGCTGCTGCGGCTTTTGCAGCTTGACCTTCACCGGCGGAGGCAGCATCTGCATCACGGCCGGCTCGTCACGGTTGAGCACCATCACCGCGCTCTGACCAAAGATGCGCGCCTTGGCGCCGGCATAGGCCTGCATATCGCCATGCCAGTCCAGATGGTCCTGCGTGATGTTGAGCACCGCAGCGGCCGTGGGCTCGAAACCCACCACGCCGTCGAGCTGAAAGCTCGACAGCTCCAGCACCCACACCTGGGGCAGGGTGCCCGCGTCGATGCGCTCGCTGAGCGTGTCGAGCAGCGTGGGGCCGATGTTGCCCGCCACGGCCACGGTCTTGCCCGCGCGCTCCACCAGCTGGCCCGTGAGCGAGGTGACCGTGGTCTTGCCGTTGGTGCCGGTGATGGCCAGCACCGCCGGCGCATAGCCGTGCGCTGCGCGCAACGCATCGAGCGCCATGGAATAAAGGCTCAATTCACCCCCGGTGCTTATGCCCATTGCGCTGGCGGCTGCGAAGACTGGCGCAACCGAAGCGGGACTCAACCCCGGCGAGCGGTACACGGCGTGCAGGCCATGCCCCTCTACCAGATGGGCACCGAATTCCCCCGCCACGAATCGCACCTGCGGCAGCTCGTGGCGCAATGCGGCCAGCTGGGGCGGCGCCTGCCGCGTATCGGCCACGGTGACACGGGCGCCACAGCGCACACACCAGCGTGCCATGGCCAGGCCCGATGCGCCCAGGCCGAGGATCAGGATGTTCTGCTCCGCCAGCAGCTCCATGCCTTCGCCCGGCCGACCGACCGGCTCGGGGCGTTCTGGTGCGGATGGGGGAACGTCCTGGGCAACCGTTGGCGCCTCCACCGGTGTGGACCCGGGCGCAGCCACCTCGGCAAAGATCTGCGCCACGAAATCAGCCGCCGCCTTGGCAGCCGACATGGCGGGCACACCCGCCCCTGCCTCGGCAGGCGCGGCCGGGGTTTGGCCGGACAAGAGGGGGGCGTGGTCGCTCATCGCAGTTTCAGGGTCGAAAGCCCCACCAGGCACAGCAGCATGGTGATGATCCAAAAGCGCACCACCACCTGCGTTTCTTTCCAGCCGCTCTTCTCGAAATGGTGGTGCAGGGGCGCCATCTTCAGCAGGCGCCGGCCTTCGCCGTGGCGGCGCTTGGTGTACTTGAACCAGG
>DCVY01000227.1:0-3451 GCA_002327945.1 Acidovorax delafieldii | reverse complement strand
ATGTGCGGGAAGAACAGGTATCTGGAATAGACCGAGTTTCCTGTCACGTAGGCAAAGACACCCAGCGCCGAGCCCACCATCACCACCGGCATGATGGCCAGGCCATCGAGTCCGTCGGTCAGGTTCACGGCGTTGCTGGAGCCCACGATCACGAGGTAGGTGAGGATGACGAAACCCAGCACACCGAGCGGGTAGCTGATCTCTTTGAAGAACGGCAACTGCAACCCCGCCTTGGGCGGCAGGTCGAGCGAGAAGCCCGACTGCACCCAGCTGATGAACAGCTCCAGCACCTTGGTGTTGGATCGCTCGGAAATACTGAAAACGAGGTACAGCGCGGCCACCAGGCCGATGACCGACTGCCAGAAATACTTCTCGCGCGAGCGCATGCCCTCGGGGTCCTTGTGGACCACCTTGCGCCAGTCGTCCACCCAGCCGATGGCGCCAAAACCCAGCGTGACCAGCAGCACGATCCAGACAAAGCGGTTGGACAGGTCAAACCACAGCAGGGTCGAGATCGCAATCGATAGCAGGATGAGCACGCCGCCCATGGTGGGCGTGCCGCTCTTGGACAGGTGCGACTGCATCGCATAGCCGCGAATCGGCTGGCCGATCTTGAGCGAGGTGAGCACGCGGATCACCTTGGGGCCCGCCACCAGGCCGATGAGCAGCGCCGTCAGGGCCGCCATCACGGCACGAAAGGTGAGGTACTGGAACACCCGGAAAAAGCCGAACTCGGGCGACAGGCCCTGCAGCCATTGCGACAGCATCAGCAGCATGTGGAGCCTCCGTGCGGGGTGCGGCGGGCATCAGTGGCTTGCATCATGGCGCGCCTCCAAGTGGATGTTTTCTTGTTGTTCTGCTTCGGCGACGATCGCCTCCACCACCTGTTCCATCTTCATGAACCGCGACCCTTTCACCAGCACGCTGCCCATCTGGGGCAGCACCTCGCGCACCGCTGCCTGCAGCGATGCCATGTTGTCAAAATGCCTTGCGGCGCCAAATGCCTGCACCGCGCTCACCGACTGCGCACCCAGCGCATACAGGTGCGCAATGCCCGCCGCGCGCGCCTGCTCACCGGCTTCGGCATGAAACTGCGGCCCTTGGTCGCCCACCTCGCCCATGTCGCCCATCACCAGCAACTGCGGCGCGGGCAGCGAGGCCAGCACGTCGATGGCTGCGCGCATGGAGTCGGGGTTGGCGTTGTAGGTGTCATCCACCACGGTGATTTCGCGACCCGCCTGCCGCACGTTGAGCGCGCGCGAGCGCCCCTTGACGGGGCTGAAGGCACTGAGGCCGCGCGCAATGGCATCCAGCGAGGCACCCGCCGCCACGGCACAGGCAGCAGCCGCCAGCGCATTGGTCACGTTGTGCCGGCCCGCAATCTGCAGGGTGCACGACAGCCCCCCTGCGGGCGTGGCCATCTCCACCGCCCATGCGCCCTGCTGCCACCTGGCGCCCACGCATTGCACATCACCCCCCGCGCCAAAAGTGAGGCACCGGCGCGGCGCTGCCAGGCGGCCCCACAGCGCGGTGTAGGCATCGCCTGCAGGAAACACGGCCACGCCATCGGCCGGCAGCGCCGCCAACACCGAGCCGTTTTCCTCTGCCACGGCCTGCACCGTGTGCATGAATTCGAGGTGCTCGCGCTGGGCGTTGTTGACAAGGGCCACCGTGGGCTGCGCGATGGCGGCCAGGGTGGCGATTTCGCCGCGATGGTTCATGCCCATCTCGATCACCGCGGCGGCGTGCTGTGCGCGCAGGCGCAGCAGCGTCAGGGGCACACCGATGTCGTTGTTGAAATTGCCCTGCGTGGCGAGCGCGGCTTCGCCCTTCCAGGCGCGCAGGATGGACGCCACCATCTGCGTCACCGTCGTCTTGCCATTGCTGCCCGTGATGCCGATCAGCGGCAGGCTGAACTGCGCGCGCCACCCGGCCGCCAGCGCGCCCAGCGCCACCAGGCTGTCGGGCACCTCGATGCCGGGCAGACCAGCAGCTTCGAGCCCGCCATGGGCGATGGCTGCCACGGCGCCGCCATCGCGGGCGTCGGCCAGGAAGGCGTTGGCATCAAAGCGCTCGCCCTTGAGCGCAACGAACAGGTCGCCCGGCTGCAGGGTGCGGGTGTCCGTGTGCACCCGCACCACTGGCGTTGCACCATCGCCCACCAGGCGGGCCTGCGCAATGCTGCGGCGAATCCAGTCGAATGCCTGCTGCAGATTCATCATGCCCATGTGCTGGCTCCCCGTGCGGCCAGCGCTGCCTGCGCCTGCGCCATGTCGTCAAACGGCCGGCGCACGCCGGCTGTTTCCTGGTAATCCTCGTGGCCCTTGCCAGCGATCAGCACCACATCGGCCGCATCGGCTTCGCCAATCGCCAGCGCAATGGCGGCTGCGCGATCGGGCTCGGCCCGCACGGTCTCGCCCGCGATGGTGCCCTGCAATATCTGGTGCAGGATGGCCACAGGCTCTTCGCTGCGCGGGTTGTCGCTGGTCACTACCACCCAGTCGGCATGGTGCTGCGCCACGGCGCCCATCAGCGGGCGCTTGCTCGCATCGCGGTCGCCGCCGCAACCGAACACGCACCACAGCTGGCCGCCGCGCTCGGACGCCAGCGGGCGCAGCGCCTGTAGGGCCTTGTCCAGCGCATCAGGCGTGTGGGCATAGTCCACTGCCACCAGCGGCTGCCCTGGCGCCACCAGCCGCTGCATGCGGCCCGGCACGGGTTGCAGGCTGGCGCAGGCGCGCACGGCATCCACCAGCGGAACGCCCTGGCTGCGCAGCGTGGCCAGCACGCCCAGCAGGTTCAGCACGTTGTAATGGCCGATCACGCGGGTCTGCAGCGGCTGCTGCTCGATTCCCTCCACCACCGTGAAGCGCAGCCCCTGATCGCCCAGGGCGATGCCCTGCGCCACCAGCCGCGCCGGGCCCTGGGCCGAGACGCTCCAGACATCCAGCGCGCCACCCGCCAGTTCGGCGTGCAGTTGCGCACCGGCGGGGTCGTCCACATTGATGACGGCGGCCTGCAGACCGGGCCAGTCGAACAAGGCACGCTTGGCCCGCCAGTAGTCGGCCATGCTGCCGTGGTAGTCCAGGTGGTCCTGGGTGAGGTTGGTGAAGATGGCTACGCGGATCTGCGTGCCCGCCAGGCGCGCCTCGGCCAGCCCGATGGAGGACGCCTCGATGGCGCATGCGCCCAGCCCCTGGTCGGCATACTGGCGGAACGCGCGCTGCAGGCGCACCGGGTCGGGTGTGGTCATGCCCGTGGATTCGAGGGCGGGCGGAACGCCCATACCCAAAGTACCCACCAGCGCACAACCAGCGTGCGCGGCAAGCTCTTGATTCGATAGCGCATTCCAGGCGCCCGCCAGCCACCAGGCGGTGCTGGTCTTGCCATTGGTGCCCGTCACCGCCAGCACAGCCAGTTGCCTGGCGGGGTGGCCAAACCACTGCGCAGC
>DCVY01000089.1:28749-31612 GCA_002327945.1 Acidovorax delafieldii | reverse complement strand
ACCGGGCCGGTGCAGCTCGCGCAGGCGGCTCTCCAGCGCGCCAACGTCCAGACCCGTGAAGTCGGCATCGTGGGCCCATTGCAGCCGGCAGGCCACATCCCGGTTCAGGCAGCCCTTGATTTCGCTCAGGAGCGGGCCTGGGGCGATCAGCCAGAAGCTCTCATATTCACTGTTGACCACACCTTCCTGCAGCCGCTTGCCCAATTCGCGGGCGAACTGTTGCAGCAACTTCTCGCGCATGCTCGTGTGCGGCTCGAAGTGGATGACGGTGCTGCTGTTGTCCTTGTTCCCTTGGCCATGGCGTTCGCGTTCGAGTTCGCTGCTCTTGAGGCGTCCCTCGGGAAAGTCGAAGGTCTCCAGTGCCACCAGCGGATCGCCCACGCTGGCACGGCTGAAGAAGCGGGCCATGGACCCGTTCGCGACCAGAATCCAATGCTTTTTCATGGTGGCTGCTTTCATTTCAAAGACATCCAATCTAGAGCCGGATGAGGCGCAAGCCGTTGAGTTCGCTCAACGCTGGCACGCACGACCGGGCGCCGACAAGAAACGGCTGTGTGCGCCAATCTGCAGGGGGATTGAGCAGGCTCAATCCAGCCGTTTGACCCCTGCCCAGACTGAGGCATCTGCTGCATGCAGCGTGTTTCCTGGAGTTGATATGGGCGCACTTGTCCTGATGCGATCCCTGCCGGTTCTGATCTCTGCCCTGGCACTGACGGCATGCCAGACACCGGTGACGCAGGAGCAAAGCGGGATGGTGATCGGTAGATTGCCCGGTGGCGTGGCGGCCGTCATCCTGGGCACACTCACCGGCGTGGCGGTGGGGGAAGCCGTGGCCCGATCGATGGCCGAGCGCGACAGGTGCATGACGGGCATGACGGCCCAGACGCTGGAAACGGTGCGCACCGTCGTTTCCAGCCAGCCGGTCGGAACCGTGCGCAACGTGCATGTGCTGGGTTCATCGGTGCGTTCCACAGCGCCTGTGGCCGGCGACTTTTCGGCCTTGGGTGGGCGCGTGGTGGTGGACCACCCGGTGACCGACGATGTCCTGGTCTTGGGCGGCACGGTTGACGTTCGAGCCCCGGTGGGCGGCGACCTGCGCGCTGCCGGTGGTGACGTCTCTGTGGAAGGCGCGGTGGGGTGCGATGCAATGGTCGCCGCGGGCAACCTCAAGCTGACCAACGCCGCGCAGGCAGCGGGCAGTGCCGAGCTTGCGGGCAGTGAGGTGCTGGTGGAGGGGCGGGTGGATGGTTCGCTGAACGTGCGCGCTCGGCGGCTGGTGCTCGAACGGAATCCCTGTGTGGGGCGCAACAGCGCGCCAAACCACCCCAGGAGCCACACCATGGACACACTCCAGAGAAGGCCTTTTGCACTTGCCGTTGCATGCTGCGGGGGCGCCGCGATGGCCCGGCCTGCTGTTTTCGATCCGGGCAAGCAGGCGTTTTCTGAAAACCGCGCCAGTCGCCATGGCCCCGACGGCAAAGGCAAGGGACCGCCGGGCGAATGGCGGCGCGAGAGCCCTTGCAACCCGACGCTGCTGGCGAAGCGGGTTACATCCGCCGCATCCAGATACCTTGAACCCATGGCCATTGCAGCAACAAAGCATGCTGTGAATCGTTTCAGGAAACAAAGACATGAATCACGCTGAACTTCTCCAGCGCAGGGCTGTCATGGTGGAACGGCATGTGATGGGCCGCAATGTGCGTGCCGAACGGGTGCTCGACGCCATGCGCGAGGTACCGCGCGAGGAATTCGCGCCCAAGGTTTTGCTGGAATTCGCGTTTAACGATGTGTCGCTGCCCATCCCCTGTGGTCTGTTGTTGCCGCGTCCAAGTGACGTGGGCGTGATGCTCGCCACGCTGGGCCTCAAGGCGCAGGACAAAGTGCTGGAGATCGGGACTGGCGCGGGATATGTGACGGCGCTGTTGTCTCGCCTGTGCGCGAGCGTGTACAGCGTCGAACCACAGGGGCCGACCGCGCTGGCGGCCATGTCCACACTCGCCCGCCTGGGCTGCCACAACGTGCATGTGCGCCACGACAGCGGGGCCAAAGGCTGGCCGGAAGATGCGCCATTCGATGCGATCGTGGTGCATGCCTATGCCCGGCACGTTCCGCAGATGTTGAAAGACCAGCTGGCACAGGGCGGCAGACTCGTCATGACCCTGGGTAGCGACCCCGAGGTCGGGGAGCTGGTGCGGGTGACGCGCTTGCCGGACAACCAGTTCCGCGTTGAGGACATGGCCGACATCGGGGCTGACCTGGTGCTGGGTGAGGCGCCGCACGTGGGCGTGCACGCCGGCGCCATGTGGCGCATGCCGGTCGGAACGGCGAATGGCAAAGAGACCGCTGCCGCCGATGCAGCGCTGGCGCGCCAGGTGGCATCGGTGGCCGAACGATTCGACTCGGTGGATTCGGCCGAGCTGGAGCCTTTGCTGCAGCGCATTGGCGATGCGCGTGTCGTGTTGCTGGGCGAAGCCACACACGGCACATCGGAGTTCTACCGCATGCGCGAGCGCATCACGCGCGCGCTGATCACTCAAAAAGGCTTTTCGTTTGTCGCCATCGAGGGCGACTGGCCCGATGCTGCGCGGATCGATCGGCATGTGCGCGCGGGATCAACATCGGATGAGGCCTGGTCCGGGTTTGCCCGGTTTCCCACATGGATGTGGCGCAACGAGGAGGTGCGTGGTTTCGTGGACTGGCTGCGCGAGCACAACAGACAGGCTGCGCAGCCGGTGGCATTCCATGGGCTGGATCTCTACAGCCTTTACAGCTCCATCGACGCCGTGCTGGCCTACCTGGACCGTGTGGATCCGCCCACGGCGCAGATCGCCCGGCAGCGCTATGGTTGCCTCACGCCCTGGCA
>DCVY01000089.1:15039-28670 GCA_002327945.1 Acidovorax delafieldii | reverse complement strand
CTGCGCGACAGCCACATGTTCTCGACCCTGCGGCACCTGCTGTCGTTCCATGGCGCCGACAGCAAGGCCGTGGTGTGGGCGCACAACTCTCATGTCGGGGATTCTGCGGCCACCGAGATGTCGCTGCGCGAGGAGTTCAACCTGGGGCACCTTTGTCGCCAGGCGTTTGGCACATCGGCCTGCCTGGTGGGTTTTGGCACCCACGGCGGCACCGTGGCCGCCGCGAGCGAGTGGGATGCGCCCATGGAAGTGAAGGCCGTTCGCCCGTCCCTGGCAGGAAGCTACGAACACCTGTTTCATTCAAGCGGTGTCGAGCGTTTTGTCCTGCCGCTGCGTGAACAGCCGGAGACAAAAACCATGATCGATGGCCTGGCTGTTCCCCGGATGGAACGCGCCATCGGGGTGATCTACCGCCCGGACACAGAACGCCAGAGCCATTACTTCGACGCAGTGTTGCCGCGCCAGTTCGACGAGTACATCTGGCTCAACGAAACCCGTGCCGTGACGCCATTGCCGGCGCAGGTACGCGAGGGCTTGGCCGACACCTACCCATTTGGCCTGTGACCACACCGCTCAGGGCGGGACTGAAAGGCTCGCAGGCCCCGCCAGGAGCAGCATATGGCCACCGACGTCAACGCCACCGAAAACCATCCCGATCTTCAGGTCGCACCGCCCGGAGTGAACAACTCCACCATTGCACGGGCGCTGGCCGAAATGGCTTCGTTGCTCCAAGCCCAGGGCGACAACCCCTTTCGCGTGGCGGCTTACCGGCGCGCCAGCGAGACCGTGGCCCAGCTGGGGGTGTCCCTGCGGGAAATCCATCGCAGCGGTGGTGTAGCCGCGCTGGACGCGCTGCCGGGCATTGGCCAGAGGATCGCGGCCGCGATCGTGGAGTTGCTGGAGACGGGCCATTGGCAGCAGCTGGAACGCCTGCGCGGCAGTTCGGACCCGCAGGCTTTGTTTCGCACCATCCCCGGTGTCGGTCCTGACCTGGCCATGCGCCTGCATGAGGCACTCGGCGTGGACACGCTGGAGGCGCTGGAAGGCGCGGCCCGCGCCGGCCGGCTGGAAGCCATCGAAGGCATTGGCCCACGCCGTGCGGCCGCCATCGGCGCGGCCCTGACACAGATGCTGGATCGCGGGCGCAACAGGCGCCAGGGGCTGTCCCGCGGTCTGGAAGGAGCGCAACCGCCGGTGGCGCTGCTCTTGCAGGTGGACCGCGAATACCGCGCTGCCGCCGAGGCCGACAGGTTGCCCAAGATCGCGCCCAAGCGCTTCAACCCGGAGAACCGTGCCTGGCTGCCGGTGCTGCACACCGACAAATCCGGCTGGCATTTCACCGCGCTGTACTCCAACACTGCGCGCGCCCACGAACTGGACCGCACCCACGACTGGGTGGTGATCTTTGCCGAGGACGAAGCGCACCACGAACACCCCTGCACCGTGGTCACTGCGGGGCGGGGCGCTCTGGTGGGGCGGCGGGTGGTGCGGGGTCGAGAGGCCGAATGCCGGCAGTGGTACGCCCAGGCCATGGCCTGAGAGGCTGAGACGCTCACCCGATTGACACCACTCAACGGGTCGCCGGGCCGTGGGGTTTGATTGAGCACGCTCAATGCTGCCGCCACCGGCCCCTGCACACTGAAGTTGCCGATGTTTCCCTGGGTCATACCCGAGATCAGAGGCCAAGTGGGGATTCCCCTGACGGGGGTTTTCATGGTGTATTTCTCACACCATGAAGGGATGAAGGCAACCTCAGACCGGTGGAGCCCGAGAGGGCGTTGCCGGGGACCTTCACCATGGCCCACCCTCCGCAAGGACGGCGGGCCATCTTTATTCCAACCCATCTGGCCATCCAGCAGAAAGGTCGAACATGAAATCCGATGCGCAGCTCAAGAAGGACGTGGAAGCCGAACTCGAATGGGACCCCTCGATCAACGCGGCCGAGGTGGGTGTGGCGGTCAAGGACGGGGTGGTGACGCTCTCCGGCCACCTGGACACCTTGGCGGAGAAGTACGCGGTGGAAAAGGTCGTGCAGCGCGTGGCCGGCGTGCGCGCCGTGGCGGTCGAGATCGACGTCAAGCTGACTGCCGGCAGCGCCCGCAGCGATTCTGAAATCGCCCACGCGGTGGAGACGGCTTTCAATTGGCACAGTTCGGTGCCGGCCAACCGGATCCAGGTGAAGGTCGAGAAAGGCTGGGTCACGCTTGCTGGCGAGGTCGACTGGGAATACCAGCGCGCAGCCGCGGCCAATCTGGTGCGGCCCTTGGTCGGGGTGGTGGGCGTCTACAACAGCATCGCACTCAAGCGACGCACCACACCGGACAACATCGAAAAACGCATCCGGGACGCATTAGCCCGACAGGCCGAGCGCGAGGCCAAGGGCATCGAAGTACAAGTCAACGATTCCACTGTGGTGCTGCGCGGCTCGGTACATTCGCTGGCCGAGCGGGTGGCAGCACAGGGCGCGGCCTGGTCGGCACCGGGGATCACGCGGGTCGATAACGAGTTGCGCATCAGCCCCTGACGGGCGGCGGTCAGTGTGCCTTCGTTGCGCAGACTCAATGGGGTCCGGACTCCAGCAGCGCAATATCGTTTCCCAGTTGGCACTTCGTCTTTCGCTGCCCCTGATTTGCGAACTCAGCCCCTCACTTCCACCTTCTCACTGGAGTATCACCATGAACGAACTTCGCACCCTGGACCCCTTTGCCCTTGATCCATTTGACGACACGTTCCGTTCGCTCATGCGCCCATGGCGCATTGAAATGCCGGAAAACGCACCTCGCATCAAGATCGATCTCACGGAACAAGATGGCAGCTACGCTGTCAAGGCTGAGATCCCCGGCGTGAAGAAAGACGACATTGATGTACGCGTCGATGGCAAAACGGTCACCATCAGCGCCGAGGTGAAATCCGACAAAGAAGAAAAGGGCAATGGTGGACGTGTGCTGCGCCGTGAGCGCCAGGAGGGTTACGCCAGCCGCAGCTTCACCCTGGCCTGTCCGGTGGACGAAAGCCAGGTCGAGGCCAGCTACAAAGACGGCATCCTGGCGCTGACCCTGCCCAAGAAGGCCGACACCTCCAGCAAACGCATCGCGATCCAGTGACGCCATGGACACACTGACCGCACATTGGCGCCAAGGCGCACAACAAGCCTGGGCCTCGCTGGCAGAAGGTTGGAACGACCTGCGTCGGCGCGCTGGCGGGGCGCTCACCCGTTTTCTCCGCAAAGATGCCGCCGAGGGCGAGGACTCCGCCGGCTGGGGCCTGGTGTCTGCCGATCTGCGTGTAGAGGACGAACGCATCATCGTGCGCATGGAGTTGCCCGGCATGAACCGCGAAGACCTGCAGATCGACATCGATGGCGACCAGCTCAGTGTGTCGGGGGAGAAGCACTTTGAGCAGGAGAGTGGCGATGGCAGCTACCGTCTGCTGCAGTGCGCTTATGGCAGCTTCCGGCGCGACTTGATCCTGCCGCATGCCGTCGATGCCGAGCGCACGCAGGCCCGATACCGCAACGGTGTGTTGCGCATCGACATGCCTCGTACCGACGGCGACAGCGGTCGACGCATCCCGGTGCGCGCGGCCGACTGACGCAAGACAGCAGCCACCGGCAGCCGCCGTCACGAACCCGGCGGTGGGCGGAGGAATACCCCATGAACGAAGAAGCCAGCCCCTTGCCTTGTAACAACCCGCTTCCGGCCGACGTGGTGGCGCTGCTGCCCATGCGCAATCTGGTGCTTTTTCCCCACATGCTGGCGCCGGTGGCACTGGGGCGGCCGAAGTCGGTCGCTGCCCTGCAGCAGGCGGTGGCCTGCGAGGCGCCGGTGGGGCTGGTGCTGCAAAAGGATGCCCAGGAGGATGATCCGGGACTGTCGGGCCTGTGCAGCGTGGGCACGCTGGCCACGGTGCTGCAGCACAAGCGGGCCGACGATGGTCAGGCCCACGCCGTGTGCCAGGGGCTGCAGCGCATGCGGATCGTCGAGCTGGTGGAGGGATATCCCTTCCTGGCCGCGCGCATCGAGCGGCTGGCGGACACCGGTGAAGATTCGACCGAGGCCGAAGCCATGGCGATCCAGCTGCGGGAACGTGGCACGGAGATCCTGTCGCTGCTGCCGAGCGTGCCGGCCGAGTTGGCGCACCTGCTTCAGGGCACACGTTCACCCTCGCAGCTGGTCGATCTGGCGGCCAGCCTGCTGGACTCGGAACTGCCCGAAAAGCAGGCCCTGCTGGAGACGCTGTCCACCGAGGAGCGCCTGGGCACCGTGCTGAAAATCGTGAGCCACCGGCTGGAGGTATTGCGGCTGTCGCGCGAGATCGGGGCCCGCACCAAGGAGCAACTGGACGACCGGCAGCGCCGCATCCTGCTGGAAGAGCAGCTGCGCACCATCAAGAAGGCGCTCGGCGAAAACGGGGAGGGCGCGCGCGAGATAGCCAGTCTCGGCGAGGCCATCACCGCGGCGCACATGCCAGCCGAGGTGGACGCGCACGTGCGCAAGGAACTGCAGCGGCTGGAGCGCATGCACGATGCGGCCGGTGAAGCCTCGACCCTGCGCACCTGGATCGAGTGGATGACCGAGATGCCCTGGGCAGAACCGGGCGAACGGGTGATCGACCTGGCCGCCGCGCGGCAGACGCTGGAGAACGACCACTTCGGTCTGGCACGCGCCAAGCAACGCATCGTCGAGTACCTGGCGGTCAAGAAACTCAACCCGAAGGGGCGTGCGCCGATCCTGTGCTTCGTGGGGCCGCCGGGCGTGGGCAAGACCTCGCTCGGCCAGAGCGTGGCGCGGGCCATCGGGCGGCCCTTTGTGCGGGTCTCTCTCGGCGGGGTGCACGACGAAGCCGAATTGCGCGGTCACCGCCGCACTTATGTGGGCGCGATGCCCGGCAACATCGTCCAGGGCCTGCGCAAGGCGGGGGCGCGCGACAGCGTGATGATGCTTGACGAGATCGACAAGATGTCGGCCAGCCTGCACGGCGATCCCTACGCCGCCCTGCTCGAAGTGCTGGATCCGGAGCAGAACTCGACCTTCCGCGACAACTACCTGGGCGTGCCTTTTGACTTGAGCCGGGTGTTGTTCATCGCCACCGCCAACGTCATCGACAACCTGCCAGCGCCCGTGCGCGACCGCATGGAGGTGATCGAACTGCCCGGCTACACGCTGGAAGACAAGCTGCAGATCGCCGAGCGGTACCTGCTCGGGCGCCAGTTGCAGGCCTGCGGCTTGCGGGCCGACCAGTGTGAACTGACCGAGGCCGCGCTGCACGCCATCGCCACCGGCTACACGCGGGAGGCCGGCGTGCGCCAGCTCGAACGCGAGATCGGTCGCGTGATGCGCGCGGCTGCGCTGCGCGTGGCCGAAGGCAGCGCCACGCAGGTGCGCGTCGATGTCGCCGATCTCGAGGCCTTGCTGGGGCCACCCACGGTGGAGCACGATGTGGCCCTGCGCAGCAGCTTGGCCGGGGTGGCTACCGGACTGGCCTGGACGCCGGCGGGCGGCGACATCCTGTTCATCGAGGCCACCCGGGTCGCGGGCAGCGGGCGCCTGATCCTCACCGGTCAGCTGGGCGACGTGATGAAGGAGAGCGCCCAGGCCGCGCTGACACTGGTGAAGTCGCGCGCGCCCGGCCTCGGCCTGGCGACGGCTCTCTTCGAACAGGTGGATGTGCACGTTCACGTGCCCGCCGGGGCGATTCCCAAAGACGGACCCAGTGCGGGCGTGGCGATGTTCATAGCACTGGCCTCCTTGTTCAGCGACCGACCGGTGCGCCACGACCTGGCCATGACGGGCGAAATCAGCCTGCGCGGCCTGGTGCTGCCGGTGGGCGGCATCAAGGAGAAGGTGCTGGCCGCGCAACGGGCCGGGCTGCGCGAAGTGATGCTGCCTGCACGCAATCGCAAGGATCTGCACGACATTCCCGAGAGCACACGCCAGGCATTGCACTTCACGTGGCTGGAGACGGTGGACGACGCCGTTGCTGCCGCGCTGGGCGCGCGTGCACTGGCTCCAGTGGGTGATTTCCAGCTCGTCTGACCTGCGGCCGCACCGTTGCGTTGCGGCTGCGGCGCTGTCAAAGTGGCTCAGCCATCTTTTCTGGCGACCGATTCCAGTTCGCGCAACTGCTCGTACAGCTTGCGCTCGCGTGCGCCCAGTTGAGTGGGCACAGCATGCTGCAGGCGCACGAAACAGTCGCCACGACGCTGCCCGCCAAACTCTGGAAGACCCTTTGCCGGCCAAGCGCAACACCGTGTCGGGCTGGGTGCCCGGCGCAATCGTCACGTCCGCCGGCTGGTCCAGCGTCGGCACCTGGCGCGTTGTGCCCAGCACTGCCTCAGGCAGCGAGATCCGTTCCGTGCGCCAGAGATCGGCACCCACGCGTTCGAAGCGCGGATCTGGCAATGTTCGCACCACAACGAACAGATCGCCCGGTGCGCCGCTCTCAGCGGGGGCCGCTTGCCCGTGACCGGGCACCCGCAGGGCCATGCCCTCGTCCACGCCGACCGGCACGTTCACCGTCAGCGCTTCCTCGGACAGGGGACAGGCGCAGCAGCTTGCGCGGCGGCAGCCCGGCGATGCCGCCGAGATCAAACAGCAGTGCCCAGCGCTCGTCGCGCAGGTCGACGCAAAGGGCAGGGTCGCCGAAGGGGCCGTTAACGAGCATGGGCTCAAGCAGTTGGCGCACTCGTGGGCTGTCTCACCGCTGGGTGGGCGCTTCCTGTGGCCTTCAGCGGGCACCCGCTGGCGGCAGGGTCCATGCTTCCCCCTGCCGCACCGGCTGCGCTCCGAGCCCGGCTGCTGCCCCGGCGCGGAATACGCGGTCAAGCCAGCTGTGCGCCTTGGCATCGGCGCGCGCCAGGCGCAGGCGCCGCAGTTGAAGTGGCACGATGTCCAGACCATCGAAGTGGCCGTCGCTCGCCCGCAGCTTGACAAAGTACAGGCAGCCCACATCGCCGCGCAGGCCGTGGGGCTGGGGGATGCCCTCGTAGTCGTTGATCAGGTCGCCGCAGCCGTAGAGGATGAGCTTGCCGCCGTACCGCTCGACCGGCAGGGCGTGGTGCGACGAATGTCCATGCACGATGTCGACAGCGCCCGCGTCGATCAGCCGGTGCGCGAACTCGCGGTGCGCGGGCGGCACGTCCAGCCCCCAGTTGCCGCCCCAGTGGATGGACAGCACGACGAGTTCGCCCGCGCGCCGCTGGCGCGCGATGCCGGCGGCCAACCGGAGTGCAACGCTTCGCGACAGGTCGGGCAAGAGCGCCACCCCGGCGCGGGCCGGTCCAGCAGCCCACGGGGTCGGCACACCGCTGCTCGGGACGGCCACCGAAAACAGGAGCACAGCGTCAGCGGGTTGCGGTGGTGACGGGGGTGCGTCGTGCGGCGGCGCAGCGATCGGCAGGGACCGCTGCGGCAAGGGCAGTCTGGCGGGTGCCCACGCCGCGTCGCTGTTCGGCCCGGCGCCGGCAAAGCGCAACCCGGCCAAGCGAAGCGTCTCCAGTGTCTCCACCAGTCCGGCGCAGCCCCAGTCGAGCACATGGTTGTTGGCCAGTGCGCAGGCGTCCAGCTGCGCCGCACGCAGGCAGTCAACATTGGCCGGATGCATGCGGTAGTGGATGCCCTTGCCCGGCCAGGGTGTGCCGCCCTGCGTGATGGCGGTCTCCAGGTTCACGATGCGCAGGTCGGGTGCCACACGCTGCATTTCTGCCAGTGCGTCGCCCCAGGGGTAGTCGGCCGCCACCGGCGCGGTGATGGGGCCGTTCACGGCCTCGGCAAGGCGCACGTAGTCGCGCGCGTCCTTCACGAAACCTTCATGCAGCGTGGGCTCGGCAGGGTGCATCAGCACCTGGTCGATGCCACGGCCAGTCATCACGTCGCCGGCCAGCAGCAGCACCCGGCTCGCGCGCATGGGGGTGGCGCTGGGCAGGTCCATCAGCCCTTCACGCAGATCAGGGGTTCGAGCCGGGCCACCTTGCGCGCCAGGCCGGCGGCCTCGGCAGCGTCGACCACCGCCGTCACGTCCTTGTAGGCGCCGGGTGCCTCCTCGGCCACGCCGCGCGACGAAGGGCTGCGGATCAGGATGCCGCGATCGGCCAGCGCGTCGATCACGGCGCGACCGTGCCAGGTTCTCAGTGCCTGGTGGCGGCTCATCGCCCGGCCTGCGCCATGGCAGGCGGATGAAAACGCCCGATCTTCGCTGCTGGCCATGCCCGCGAGCACGTACGAGCCCGTGCCCATCGAGCCGCCGATCAGCACCGGCTGCCCAGCCGGCTGCAGCGCTGGCGGCAGGTCGGGGTGCCCCGGTCCCCAGGCGCGGGTGGCGCCCTTGCGGTGCACATGCAGCGTGCGGCGGGAGCCGTCGACCATGTGGTCCTCGGCCTTGCAGGTGTTGTGCGACACGTCGTAGAGCAACGGCAAGCGCGGGCTGGGCAGCACATCGGCGAACACCTCACGCACCAGCGCCGTGAGGATCTGCCGGTTGGCCAGCGCGCAGTTGATGGCTGCCCGCATGGCNNGTCAAAGACCTCCGTCACCTCCTGAACTTCCAGGTAGTGGTTGCCGCTGCCCAGCGTTCCCATTTCGTCGCGCTGGCGCCGGCGCGCCTGCTCGGACACATAGCTGGGTTTCGCATGCAGCATCTGGCCCCTCTCCTCGATACGCTCCAGATCAGCCACCTCGCCCCAGCCGTGGCCGACCGCCCACCGCGCACCACCGGTGAGCATGTCGTGCATCTGCGCGGCGTTGAGCCGGATCGCCCCGGTGCTGCCCACGCCAGCGGGTATGCGTGCGAACAAGGCATCGGCCAGCCGCTGCTGGACGGCCATCACCTCGGCGCGCTTGAGGCCGGTGTGCAGGCAGCGCACGCCGCACGACACGTCGAAACCGACGCCGCCGGCCGACACCACGCCGCCGGCATCGGCGTCGAAGGCGGCCACGCCGCCGATCGGAAAACCGTAGCCCCAGTGCGCGTCGGGCATCACGTAGGAGGCGCGCACGATGCCTGGCAGACTCGCGACGTTGATCGCCTGCGCCAGCGCCTGGTCGTCCATCGAGCGCAGCAGCATCTCGCTCGCGCAGATGACCACCGGCACCCGCATCCCGCCGGTGGCGGGCAGTTCCCAGTGGCAGGGGCCGCGTTCGATCAGTCGGCTGCGGTCCATCACACATCCACCACAGTCTGGGCCAGCCAGGCGCCATGCGTGTCGGGCGCCACGCGCAGACCGGTGAAGGTCGCGCCTTTGATCTCGACCGCAGGCCGGTGGCGCGGCACCGAGACCGGCTCGCCCCAGGCGCTCGCCCGCAGGTGCTGGCCGTCAATCACCACCTGGAAGCGGCTGAACAGCATGCGCCGCACGGCCATCTCATAGACCAGCGCATTCAGCCAGGCGACCAGCAGCGACTCGTCGTCCGCCGCCTCGCAGGCCAGCTCAACGCGGTGGTGCGGCATCACCCGCTCCGGTGGCGTGACGACGGCGGTCAGCGCCAGTGCGGCCTGCTCGAAGGCGGCTTCGCGGCTTGGTCCGGTGCCGCGCACACCGATGTCCGCCCGGTGCTCAAAGTGGGCCCAACTGGCGCCGGGCCGGGGCGCTGCTCCCGGCGGGGCGTCTTGTGGCACTGCGCTGTGGTGGTTCATGGGGCGGATATGCCTGCCCCGGACGGTGGGGCATTTCGACTGGGGGTTACACAGGCTTTCATTGAAGCGCTCCCGTCCGTTCGGGTATTGAGTTCGCGCAATGCGCACGCCGCTTCAGCCGTCAACCTTGTCACTCTGCAATGGGAGCACAAGCATGGACGTGAGCAGCGGTTTCCAGGAGTGCAAGGGTCTCCTTCGTTTCCGGGTGCCGATCGGTGATGGGGTTGTGGAGGCCTTTCTCTCGCAGACGACCTGCGAGGCCGGCCTCAGGCAGGCAGCCGGTATGCAGAGCCTCGCCGCCTTCTACCTGCAATACCGGCCGGTGCTTGACGGGATCGTGCTCGCAAAGGTAGGGGCTGGAGCACGTCGGCCGGTGGTGGTGATGGTGCGGGATCTGCAGTCGCAGCCCCTTGATCTCGGCGCGCGGACGAGGACAGGATTGACCCCGTCGGATGAACGCCATCGAAGTCATGAACGATAGATTTCAGGCCGCTTGGCAAGGGGTACTAAGCGGCACCCCTTTCAAAGTGTTTGGAAGGAAACCGTCGTAATCTTCTGATTTCTCTGGAATCAGAAACAAGATGGTCTGGCAAGCAGTGGTAGAGCGGTTCGAACAGCAAGCCCCCGCCAGTTCCAAAAGGGTTCGTGGACTGCAGCCTCGCTCGTTCGCATGTGGCAACCGCTCGGGTTATCAAGGCCTGGCGGGCAACTCCTTGAAAGGGGTGCGTTTCAGACCACAGCCGCTTCAAAACCAGTTCGCAGCGACCTGCGAGGGCTGGCTACGCGCGAAACAAGGACAAACCGATGTTGCAAGGAACACGAATGCCTCGAAATGCGAAAGATTCTCAATTTCGAGAATTTCGTCCGCTTGACGGCTCGAACCTTTTAAGTTCTGCAAGTGGCTCCTTTGAAAAAATTTATATGGGGTTCCTCCTTTTTCGTGCGCTCAGTCGGCGAGCGCGTAGGCGCCAGTGGCGTCGTGCACTTCGCGGCCGGTGAGCGGCGGGTTGAACACGCAGACCATGCGCATGTGGGTGCCTTTGTTGGCACGCAGGATGTGACGGTCGTGGTTGTTGAGGGCGTAGATGGTGCCGACGCGGATGTCGTGCGTCTGGCCGGTGGCCAGGTCGGTGATCTCGCCCGCGCCTTCGATGCAATACACCGTTTCCAGGTGGTTGCGGTATTCCATCTCCAGCTCGGCACCGGGTTTGATGACGGTGTCATTGACCGAATAGCCCATGCCTGCGTCCTTGTAGATGAGCCGGCGACTGGTCCAGCCTTCGGTGTCCACGTCAGCGGCGGTGCCCAGAATGTCATCGAGGTGTTTGACGATCATGTGTGTTTCCTTGTTCTTGGTGTCGGGTTGAGCGGGTTCAGGGGGCCTTGCGCAGACCCTGGCTCATGACTGCGCGCAGGCTGGTTTCGATGATGTCGAGGCCGTGCAGCAACTCGTCTTCCTTGATGGTCAGGCTGGGCAGCAGCTTGAGCACCTGGTCGTCGATGCCGGCGGTTTCAATGATCAATCCACGCTCGAAGCAGGCCTGCGAGATGCGCGAAGCCAGTGCGGCATCGGCGAACTCCACACCCTGGATCAGGCCCCGGCCGCGCACCGTGCCATCAGCGCCTTGTTTGCGAAGGATCTGGGCCAGTCGTTCCTGCACGATGACGCTCTTCTGTTCCACGGCTTCCTGCAGCAGGCTGTTGCGCCAGTAGCTCAATGCAGCAGTGGCCGTGACAAACGCCGGGCAGTGACCGCGGAACGTGCCGTTGTGTTCGCCCGGCGCCCACTGGTCCATTTCTGGCTTGATCAGCACCAGCGCCAGCGGCAGACCGTAGCCGGAGAGCGACTTCGACAGCGTGACGATGTCGGGCACGACGCCGGCTTCCTCGAAGCTGAAGAAATGCCCGGTGCGGCCGCACCCCACCTGGATGTCATCGACGATCAGTACGATGCCATGCCGCTGCGTGATGTCACGCAGGCGGCGGATCCAGGCGGTGCTGGCCACGTTCACGCCACCTTCAGCCTGCACGGTTTCCAGGATCACGGCGGCTGGCAGGTCCATGCCGCTGCCGTTGTCCACCAGCATGGATTCGAAATAGTCGAGCGTGTCGGTGTCGGCGCCCATGTAGCCGTCAAACGGCATGGAGGCCGCGTTGCCCAGAGGCACGCCGGCACCGGCACGCTTGAAACCATTCCCGGTGACCGAGAGCGAACCCAGGGTCATGCCGTGAAAAGCATTGGTGAAACCCACCACCTGCTCGCGTCCGGTGACCTTGCGCGCCAGCTTGAGGGCGGCTTCCACGGCATTGGTGCCGGTGGGACCAGGAAACTGGAACTTGTAGGAGATGCCGCGCGGCTGCAGGATCACTTCGTTGAAGCCTTTGATAAAGGCCTCCTTGGCTTCGCTGTACATGTCCAGCGTGTGCGTGATGCCGTCGCGCATCAGATAGGCCATCAGGGCCTGCTTGATCTTGTCGGGGTTGTGACCGTAGTTAAGCACACCGGCACCGCTGAAGAAGTCGAGATGGCGACGACCCTGGGTGTCGGTCATCCACGCACCCTTGGCGGATGCAAACACGGCGGGGAAGTTGCGGCAATAGCCTCGCACTTCAGATTCGTGTTCTTCAAAGATGTTCATGGGAGTCCTTTCGTCGTTGCAAAAGCGGATGTACCTCGGTGATGCGTGCGGGCCAGGCCGCACGTGAGGCACACAAAAAATCAGCTGGCGCGCGAGGGCGTGTCGCTCGCGATCGGGCCGATGCGGAACAACGGTTCTGCAGGGTGGTCGTGTGCGAAGTGTTCGGCTGTGAAGTGCTGGCGCACCTCGCAGCCGGTTTGAAGTTCGGCGGCCAGTCGTTTGAACAAGGCCTGCGAGGCGGTGTTGTCGTCTGCCACGGTGGCGGTGACCCATTGGCAGTGGCTGTTGGCTGGCAGCGAAAGCCATGCCATCAGCATCTGCAGGCCAAGGCCTTTGCCCTGGTGCTCCGGCAGCAGACCCACTTGCCACACGAAGGCGGTGGCGGGTTCGCGGGGTGGGTGGTAGCCGATCACCATGCCGACCGCCTGCCCGTCGTGTTCCGCGATCAGACAGGTCTCACCGAAGTCGGTGGCCATCAGCAGGTAGAAATACTGGGAGTTGAGTTCGAGCGTGCCGGCGGCTTGCACCAGCCGCCACAGCAAGGCACCGTCGGCTGGGCGCGCAGATCGAAAAACGAGAGGAAAAGAAGGGGTAAGCGTGGTCGAGCCTGAAACGGTCATGCCATGGGTTGTTTGTGGTGAAGACACGCTGCGACGGTGCGCATTCGCGGCTTCTGGCGAACCGGATCTGCTTGTCGCACTGAAGGCTGCAACGCAGACCGGTCGGCCCCGTGTAAGGGACCTACAAAAGAACTCAACCAACCTTTTGGCCGTTGAACGAAACAAACGTTCACCTGTCCCGCGAAGCGGGGGCGGCGGTCTGTAGACCCAGGGCCGTATTCACTGCCTGGTCTTTTTTTAGTCTAAACCCATACGTAGTGAGATGCAACCCACGGAGTGCAATTGCACTCCGTGATGAGCCCTCGCAATTGGCTCAAAGCCTTGTGTTGACAGGCGTTGCGCGGGATGACCGCCCGTCGATTTTTCTCTTCCGGTGTGTCGCGTGTGACGTTGGTGGCGTGTGAGAAGAGGGCGGATACGGCGGTTCATGCACCATCCTTGTCTATCGACACCTCAGACTGACACCCCTTTCAAGGTGTTTGAAAGGAAACCGTCGTAACCATTGCGCGCTTGTATCGCAAGCGCTGGCGCATCGAAGGCATGTTCCAGCGGCTTGAGTCGGTGCTGCACAGCGAGATCAAGAGTCTGGGTCATCCACGCGCGGCGCTGCTGGATTTTGCCACAGCGGTGCTCGCCTACAACGTGCTGGCCCTGCTCAAGCGGGTGATTGAGCAGGCGCACGAGGCCACGCATCCCCAACTGGATGTATCCACCTTCCACCTGACGGTGGAGATCAACAGTG
>DCVY01000089.1:8907-14965 GCA_002327945.1 Acidovorax delafieldii | reverse complement strand
GGTTATCAAGGCTGGGCGGGTAACAGCACCAGTGCGCCTTCGGGCGGGCGCCGGGCTTATGTTGATTTCACTCAATCTGCCGGGCCGCGCCCGGACGCATAAACCAGGGCGTGCCCGATTCGAATGGCAGGGCGCAGGAGCACACCCATGGAAGACCCTCAGCCGGCCAGCATGGCCGACAGCGCGCGAGCCTATGCCGCCCGGGCCTGGTCGGTGATTCCGATGCAGCCGCGTGGCAAGCGGCCACTGGTGGTTTGGCACGGGTTCCAGCAGCGGATCGCGGGTGAGGACGAGATCGCGCACTGGTTCAGCCGCTGGCCCGACGCCAATGTGGGCATCGTGACCGGGCAGATCTCGGGCATCGTCGTTGTCGACGTGGACCCCCGCCACGGTGGCCCGGCCAGCTTGGCCGAGGCCGAATCGCGGCTTGGCCCTCTTGAAGCGACCGTCGAGGTGGCCACGGGGGGCGGCGGGCTCCACCTGTACTACGCACACCCTGGCGTGACGACGGCGAACCGCGTCGCGATGCTGCCCGGCATCGACCTGCGCGGTGACGGTGGCTGCGTCGTGGCGCCGCCTTCGGTGCACCCGAGCGGGCGGCGCTATGCCTGGGTGGCTGGTCGCAGCCCGGAAGATGTGGCGTTGGCGCCGTTGCCGCGACATTTCGGTGGTGGAGACGCCGGGTTGCGCTCGCGCGGGCACCCGAGCGGGCACTGGCGCCGGCTGGTGCGCGAGGACATCGTCGAGGGCGCTCGCAACAACACCATCGCGTCGCTGTCCGGCCACCTGCTGTGGCGCGGTGTCGATGGCGACGTGGTGGCCGAGCTGATGCTGGCCTGGAACCGCAGCCACTGCCGGCCTCCGCTGTCGGACGCGGAGGTGCTGCGCGTGGTCGAAAGTGTCCAACGGATGCACGGGCGCGATGGCGGAGCTGCGGCATGACACCCGCAATCACGCTGCGCCAGCTGCGGGCGATCCTGGCGGCTGCGGCGCCGGGTGAGGCGGTTCAGACGGTCGAAACCCACATGTCGTGGGTGTTTCTCGTCGGTGAGCGGGTTTACAAGCTGAAAAAGCCGGTGCGTTTTCCCTTTCTCGACTTCTCCACACTGGCCGCGCGCGAGTCCGCCTGCCGTGAGGAGCTGCGCCTGAACGCCCGGCTCGCGCCTGGCATCTATCTGGGCCTGATGGTGCTGCGGGAGCAAGACGGTCGGTTCACCCTGGTGCCAGAGGGTGTGGCCGCGCCGGGGCGAACCGTCGACTGGCTGGTGTGCATGCGCCGCCTGCCTCGCGAGTGCATGCTGGATCGGGCGCTGGCCGAGCAGCGCGTCGGGCCGGCGCAGATTGACGCGCTGGTGGCGGTGCTGGTCGCGTTCTATCGGAGCGCAGTGCGTGTTCGTCTCGATGCGGCCGAGCACTTGTCGCTCTTTCAGCGCGAGCAAGCGGCGAACCGCGAGGTGCTGCTGCGCCCGCAGTTTGCGCTGGAAGGCGCAGCCTGCGCACTCGACCGTTTCGACCAGGTGCTGCTGCACGAGCGCGGCGCTTTGCTGGCCCGGGTGACACAGCGTTGCATCGTTGACGGCCATGGCGACCTGCGTCCCGAACATGTGTGTCTGCTGGAGCCGCCGGTGGTGATCGACTGCATCGAGTTCAACGCTGCCTTGCGGCAGGTGGACCCGTTCGACGACCTCGCCTTTCTTGCTCTGGAGTGCGACATGGCCGGTGCACCCATGGTGGGCGAGCAAATCGTGAAAGAATGCGCCGCCGGGCTGCCCAATGCCGCTCCGCCAGCGTTGATGCATTTCTATACCGCGGCGCGGTCTTTGCTGCGCGCCCGGCTCGCGATGGCCCACCTGCTGGATGTGCAACCTCGCACGCCAGAGCACTGGCCGCCGCTGGCGCAGCGGTACATTCAACGCGGTCTGAGGGCACTCGACGCCATGGAGCGCCTTGGTGCACTCAGTCCGGGCGCCGGACATGGCAGGCCCTGATGGCTTGAGCGAACAGCGGCGCAGCGGAGACCACCACCAGCCGTGCGCCCACCGGGCCGTCGGACGGCAAGCGAAAAGGCGGCACGCTGTCGGTCACGATGACGCTGGTGATGGCCGGGTCCGTCAGCACCTGCGCCGCGGGCGGGATGAACAGGCCGTGCGCCGCGAACGCAATCACTTCCCGGGCGCCTGCCTCACGCAGTGCCAGGGCGGCGCTGCGCACCGTCTCTCCGCTGGCGATCAGGTCATCCAGCAGCAACACTGTCGCACCCACTACGGAACCCGCCACAAGGCGGCTGCTGGTCATCACGCCGTCTGAGCGCCGCTTGTCGACCATGGCAAAGCCGACCGGCCGCGCGAGCTGCTGTTCCAGCGACTCGCGCCACAGCTGTGCCCGCTTCACACCGCCCGGGTCGGGCGAGGCCACCGCGACCGGCACGGTACCCGCCAGTTCGGTGGCCACCCGGTCAAAGGCACGGTGCGCTTCGATGTGCAGGGTTGGCAGGCGGAACGCATTCTGGAATGCGGCCACGTTGTGGGCCTCCAGCACGATCACGCGGTCGGTGCCCACGGCTTCGAGCAGCTGCGCGACGTAGCGCAGCGCGAGCGGGTCGAAAGGCTTGGTCTGCCGGTCCTTGCGCGCGTACGCCAGGTAGGGCACGACCGCGGTCAGGCTCGCCGCACCATGGTCGCGCAGGGTGGCCACGAACATCAACAGTCGGCACAGCTTGTCGTGCGGGCTCTGCTCCGGTCCGCCGTGCAGGCTGGCGACCACGTAGACATGTTCGCCACGCGGGTCCACCAGCGGGCGCCATTTGTGTTCACCGTCTTCGAAGCCACGGTCTTCGTGGGGGGAGAGCGGNNGGCGCATTGAGCCTGCGCAAGGCTTTCAGACCGGTGTACCCCAGTGGGCCACCGAGAAGGCGGTGATGAAACGCTCCAGTTGGTCAGGCGGCAGCGTGTCGATGCCAGCCGCCGCGGCACGGCCACTGCCCCCGAAGCGCGCACACAGCGCGCTGGCGCCGCCCGGTGTTGCGCGCGGCGCACGCACACTGACGCCGAAGCCACCGCCGCGCCGGTACGTCAGCACGGCCTGCGCGCGCTCGGGATCGGCCGTGGCCAGTTCGTTGGCCAGGCAGCCCGAAACGCGGCGGCTCCAGGCCGCGTCGGGCAGCAAAACCAGACGCCCTTGCGGCCCTTCCCACAACGGCGTGAGCGCCTGGGCCAGGTTCAGATCGGACCGACGGCGTGCGTCCAGTTCGTCGACGATGGCTTCGCTCGCCAGCATCGAAAACGGATCGGCATGCCGGCTCATGACGGCGTACAGGTCGGCTGGCGTGATGCGGGTGTCGGTCGGATCTTCGCCGTAGGCGTTGTAGTTGATCGCCTGGCCGAGCCGACGCAGATCGGCCCGCTGGCTGTCGTCGAGACCGATCGCGCGGGCGAGCCGGTCCGCCGGGGCCACCAGGTCATCGCCATAGGCACCCACCAGCGCCCAGGCCCGGTGGCGTCCGCCGAGATACCGGTCCATCAACAGGCTCGTGCACAGGTCAGCCGCAGTGTCGATGTGCACCGTGAGCCGTTCGTGCTGCGGCACCGGCCCGCTCACATGGTGGTCGAAGTAGTGCACGCGGGCACCGCCAGCCAGCAAGGCCAACAGCGCAGCAAGGTTTCGCTGCAGGGACAGGTCGCACACCAGCACCTCATCGGCCTGTGAGGGCGGCACGCGTTGCAGCAGCGCGATGTCGCGCTTGAGCCCGGTGACCAGCGTGGCCGAACCCGGTTCGTGCAGCCGCCATTGCCGAACGGCGCACAGCCCGTCGGCGTCACCGTTGCATACGTCAAATCGCCGCACGCTGCCCACCGTTCACCTGTCGGGCTGGGTCGACCGTGCCGCGACCGGCCGGATGGGTGCCACGGCTCTGCCCCCCGTTCCCGCAGTCGCCAGGATCCAGCCGGTGCGCGCCGTGACGCCAGCCGCGATGTGGCGCAGCGCTCGGATGGACTCGGGGATGCATGGCGCAACCTGGAACCCATGGGGCATGTCGGGCCAGAGCTCAAGCTCAACATCGACCCCAGCCGCATGGGCCTTGTGCGTGGTGCAGATGGCCTCGTCGCACAGCATTTCGTTGCTGCTGACCTGCAGCAGCAGCGGCACCAGGCCATTGAAATCCGCGACCAGCGGTGACACCTCGGGATGGGTGTGCCGATGCGGCAACGGCACATGGTGGCGACGCAGGGCCAGCAGGTCGACACCTTGCCGCAAGCGCCCGTGCAAGGCGACGCGCAGCAGGGTCGTGAGCGCCCGGCTGCGCCAGCTGGCTGGCCCTTCTATGTGCCGTATGTGTGCCGCTGTGGGGTTCATGTGCGAGCATCTGGACAGCCCAGATCAACCACCGTGCAAGATGAAACGTCGGCCATGTCCGCCCACCTCCATGAATCCAATGATGAAGTCAAAAGCAACATGGCCCTGAAACGGACGGCACAAGGCCATGGATTGCTGCTGTTGATCAATGGGAAATCATCCTGCCGGGTCAGGGGCTACCGATTGAGTACACGCAACGCAGCAGCGTTGGCCGCACCGCACTGCGCCGCCGCGCAGACCGGTTCCAACTTCAGCGCCATTGCGTTTGATCAATGCCACAAATGTCCGCGCCTCTAACATTTACCAATGCCTTTTTTACGGTGTTTTGGGTACTGAGTTTCAGGCCAGCAGTTAACGGACCAATGGAATAGGGGGAAGTTGCACCATGAAACAACCGCTTCAAATCACCTTCCACGGCATGGAGGCTTCTCAAGCAGTGGAGGAGGCCGTGCGCACAAAAGCGGCGCACCTTGAGCGATTTGCCAGCGACATCATGGGCTGCCGTGCCGTGGTGGACTGGTTGCAGAAACACCAGCATCGGGGCCGACCATTCGGCGTGCGGATCGGCCTTGCCTTGCCGGGACACGAACTGGTGGTGGACCGTGTCGCGAACGAGGACATCTACGTGGCCTTGCGCGCGGCCTTCGACAACATGAAACGCCAACTGGAGGATGTGGTGCGCCTGCGCCGCGGGAATGAAAAGCAGCATCCACGCAACCTGCACGGCGAAGTGGTCCGCCTGAATGCCCCGGAGGGCTTCGGTTTCATCCATACACGCGACGGGGATGCGTATTGCCTTGGAAGCGACAACCTCGCGTCCGGTCGGACGGATCAACTGGAAGAGGGAACTGCCATGCAGTTCATCACCGATCCGGCGGCTCAGAGGCCCCAGGCCAGGCGCGTGAGTCTGGGCAAGCACAGAATGGGACACTGACATGAGCCCGCGAGGTACAGGCCGGTGCGAGCAGGCAGCCCACCCACCGCCATTGCGTGCGATAGGCGCCGCAGCCGTGATCTCCGAAAACGTGGAAGGCGAGGGTGGGCGCATCGTGCAGCGGCCTGACGGCTTCCATTGGATTGCGCTGGACGGGCGGCAGGAATTCGGCCCGTTCGAGACGCTTGAGCAGGCGAAGGCTGACATGCTCGACGCCGCAGACGAAGACGCTCCGCAACCCGGCGAAGCGCTTCAGGAGGCTGAGCGTGAGATCGGCATCGCCGAGTGGATCGACCCGGAGACCGGGGAACCCGCGGAGGGAGCATGCCCGCCGCATCTGGACGAGGAATGAGGCCACTGCGCCCGGCGGTCATTGGCTGGGGCCAACTCGGCCAGGCCTGCGCAGCGGCGCTGCATGGGATGCCAGGCCGGATGCTGGCGGGCGTGGTGCGTCGCGCCACGTTCCTCCATGCTACGGCGGGCGCAGTGGGAGCCCCATGGTGTTGCACCCGCGCGATCTGCAAGCTGTGGACGCCGCCCTCGCGCGCGTGCCCACCGGGTCGGCGCTCTGCACGATGCAGGAGTTGCTGCAAATGCGCATTCCGGTGGTGGAGTGGGCGAGTTTTGAGGGCCGGGCGCTGCTCGATCACCACGAACAGATCGCCCACCTGACCTCGCGCCACCATGTGGGCGCTGTGGTGGGGGCCGGCTGAAAGCCCGGCGTGATGCCACAGTTGCGGGCAGTTGTTCGAGTTGTTGATCCCGAAAGGG
>DCVY01000089.1:851-8857 GCA_002327945.1 Acidovorax delafieldii | reverse complement strand
CCCCAGCCATGCCATCCACACCTGCTAAATTGGCAACTTGCGTCTGGTGTTCGATGCACAGTTCGAGCCCGGCATGGCTGTTTTTGCCTGCTTGCAGACCTGTCTCCTGGTCAAACGGAGGGCCGCTGGAGGACGGCTGCAGGGGTGCTCGCCAGCCACCCGCCACCGACCCGTGAAAAATCAAGCGATCTTCAGGCGCTTGGCCATGGAAGATGTCTTCTTGGGAAGGGTGAGTTCAAGCACGCCGTTTTCGTACGTAGCCTTGGACTTGGACTGGTCCACCGGATTGTCCAGCCAGAGGCTGCGGCTGGCGTAGCCGTACTGCCGCTCCGAGCGGATCACGCGGTCGTCCTTCTTCTCTTCACTTTCTTTCTTCACCTCGGCCGAGATGCTGACCTTGTTTTCGTCGATGTCGATCTGGATGTCTTCCTTGCGCACCCCCGGGATTTCGGCCTTGACCTTGTAGTCGCCATTGCTCTCGACAAGATCGACCTTGATCTCGGGCGCCTGTGCCACACCCCGCGATACCCAGGGGCGCAGGAAATTGCGAAAAGCTTCGTCAAACGGGTCGGCGGCAAACAGGTCACGGACTTTGAGTTCATTCATGGACAACTCCTTCAATGGGTTGATTGGCTGAAGCAGGTTCAGCGAACCGCTTCAGGCACACATGGTGTGCCTTCCGAGCCTCAAGGAAATTGAGTGCGCTCAACACACGCAACCAGGGCTGCCGCGCATCGGTCGGTGGCACGTGAGGCGCTGCCGCGTTGAGCACGCTCAATCAACCCCTGGTCGCAGCCCACTAACGTCGCCTGGTGCAGCGCCCTCCCCCTGCGCGTTGCACCTTCTGCTCCCCCGCAACCGGAGACGAGATATGGGACGACAACTTGCCACCACCAAACCCGCATCCCGCACACCCAAAGCCATGACCATGCCCTTGCAACCGGAGGCAAACGAAACGGCCACGGCGGTTCCGCCGTCCGCCGGCTTTGACCGAGAGCAGGCGATCCGCGAGTCGGCCTACGCATGTTTTGAAGCACGCGGCTGCGAGACCGGGCACGAGCTGGACGACTGGCTGAAGGCAGAAGCCCTCGTGGAGCAGGCGAACGGCGCAGACGCACCGACAGCGCGTTGATCGTGTCGGTGAGGCCAGTCGCACTGGGGTTGCGCGCGCTCAATCCGCAGATTCAGCGTGGTGAAAAGATGGCGGCAGGCTGATGCGCAGCCGAACCAAGTAAACCCACAAGGAGTGACGCATGACTGCCAAGCAACTGCTCTTTCGCGACGAGGCGCGCGACAAGATCCGCCGCGGTGTCGATGCGCTGGCCGAGGCTGTGAAGGTGACGCTCGGTCCGCGCGGGCGCACCGTGATCCTGGACCGCGACTATGGCCCGCCGCAGATCGTGAACTCCGGCGTGCTGGTGGCCAAGTCGGTGGAGCTGGAGAACCGGTTCGAGAACATGGGCGCGCAGTTGCTGCGCGAGGTGGCTTCGCGCACCAGCGAGATGGCGGGCGACGGCACCACCACCGCCACCGTGCTCGCGCACGCCATGATCCAGCAGGGCCTGCGCTACCTGGCCGGCGGCATGAACCCGATGGACCTCAAGCGCGGCATGGAGCAGGCCATCGAGGCGGTGGTGGCCGAGCTGCACCGAATGGCGCGCCCCTGCGCCAGCTCGCAGGAGATTGCGCACGTGGCCTCGATCTCGGCCAACAACGACCGATCCATCGGCGAGCTGCTGGCGCGCGCCATCGACAGCGTGGGCCGCGAGGGTGCCATCTCCATCGAAGACGGTTCGGGCCTGAGCAGCGAGCTGGAGGTGGTCGAAGGCCTGCAGTTCGACCGCGGCTTTCTCTCGCCCTATTTCATCAACAACCCCGAGCGCCAAAGCGCCACGCTGGAAGACGCGGCCATCCTGCTGTACGACAAGCGCCTGTCTTCGCTGAAAGACCTGCTGCCTTTGCTGGAAGAAGTGGTCAAGAGCGGGCAGCCGCTGCTGGTGGTGGCCGAAGACATCGACAGCGAAGCGCTGGCCACGCTGGTAATCAACACCATGCGCGGCACGCTCAAGGCCTGCGCGGTGAAAGCCCCCGGCTTTGGCGACCGGCGCAAGGCCATGCTGCAGGACATCGCCGTGCTCACCGGCGGCACCGTGATCAGCGACGAACTCGGCCTGACGCTGGCCAAGGCCCAGCTCGCCGACCTGGGGCGCGCCAAGCGCGTGGAAGTGGGCAAGGAAGACACCACCGTGATCGGCGGTGCCGGCACCACGCAGGCGATCCAGGAGCGCGTGGCCAGCATCCGCAAGGAACGCGAGGCCGCCACCAGCGACTACGACAAGGAGAAGCTGGATGAGCGCATCTCCAAGCTCTCGGGTGGCGTGGCGCTGATCAAGGTGGGCGCGGCGACCGAGACCGAGTTGAAGGAACGCAAAATCCGCGTCGAGGACGCGCTGCACGCCACCCGCGCGGCCATCGAAGAAGGCATCGTGCCCGGCGGCGGCGTGGCGCTGCTGCGCGCACGGCGCGTGCTGGACGACCTGCACGGCAGCAATCTGGACCACGACTCGGGCATCCGCCTCATATCGCAGGCACTGGAGGAGCCGATTCGGTGCATCACCCGCAACGCCGGCGACGAACCCTCGGTGGTGCTGCAGCGCGTCGACGATTCGCCCGATGCCTCTTACGGCTACAACGCTGCCACCCGCGCCTATGGCGACCTGCTGCAGATGGGTGTGATGGATCCGGCCAAGGTCACACGGCTGGCCTTGCAGAACGCGGGCTCCATCGCCAGCCTGGTGCTGACCACCGACTGCATGATCGCCAACGCGCCTCCTCCGCGAAACAACCCCGAACCGGGTCTGTCCGGCCCGGCCTTGCCGGAGATCTGACATGCGCGAGACCGTGCTCAGCGAAGCGGTGGTCCTGCAAGGTCCGTCGCTGCCGGGTGATCTCGATGCCGCCACAGGTCGCAAGCCGCTGCTTGCGGCCTCAATTGTCGCTGAGGGGCGGCCCGAGCATGTCCTTGCCCAGCTGGTGTTCCAGGCCGAAGCGCACCAGCCCGGCCGTGCTCTCGATGCGGAGCTTTTCCTGGATGCGTTTCTTGTGCGTGCTCACAGTCTTGATTGAGAGGTGCAGGGCGTCGGCAATGTCCACCGGGCGCTGCCCGCCCACGATGCGCTGCAGGATGTCCAGCTCCCGGTTGGTCAGCAACTGGATGCCGGGCTCGGGGCGCTGGCCATTGATCTGCTGCACCATGCACTCGGCCAGGTGGGCCGACAGGAAGACGCCGCCAGAGGCGACCTTGCGCACCGCTGCCACCAGTTCGGCGGCAGCGGTGTCCTTGGTGACATAGCCGTTCGCCCCGGCCTGAAAGGCGCGCATGGCGTATTGCTCTTCGCTGTGCATGGTCAGGATCAGCACCGCAACGGACGGGAACTCGCTCTTGATGCGGCATGTCAGGTCCAGCCCGCTCATGCCGGGCATGGACAGGTCGACGATGGCCAGGTCGATTGGCTGACGACGCAGGAACTCGAGCGCCTGGAAGCCGGTCCCGACCTCGTTGATGCTCCAGCGGTTGGTCTCGGGATCGATCAGTCGCTTGAGCCCTTCACGCACGACCGTGTGATCGTCCACCAGCAGCAGCCTGAGCAAGGGTTGTGAAGAAGCTTCGTTCATGGTGATGCAGCACCAGACAAGTATGGTTCTGACCGCCCTTGCGGCACCGAAGGCAGTGACAACTCCAGGCCCAGATCGTCGAGCATGGGTGGCCGCAGGTCCATCGACCGGTTCCGGGCGGCTGCCAGGTCCGACTGCGTGCGGCGCAGTTCTTCGTTCTGGCTTTCCAGATCGATCGGGTGCACATGCAGTTTGTGCGCGCGCCTGTCAGCACGCTCAATCTCTGTTTGTATCGGTTTGTGCATGGTTTAGCGTTTGCATTCAAGTGGAACAGGCATTGAATCGCCGTCTGATTCGGGTGGCCCGCCAGACGACAACTCATCGGCTTCGCCCTTGGGCAGCTGCACCATCAGCCTGGCTCCCCCGCCGGGCATGTTNNCGTGGGCTCTGCGGTGGCACGGTGGGAAAACCATCGCCGTCGTCGATGACAGTGAGCAGGACGCCCTCTGATTCGGGTGCGATGGTGACCAGTGCCGCGTTGGCCCGGGCATGGCGGGTGCAGTTGGTAAGCGCCTCCTGCACGATGCGGTAGAGCGTGGTGGCGGTTCGGTTGTCGATCAGGTCCTGAATGGGTGCCAGCCGCAAGGTCACGTGCAAACCGGTGTGCCGCTCGAAGTCCCGGGCCAGCCACTCGATGGCTGCGCTCAGCCCGAGGTCGTCGAGCATCAGGGGGCGCAGATCCATGGCGATGCGGCGGGTGGCGGCTACTGTGTCGTCCACCATCTCCATCATGGCTTGCGTGCGCTCGGCCCGGTTGCGTGCGGAGTCTGCGCGTTCCAGCGTGGCAAGTTCCAGCTTCAGCGCGGTGAGCCGCTGCCCGAGTTCGTCGTGCAGTTCCCGGGCGATGCGCTGGCGCTCTTCTTCGCGCGCCTCGACCTGGCTCGCGGAGAGTTCGCGCAGGGTGTTCTGCGACCGGATCAACTCGCTGCGTTCCTGGGACAGTTTCGTGATGTCGGAGATGACGATCTGGACCAGGGTGCGCTGGTGGTCCGGCAGCGCCGCCACCACCATTTCCACCTGCCTCGACGTGCCATCTGGCCGCGCGATCTCGCCCTTGACCGACAGCACCGCATCCTGATGCGCGAGCACCTGGGCCACCTTGCCGCGCACCCGNNTTGGCGTATACCACCTGATCGCAGTCCATGATCCAGATCGCCACCGGCACCAGGTCAAAGATCGTGCGCATGCGCTGGTTGATGCGCTCGATCAGATCGGACAGCCTGTGTTCCTCGCTCAGATCACGCAGCAACGCCGTGTGGTAGCGCTCGCCACCGGCCACTTCCACTTTGCACAGGGCCGTTTCCATCGGAAATTCTTCGCCGTTGGCGCGCAGGCCGGTCATCTGGCCGCGTCGCCCCATTGGATGCTCGCTCAGATCGGAGACCATGAACCGCTGCACGTGCACTGTGTGCTGCTCGCGCAACCGCTCGGGCACCAGCACCGCGAGATCGCGGCCCAGCAACTCGGCCGCGGTGCGGCCGAACATGCGCTCGGCAGCAGGATTGATCATCGCGATGCGCATCTGTCCGTCGACGGTGACGATGCCTTCCAGCGCAGCCTGAAGCGCATCGGGCTGGGACATCAGGCCAGAGGCACCGGAGCCAGTGGGAGGAGAGGAATCGACCATGCACAAACCCCTTGAGATTTTCATGATAGTGAACCCTGGGCCTGCACGCCCGCTTCCAGATGCAGATGCGTGCGCATTGACGCAAATCATGTGAATCCAGGCCAACCACCATCGCAGTAGGAATATTCCCACCCACTGGCCGGTGTTTTCTGATCCCGGACGCCAGATCACCGACGCCATCTTGCACCCGAGTCCGATTGGCAGGGTGTGCGATTTATCACATGCTGGAGTCTACCCAGGGGCCCATTGTCGCCCCTCTTTTCAGGAGTCCCCATGGAAACGTCAACCCCGTCAGTCCCATGCCTGAGCCAGGCCCTGCGCAACCCAGGCGCACCCTGCCCGGCCCATGCGTCCATGGCCGAATTGCTCCACATGTTCGGTGGGGAGATCACGGATCTCGCAGCAGGGGCACACATACCGGTGCTCCTGCGCAGGGTGCGCGCTGGCCAAAGTCTGGTGCACGAAGGTGCTGATGCTGACGCCGTATTTTTCGTGCGTTCAGGCACCTTCAAGGTCTTCCGGACCGACGAGGATGGCTACGAACAAGTGCTCGCTTTGGCGATGCGCGGTGAGGTTCTGGGGTTTGATGCGCTTTGCATGGCGTTTCACCCGACTGCGATGCAGGCCCTGGAGGACTCCAACGTCTACGTGATCCCCCGGCGCGAAATTGCACAGATCAGCCAAGTCCTGCCTTCTTTTGCCCTTGTGCTGCAGCAGGCGGGCAGCCTGACACTCACCCGCAGCCGCGACCTGGTGGACATCATGGCGGCGGTGGCGTCCGACGTGCGGCTGGCCCGGTTCCTGACCCATCTCTCGCGGCGCATGCAGGCTTGCGGCCAGTCGCCCCGCCGGCTTCTCCTGCGCATGGGGCGCCGAGAGATCGCCAGTCTGCTGGGCTTGGCGCACGAAACGGTCAGCCGCTGCTTCAGCGCTCTCGCCGCCATGGGGCTGCTGCATGTGAACGACCGCGAGGTCGAAATACTCGACATGGACGGCCTCAAGGCTTTTTCGCGCAGCACCCGCCGCCCGGTGGAGGACGCGGCCCTGACGCGCAAGCAGCGCCAGCCCATCGCCGCCCGGGCCACCACGGGGCGCCACACCGCCAGCCGCGCCCTGGCGGCCTGAACCGGGCAGCGGTGCCATGAGGGCCCTGCCCGCCCTGGTGGCCGCGCAGATCGACAGGCTGGCCCTGCCACTGGTGCCCGAAGGGTCAGGGCGGTCTGCGCGGCCACCAGGGCGTGCAGGCCCACGGCAGCGTGCTCTCGCGCGAGCAGCATGCCCACCATGTGCAGCGCCTGATCGAACAGAAAGGTCTGCAAGGCTGGATCAGCATCCGTCCGATGGACTCCCGCGACCTGCCAGCCACCGAACGCTTTCACCGCATGCCCCCGATCGGGATGTGCGAGCAGGTCGGTGCAGACCGGCTGAAGGGCTGCTGCGCCCGCCTGCACCAGTGGCTGCTTGCTACTCAACCAGGGCACACCGCCAGCGGCGTGCACGGGAACCCGCTGGGAGCGGGCCTGGTTGAGTTCATCGAGCAGCACAGCATGGTGCCCTGAGCGCGGTGCTGGCGGGTGCATNNCGGTCAACTGCCGGTTTTAGGGTCAGAGCACATGCGCGCTGCCTGGCCGCCAGCGGCCAGGAACGGCGGGACGCCGAGAACCTGCGCCCACACTGCGCGCGCACCCTGTGGGACTGGTCGGATGCGCTGGAGAGCCGGCTGGCACAGGCCCGCCCGCTGGCGGACGAGGTCACGCTGCGGGCCTGTCGCCTCTACCTGGCGGGCAGCGCCATGGCCTTCGAGCGCAGCGGGCTGTCGCTCAACCAGTTGTAGGCCGCCAGCCCCGCCGGCGCAGCGGACGCCGGAACCTTGCGCGGCGCCCCGGTGCAGCGACCCGTTCAACCGGCGCCACATGTAACCACCGGAACCATGAGCGCGCTGCAAGGCACGCCGGTCGCCATTTCGCCATTTCGCCGACCGATTGCGCACGCTCAATCGGCACGCCGGAACACGGTCCACCATGAACACATCCCGCAGCGGTACACCGATGCCTCATTCACGGAGTTGCCATGTCGCACGTTGAACTTGATCTGGAAACNNGACGCCTTTGTGCTGCCCGCTCCGGTGCTGCCCGCCGAGGCGACGCTGGCCGATGCCCTGCGCCAGCGGGCCAGCGCCCGAACCTTTGCCAACGATACGCTGACGGCCGAGCAGGTCTCTGCCCTGCTCTGGGCCGCAGGCGGCATCAACCGCCCCACCGTGGGTGGGCGCACGGCGCCCTCGGCACACAACTGGCAGGAGATCGACATCTCTGTGGTGCTGGCCCGGGGCAGCTACCGCTACCACCCGAAACGGCACCAGCTCGATCTGGTCAAGGCCGAAGACCTGCGAGCGCTCACCGGGACACAGGACTTCGTGGCCCACGCGCCATTGAACCTGGTGTACGTGGCCGACTTCGAGCGCGCGGCCCCCGCCACCCAAAAGGAGCGCCAATTCCTGGTCGGCGCCGACGCGGGGTGCATGGCGCAGAACGTGTACCTTTTTTGCGCCAGCATGGGACTGGCCACGGTGGTGCGTGGCTTGGTGGACCGCCAGCGACTGGCCGCAGCGCTCGGCCTGCGACCGACGCAGCGCATCGCACTGGCGCAAACCATCGGCCTGCCCGCACCCCGCTGAACCCACCGATCACCCCCACCAACGCGC
>DCVY01000089.1:496-792 GCA_002327945.1 Acidovorax delafieldii | reverse complement strand
GCATCCTGACCGACCGGGACATCGTGACCGCCGTGGTGGCCAAGGCGCTGAACCCGGCCCAGCTGGTGGTCGAGGACGTGATGACCACCGACATGGTCACGGCCCTGGAAGCGGACTCGATCAAGGACATGCTGTCCACCATGCGACGCAAGGGACTGCGCCGCTTGCCGGTGGTCACACCCCAGGGCGTCCTGATCGGGCTGGTGACGCTCGACGACCTGCTGCCGATCATGGCCGAACAGCTGCGCGACATGGCCGCCACCATCGAGGCGGAATTCCTGCACGAACGCAAGGTG
>DCVY01000089.1:286-470 GCA_002327945.1 Acidovorax delafieldii | reverse complement strand
AGAATAGGAGTTCGTCATGCAAGTCGGTTCCATTTGCACGCGCCACATCGTCACCATCGATGCCCAGCGCCCCCTCACCGAAGCGGCCCGCCTGATGCGCGACCAGCATGTGGGCACTCTGGTGGTCACCTGCTCGACGAGCCGCGGCACAGAAGTGTGCGGCATCGTCACCGACCGCGACCTG
>DCVY01000089.1:0-251 GCA_002327945.1 Acidovorax delafieldii | reverse complement strand
CGACGATGCACGAGAGCGGAGTGCGCCGCCTGCTCGTCAGCAGCAACGAAGACCGGCTGTGCGGTCTGTTGTCGATCGACGATGTGATCCAGGCTTTCGCCGAGCAGATCGGCGGCCTGGCCAGGGTCATCCGCAGCGGCCTGGAGCGCGAGCGGGGTGCGATCCAGGCCACTCCCGCTGCGCCCCACCTGCCGAGGTTCCCGGCCATGGGAACCGCGGCGCAGGCTCTCAGGTGACCTGCAGGACAGGCG
>DCVY01000090.1:8323-15648 GCA_002327945.1 Acidovorax delafieldii | reverse complement strand
TACCCCAGCATTTACACCTTGTTGCCAGTCCCGCTGCGCCAGAGACCCTGCAAGAGCGCCATTCAAGGCGTGCAAGCTGTGGGCCGTCTTGATCAGGATACGACGGGTCTTTTGTTGCTCAGCGACGATGGGCATTTCATCCATCGCATGAGCTCGCCGAAGAAACATGTTCCCAAGGTGTACAGGGTGACGACCAGGCATGCGGTGGATGCCCAGCAAATTGATAAGTTAGTTGCAGGTGTTGTGCTCGATGACGATCCTAAGCCTGTGCGCGCGTCCGTATGCACGCCAGTGGACAGCCATCATCTGGACCTTACCCTGACAGAGGGCAAATACCACCAAGTCAAGCGCATGCTGGCCGCTGTGGGCAATCGCGTGGAGGCGTTGCACCGGTCGCGGATTGGGGCGCTGGATCTTCCTTCCGATCTTGCCCCGGGGCAATGGAAATGGTTGTCTGCAGAGGAACTGCAGCGGTTGAATCCTGTGTCTTGAAGCGGTATCCATCGGATTGAACCGCCCCGGGTTTTGAGGAGGCTCTTTTCTCTGAGAGCATGCCATGGCCCTGTTGGTCCCCGGCGTTCGCGGAGAAACGAGGGCTTGCGCTACAAAGTGAACGGCAGCGTCGAGATGACCGAAAAAGCTTGGGTGCGAGCGCGCAGCGGTAGTAGCCGCTGTGGTGCGAGCCCGCCTGGTTTTGGTCCCAGCAATGGCGCGGGGAGTGCTCAGGCTGGTTGGAATGGCTTGACCCCGCACTCAAGCCATTCAGTGGGCCGTTTCCCGGGCAGTCAAGGTATGCTTGCCGGCATGGGATTCTTGGCTGTTTCTTTCTGGCGCGCAGTGGTGGATTGCATGCGTCCACGCGTGATCATGCTGTCAATGGTGCCATTGCTGCTGATCGGAATTTTGGGCGGCGCCCTGGGTTATTTTTACTGGGATAGCGCCGTACGGGGCATGCGTTCGTTGCTGGAGTCCTCCACGCTGCTGGCCCCCTTCTGGGGCTGGCTGCACGCCTGGGGCGTGGGTGACGTGACCGCCGTGATGGCGCCGCTCATGGTGATCCTGGTCGTAACGCCCGTGCTGGTGATGGGCTCCCTGCTGGCAGTCGCCCTGTTGATGACACCCGCTTTGGTTGCCCTAGTGGCACAGCGTCGTTTTCCCTGTCTCGATCGCAAGAGGGGCGGCTCATTTTGGGCCGGCGTCGTGTGGTCTTTGGGCTCCACCTTGCTGGCCGTGATTGCCTTGGTGGTGTCGGTACCGCTGTGGCTGGTGCCACCCCTGGTGCTGGTGCTGCCGCCGCTGATCTGGGGCTGGCTGACTTACCGCGTCATGGCGTTCGATGCGCTGGCCGAGCATGCCAGCAAGGATGAGCGGCGAGAGATATTGCGCCGTCACCGGACCCGCCTCTTGGGAGTCGGTGTGCTAACCGGTTATCTGGGCGCAGCGCCCAGCCTTGTATGGGCTTCCGCAGGGGTTTTTTCTGCGGCTTTTTTCATTCTGGCGCCACTGGTGATCTGGATTTATACACTCGTTTTTGCGTTTTCTTCCCTGTGGTTTGCGCACTATTGCCTTGCCGCTCTGGAGCGCCTGCGGTCGGAGGGCCGTACGCAGTTGCCAGCGGCCGCTCCTGCTAGCGATCAAGTCGCTGTAGCCATGGCGGTCCGCCTGGGCGCGGCCCCTGATGAAGCCTTCATTTCAGAGGATAAATTGCCATGAGTTCGCAAATCGGCCTGGTCATCGTAGGTGACGAGATTCTCTCGGGTAAGCGTGCCGACAAGCACATGCCCAAGGTCATCGAGTTGCTGTCGGCACGCGGGTTGGCCTTGTCGTATGCCGACTATGTGGGCGACAGCCCCGAGCGCATCACGGCCACGCTGCACCGCGCGTTCTCGTCTGCCGACATCGTGTTTTCGTGCGGCGGCATCGGCGCCACCCCGGATGACCACACGCGCCAGTGCGCGGCGCGGGCGCTGGGTGTTGATCTGGTGTTGCACCCGCAAGCCAAGGCGCTGATCCGCGAGCGCATGCAAGACATGGCGCGCGAACAGGGCGCGCCCTATGAAGCAGACCGGCCCGACAACGTGCAACGGCTCAATATGGGCATGTTCCCCACAGGTGCCCGTATCGTACCCAACCCCTACAACAAGATCCCCGGCTTCAGTTGCAATGGCCCAGGAGGAGGCGCTGTGCATTTTGTGCCGGGATTCCCGGTGATGGCGTGGCCCATGATCGAATGGGTGTTGGACCATGAATACCCGCATCTTTTCAATCAAGCGCCTCAGATCGAGCAATCGGTCATCGTCTTTGGCGCCATGGAGGCGATGCTCACGCCGCTGATGGAGCGCATTGAGCAAGCGCACCCCGGAATCCGGGTGTTCAGCTTGCCCAGTGTCGATCATCCACAATACGGGCATCACATAGAATTGGGTGTGAAGGGACCCGCCGCAGATGTTCCCGCCGCTTGGGTGGACTTGCAGGTGGGATTGCACAATGTTGGCGCCGATTGCGGCCCCAAATTGGTGCGAAGGCTGCAGTGAGTGCTCGTGAAGCTCAGGCGTGCACAGTTTTGGTGAGGTTTGGTGCGCATGATTCTGGGCATTTTCCTGAGTGCTTGGCCCCAGTGCAGGCATCGCACTGGCCTGGCACGCAAACTGCTGTCCATTTGTCAGATTTTTTAACAAACGATTTATCCAGGAGAACCTGATGGCCAAGACCGTTGCAGACGTGATGAAACTGGTGAAGGAAAACGAAGTCAAATTCGTGGATTTCCGTTTTACCGATACCCGTGGCAAACAGCACCACACCACGGTGCCCGTCTCGCATTTTGACGAAGACAAGTTCATTTCGGGCCATGCCTTTGACGGCTCTTCGATTGCCGGATGGAAGGGCATAGAAGCCTCCGACATGCAGCTGATTCCTGATCCAAATTCAGCCAACATCGACCCGTTTTTTGAAGAAACGACGCTGATCCTGACCTGCGACGTGATCGAGCCCAGTGATGGCAAGTCGTATGACCGCGACCCCCGCTCGGTAGCAAAGCGCGCCGAGGCTTATCTGAAGGCATCTGGTCTGGGTGACACGGCATTCTTCGGGCCGGAACCCGAGTTCTTCATTTTCGACGGCGTGCGCTGGAGCACCGAGCCCAACCACACCTTCTACGAAATCGAGGAGTACGAAGCACCTTGGAACACCGGCGCCAAGCTCGAAGGTGGCAACCGTGGTCACCGTCCCACCGTCAAGGGGGGCTACTTTCCCGTACCTCCCGTTGACAGCACGCAAGACATGCGCGCCGAGATGTCGCTGATCCTCGAATCCCTGGGCATTCCCGTCGAAGTGTTCCACCACGAAGTCGCGGGCGCTGGCCAGAGCGAAATCGGCACGCGTTTCAGCACGCTGGTCGAACGTGCCGACTGGACCATGCTCCAAAAGTATGTGATCCACAACGTGGCCAACGCTTACGGCAAGACCGCCACCTTCATGCCCAAGCCCTACCACGGCGACAACGGCTCTGGCATGCATGTGCACCAGTCGGTCTGGAAAGACGGCAAGAACCTGTTTGCCGGCGACGGCTATGCAGGCCTGTCGGACTTTGCGCTGTACTACATCGGCGGCATCATCAAGCACGCCCGTGCCCTGAACGCCATCACCAACCCAGGCACCAACAGCTACAAGCGCCTGGTGCCCCACTTTGAGGCACCGGTGAAATTGGCTTACTCGGCCAAGAATCGCTCTGCCTCGATCCGCATTCCTTACGTGGCCAATCCCAAGGGCCGTCGGGTGGAAGCACGCTTCCCCGACCCGCTGATGAACCCTTACCTGGGCTTCGCTGCCCTGCTGATGGCGGGTCTGGACGGTGTGGAAAACAAGATCCATCCCGGCGAGGCCGCCACGAAGGACCTCTACCATCTGCCTCCCGAAGAAGACAAGCTGGTTCCCACCGTGTGCCACAGCCTCGACCAGGCACTGGAAGCGCTGGACAAGGACCGTGCTTTCCTGACCAAGGGTGGCGTGTTCTCTGAGAGCATGATCGACGCTTACATCGAGTTGAAGATGAGCGAAGTCACGCGTTTTCGCATGGCCGTTCACCCAGTCGAGTACGACATGTATTACTCGCTGTAATCGCCTGCCCGCAGGCCATTGCATCCAAGGCGGCGCAAGCCGCCTTTTTTCATGGAATCGGCGATGTGTTGCAGCCGGGGCGGGAACCAAGCCATCATTTGTTGCATCCTTTCACAATAGCCCGTGGGGACTGCGGTTTCCGAATTGGCGATGCGCTGCGATTAGGGGATACTCAAAAGCACCCCTGCATAGCATGTGCGAGGAAACTGAATGAAACAAACGCTCACCACCCTGATAGTCATTGCCGCCATGGCGCCCGCAGCTTGGGCACAAGACCGCATTTATCGCTGCGGCAACGAATACACCAACAACGCCGCCCAGGCCAAGGAGCGGGGCTGCAAGCTGGTCGAGGGCGGCAATGTGACGGTGGTGCAGGGCGCCCGCCCCAAGGCGGCATCGGGCGCTGCCGCGTCAGCTTCCACCACGGCCTCCGCAGCCACGCCCGCCGGTGCGCCACGGGTGGACAACAGCGAACAGCGTGCCCGCGATGCCGATGCCCGCGCCATTCTGGAGTCCGAACTGCGCAAGGCCGAGGCACGCCACGCCGAATTGCTCAAGGAATACAACGACGGTGCGCCCGTGCGCAATGCGCTGGATCTGCGCAATCCCCAGGTTTACATGGAGCGCACAGCCGAACTCAAGGCCAGCGTTGCCCGCAGCGAAAGTGATCTGGCCGGAATCCGGCGCGAGTTGGCACGCCTGGCTCCGCCATCCGGCGCAAAGTAAAAAAGTGGAGCGTTCGGTGCCTGATTCCCCTGCAGCAGAAACGGAGCGCTTTCATTCGCTGGATCTGATGTCCACGCTGGTGGCCGTGCTGCGATCAGACGGCGCNNCTGGAGGGCGCGAATTTTTCCTCGTTCTTTACCGATCCTGCGCTGTTGCAGACGGCACTGGCCGGTGCGCGTGGCAAGGACTTTGCCGCACTGCGCTACGAAGCCAGCCTCAAGCGTCTGCACCAGGAGCCCGTGCCCGTGCATGTCAATGTGGCCGATGCCGAGCAGGCGGATGAAATCCTGGTGGAACTGTGGCCGCTGGAGCAACAGGCCCGCCAGGACCGCGAAGAGCGCCTGCTCGACCAGGCCCAGGCCAACAAGGAGCTGATTCGCAACCTGGCCCACGAGATCAAGAACCCGCTGGGCGGCATCCGCGGCGCAGCGCAGCTGCTGGAGATGGAACTGGAAAGCCGCGAGCTCACCGAGTACACCCAGGTCATCATCCACGAAGCCGACCGGTTGCAAAGCCTGGTGGACCGCCTGCTGGCACCGCACCGCCATCCGCATCTGGTGGGCGACGTCAATATCCATGAGGTGTGCGAGCGCGTGCGTTCGCTGGTGCTGGTCGAGTATCCGCAGGGCCTCACGGTGCAGCGCGATTACGACACATCGATCCCTGAGATCCGTGGTGACCGCGCCCAGCTCATCCAGGCCCTGCTGAACGTCGTGCAGAACGCGGCCCAAGCCCTGGCAGAACGCATGGCCAAGGGCGATGCGGTCATCACGCTGCGTACGCGCGTGGCCAGGCAGGTAGCGCTTGGTCGCCAGCGTTATCGGCTGGCATTGGAATTGCATGTCATCGACAACGGACCGGGCGTGCCAGATGCCATCAAAGAGCGGATTTTTTACCCGCTGGTGTCGGGTCGGGACGGTGGATCAGGGCTGGGGCTCACGTTGGCACAAACCTTCGTGCAGCGCCACCATGGGTTGATCGAATGCGACAGCGTGCCGGGTCGCACCGACTTTCGCATCCTGATCCCCTTGCCCTAGAACCTGTTCAGTATTTTTTTGGAGATCGCATTGGAGTGCAATCGGGATGGGTGGATGCTTCGGATGCGCCGCATGGGCTTATGCCCATGCAAGCAGCGGAGGCGTCCAATCGCCCGATTTCACGCCAACCCTTCGGGCAAGTGCCTTGCCGGGCGGTCTGCGGCGTTGCGGAGCTTGCCGATAGCACGAGCTATCGGCTGCGCGCCGCGCCTAGCACCCCATCCCGGCAAAGCGCTTGTGCAACTCCAAAAAGATGTTGAACAGGTTCTTGACAGCGCATGATGGTCCCTGACACGCAACCACAGGGAAGGTTAGACAAATATATGAAGCCGATCTGGATAGTAGATGACGACCCCTCGATCCGCTTCGTCCTGGAAAAGGCGCTGGCCCGCGAGAACCTGCCCACGCGAAGTTTCACGCAACCTCGCGAGGTGCTTGAAGCGCTGACCCAGATTGCCGTGGGCGACCCCGCAAGGCAGGGCCCTCAGGTTCTGGTGAGCGACATCCGCATGCCCGGTGGTTCGGGGCTGCAGCTGCTGGAAAAGGTGCGCGAATTGCAGCCCGGGCTGCCCGTCATCATCATGACGGCCTATTCCGACCTCGACAGCGCTGTTTCGGCCTTTCAGCGCGGTGCATTTGAATACCTGCCCAAACCGTTCGATTTGCCCAAGGCGGTCGAGCTGATCCGCCGCGCGGTGGAGGAAAGCCAGCGCGAGGAAGTGACGGAGGAGCGCCAGGCCGAAACCCCTGAAATGCTGGGCCAGGCGCCCGCCATGCAGGACGTGTTCCGAGCCATCGGCCGGCTGAGCCAGAGCCAGGTCACGGTGCTCATCACGGGTGAATCGGGCTCGGGCAAGGAACTGGTGGCGCGTGCGCTGCACAAGCATTCTCCCGTCGCCGAAGGGCCATTTGTCGCCATCAATACCGCAGCGATCCCGAAAGACCTGCTCGAATCCGAATTGTTTGGCCATGAACGCGGTGCCTTCACCGGCGCGCAGACGCAGCGGCGCGGCCGCTTCGAGCAGGCCGAGGGTGGCACGCTGTTCCTGGATGAAATTGGCGACATGCCGTTTGATCTGCAGACACGCCTGCTGCGCGTTCTGTCGGACGGGCAGTTCTACCGCGTGGGCGGCCATGCCGCTGTGAAGGCCCATGTGCGCGTGATTGCCGCCACCCACCAGAACCTGGAAAAGCGCGTCCTGGAGGGGGGGTTTCGCGAAGACCTGTTCCACCGCCTCAACGTCATCCGCCTGCGCCTGCCCGCGCTGCGCGAGCGCCACGAAGATGTGCCCATGCTCACGCGCCACTTCCTGCAGCAAAGCGCGCGGCAGCTGGGCGTGGAGCCCAAGCGCATTGCCGAATCGGCCCTCGCGCGGCTGGAGCAGTTTGCCTTTCCGGGCAATGTGCGCCAGCTCGAAAACATCTGCCACTGGCTCACCGTGATGG
>DCVY01000090.1:5247-8225 GCA_002327945.1 Acidovorax delafieldii | reverse complement strand
CAGTTGCCAGCCGCTGGAAACGGCGGCTGGGAGCATGCCCTGGAGGCCGAGGTGCAAAGGCTGCTGGCGGGCGGGCAAGCCGAGGTGTGGAATGCACTCACACGGCGGTTCGAGTCGCGCCTGATCCGCACGGCGCTGGCAGCCACGCACGGCCGGCGCATGGAAGCAGCGCAGCGGCTGGGCATCGGCCGCAACACCATCACGCGCAAGATCCAGGAACTGGGGCTTGACGCACCGGATGAGGGTTTATAACCGTTCAAGTGCGCACTCTGATCGAGCCCCATGCCCAAGGGGCAGAGCGCAACCGCGACGAGTTCGGGCGCTGCGCGAGCAATTCGTGGCTTCGTGGCCACGCAGTTGCAAGAGGCTCAGCCCAGTGTCACCACCACCGGAGCGTGGTCGCTGGGCTGGGGGTTCTTGCGCGGTGCGCGGTCGATCGTGCAAGCGCTGACGGAGCCGCGCAGGGCATCGCTGACCAGGATGTGGTCGATGCGCAGCCCCCGGTTCTTCTGAAAACCCAGCATGCGGTAGTCCCACCATGAATAGCTCTTCTCGGGCTGCTCGAACATGCGAAAAGCATCGGTGAGCCCGAGTGCCAGCAGGGCCTGGAAGTGGGTGCGTTCTTCGGTGGTGTGGTGAATGGTTTCGCGCAGGCCCACGGGGTCGTAAGAGTCGCGATCTTCTGGCGCCACGTTGAAGTCACCCATCAGCACCAGGCGCGGGTGGGCTGCCATCTCGGCGCGCACCATGTCGTGCAGTGCCTGCAACCAGCGCATCTTGTAGGCAAATTTTTCGGAACCTGGCTCCTGCCCGTTCACGAAATAGCCGTTGAGCAGGCGCAAGGGGCCTGTGGGGGTGTCCAGCGTGGCGGCGATCACGCGGGCTTGCTCATCATCGTGCCCAGGGATGTTGCGCACCACGTCGCGCAGCGGGTGGCGACTCAGGATGGCCACGCCGTTGTAGGTTTTTTGGCCAAAGGCCGCGGCTTCGTAGCCGGCCGCCTTGAGTGCATCGTGCGGGAACTTGTCGTCGGTGAGCTTGAGCTCCTGCAGGCACAGCGCATCGACCGGGTTAGCGGCCAGCCAGGCCAGCACCTGGGGCAACCGCACGCTGAGGGAGTTGACGTTCCAGGTGGCGAGTTTCATAATTTTTGTATGTTATTGATTTGTATGAATAAATTGAGAATCAATCGACCTGATTTTTATCAGGCTACCCAATTCGATCTGGGTGGAAAACCGAGAGATTGGCGATGCCTTAAGGATGACATTATCCCGCAGCATCCTGTCGAGAACAGCAAGCGATGCCTACGTCAGGCGTGGTGCGGGAACCTCTAAAACCCCTCGCTTGCTCCCCGCGGCAAAATAGTTGTTGTCCCCATTTTCCAGCGGGTGACCCGCAACGGGGGAACGACAAGAATAAATGCAAAGTTTGAGAAAAACGCCTGAATTCAAAGAGCAGGCGCTGAGCAAAGCCAGGCAACGCGGTTCGCGTACGCTGCAAGAAGTTGCGGCAGAGCTGAACGTGCCGGTACACACCCTCAAAGGTTCGATCAAGGAGTCGCTCACAGGCAAAGCCGCACTGGGTACCATCGGTGTTTACCGTGCCCAGGAGCGGCGCGGGTCTTGAAGGAGTACCCCCGATGCACAGCCCGGCCGCGTTGCCCGAATCCCACCCTGTGGCCCCTGACAGCGGCTGGTGGGCGGTGTGTCTGTGCGCCGGCTGGTGCGGCACCTGCCGCGACTACCGGCCTCTGTTTGACGAATTGGCGCGGGCACACCCTGGTGTGCGTTTTGAGTGGGTGGACATAGAGGATGAATCCGAGATTGCGGACGACCTGGATGTGGAGACCTTCCCCACGCTGCTAATTGCCGATGGCCGCCGGGCCTTGTTCCTGGGGCCGCTTTTACCGCAGGCGCCTGTGCTGGCGCGGCTGTTGGCCAGCCTGCAGGCCGGTGCTGCGGGCGCCACCGGGGCAGGGGGCGAAGCCCAGGAAGTGTTCGAGCGCGTGCGCGCCGCGCGTGGGTGATGGCTGGGCGGGCCGGTCGCCACTGCACGTTGGTGTTGGTTGGCGGTGAATACCTTTGTTACGATGGATTCAATTGCCTGATTCTTAGGCACTATTGATCCGACCCGATGGGTGTTTGAACGGTTCGCTCTAAGCCAGTCGAAGGGCTCAGCCTGATTGGCACTTAAACTTCAAGGGGCCGGATCAATAGCGCCATTTTTGTTTGAATGATTGTGCCTACATCCCCTTGTTTGCCGTGGTTTCCTCTCAATTCGCTACAGGCCCAGTGCGACAAGGGCACCTGGTCGCGTGGGATGAGCCTTTACCGCAAAGCAGACGTGGTCTGCATCGCCATCGAACCCGATGGCGATGGCCGCTGGCGAATCGACGGCGAAGTGCAGGGCAGTCTGCCCGAGCCTTATGAGGTGTCGGTGGAACTGGCCATTGCGCCCAATGGTCAGGTCAAACGATGGTCGGGTGACTGCAGTTGCCCCGTGGGTATGGATTGCAAGCATGCAGTGGCGTTAACGCTGGAAGCCGTGCTCGAAAACCCGGCGCTGGAGCAGCCACCGGTGTCCACCGCTGATGACCTGAAAGCGCTGCAGCAGCGCAAGCAAGCCCTTGCGCGCGCAGAGGATGAAGCCCGGCTGGTGCATTGGCTGCAGGACTGGGACAGTGCCACGGGCGTGCCAGCCACGCCAGCTTCTGGCGCCAGGCCAGAGCGGCCCGAACACTATCTGTACCTGCTCTCCATCGCGAAGCTGCCGCGCGCCACCGCGCCGCAAATGCAGCTGGAGGCGGTGGTGTCTTACCGAAAAGTCACTGGCGGCTGGGCCAAGCCCAAGCCGATTCGCACGCAGCCTGGCCCGGGGCAGGCCGTGTATGACCGCGCCAGCGATGCCGACCGCCAGGTGCTGCAATTGCTGCGGGCCATGCCCCGCAACCTGGGTTACTACTCGGCCTATAGCCTGGC
>DCVY01000090.1:0-5219 GCA_002327945.1 Acidovorax delafieldii | reverse complement strand
TGGGCCCTGAGTGCCAGTCTGCCTGCGGCATCGGCCACGCTGTGCGGCAACAGCCCCCCGCTGTACCTCGATGCCGCCCGCGGCGTGTGTGGCGCGGTGCTGGCCGATGGCCTGAGCGCTGCGCAGCTCGCCATGCTGCTCAAGACGCCTGCGCTGAGCGCCGCAGCGCTGCAAAAGCACCAGGCCGAGGTCGCCAGCCGCCTGGGCGGTGTACTGCCATTGCCGCCGGTGCTGGGTCCGCTCACGCGGGTGCAGGGTGTCAAGCCCGTGGCCCGTCTGCACCTTGCGCCAGTGCAGCCGGGCGATGTGCCTGACCTGGGCCTTATCACTGCGCAACTGCGGTTTGATTACCAGGGGCATGTGGGTTGGTGGATCGGGCAGGAGCTGAGCGTGCTGGTGACAGCGGCGGACGGCGGCCAGGTGCTGCTGCAGCGCGATGCACAAGCCGAGCTCGGCGCAATCGAGCGGCTGATGGATCTGGGCCTGCTGTCCACCGACGACGGCCTGTTCGGCCTTCCCGGCGAACGCCCGCAGCACGACTGGATGCACTGGGCCGATAACGGTTTTGGGGTGCTGCGCAACGCGGGGTTTGAGGTCACTCTCGATGCCGCGCTCTCTGGCTGGATCACGCACGCCGACGCGCTGACCGTAGCGCTGCAGCCCGAGGGCGACGACGACACCACATCGCCCTGGTTTGCGCTGTCGCTGGGCATGGAGATCAACGGCGTGCGCCACAACATCCTGCCCTGGCTGCCCGACCTGATCGCTGCCGCTGCGGCCCAGCCGCCGGACCCCGAAACCGGTCTGCCCCAACTACCATCGCATGTCTATCTGCCGTCGCAACAGGGCTCCGGCTTTGTGCGTCTGCCCACCGACACGCTGCGACCGTGGCTGGCGGCGCTGCTGGACCTGGTGGGTGATCATGCCCATGACTTCACCGGCGACAGCCTCAAGCTCTCGCGTATGGATGCGTTGCGCACCAGCGCCGCGCTGGGCGAGGGGGCCGTGTGGGAGGGCGCCGGTGCTTTGCGCGCCATGGTGGAGCAGCTCAAGGGCGCCAAGGCGTTGCCCGAAGTGCCGCTGCCGGTCAGTGTGCACGCCACGCTGCGGCCCTACCAGCAGCAGGGCTTGAACTGGCTGCAGTTTTTGCGTGCGCATGGCATGGCCGGTGTGCTGGCCGACGACATGGGTCTGGGCAAAACGCTACAGACCCTGGCGCATATCCAGGTCGAAAAAGACGCGGGCCGTCTGACCCACCCCGCGCTCATCATTGCGCCCGTGAGCCTCATGGGCAACTGGCAGCGCGAGGCTGCACGGTTTTGCCCGGGCCTGCGCAGCCTGGTGCTGCACGGTGCGGGTCGCCATGCGGTGGCCGAATCGTTGGCCGAGCACGACCTGGTCATTGCCCCGTATTCACTGCTGCAGCGCGACCGCGAGCGCTGGCTGGCGCATGCGTGGCATCTGGTGGTGCTCGACGAAGCCCAGAACATCAAGAACGCCAGCACACATGCCGCGCAGGTGGTGAGCCAGCTGCAGGCGCGCCACCGGCTGTGCCTGTCGGGCACGCCCATGGAAAACCATCTGGGCGAGGTCTGGAGTTTGTTTCACTTTCTGATGCCCGGCTTTCTGGGCAGCCAGCGGCACTTCAATGAGTTGTTTCGCACGCCGATCGAAAAACAGGGCGACAGCCCGCGCATGGCGCAGTTGCGCGCGCGCGTCACGCCGTTCATGCTTCGCCGGACCAAGGCGCTGGTGGCCAGCGAGCTGCCGCCCAAGGTGGAATCTGTGATGCCCGTGGAGATGACCGGTGCGCAGGCCGATCTGTATGAAACTATCCGCCTGGGGATGGAGAAAACCGTGCGCGAGGCGCTGCAATCCAAGGGGCTTGCCAAGTCGCAGATCACCATCCTTGATGCACTACTCAAGCTGCGCCAGGTGTGCTGCGACCCGCACCTCGTGCCGCTCGATGCCGCGAAAAAGGTCAAGACCTCAGCCAAGCTGGAGCAGTTGCTGGCGCTGCTGCCCGAGATGCTGGCCGAGGGGCGGCGCATTTTGCTGTTCTCGCAGTTCACCGGCATGCTCACGCTGATCGAGGCCGAACTGAAAAAGCGCAAGCTGCCCTGGGTCAAACTCACGGGCCAAAGCCAAAAGCGGGATGCGATCATCGAGCAGTTCACCAGCGGGCAGGTGCCGCTTTTTCTCATCAGCCTCAAGGCGGGCGGGGTGGGGCTCAATTTGCCCCAGGCCGATACCGTGATCCATTACGACCCATGGTGGAACCCCGCAGTGGAGGCGCAGGCCACCGATCGGGCCCATCGCATCGGCCAGACACAGAGCGTTTGGGTGATCAAGCTGGTCGCCCAGGGCACCATCGAAGAGCGCATTTTGGCGCTGCAGGAGCGCAAGGCGCAGCTGGCAAGCAGCCTGTATGGCGGCGCCGCTGCGCGCAAGGAGCCAATGTTCACTGAAAGCGATCTGGCAGAGTTGTTGCAGCCGCTATCACGGTTGTAGTGCTTGACCATGAATGCACCAGCGCTAAAGGCATTTTTGATGCGAAGCTGATGGGTGCGGCCCGTTGATCCTGCGCTGCGGACCGCATAGACCGTAGATGCGCGCGCAAAAGAGATCTTCAGACGGCATTTTGGCCACGGTTCGCCGTTGCGAATCAATGCTTTACGCGCTATAATGCAACTCTCACGACCAAACGGGCGGGTACCAACCGCCCGTTTTTTTTGGTCGAATGCTTTTGGAGCTCGAAGCTGTCGGGGAATGGTCTCCGGGGGTTATCGGGTTTTTTGTTTTGGACTTGCGCAAACAAGGGTGCACGAAGGGTGCCTCCGTGGGGTGGGTTGCTGGCCTGATCCTGATTTGCGTAAGTCGTGTTGTTTTTCCGGGATTGAACTGAACACGTGGCATTGCAGCAAGTCGTTGAACAAATTGTGATGGGCCTGGGCTATGACCTGGTGGAGATCGCGCGGTCTCCGGGGGGGGTGCTGCGCGTCACCATCGATTTGCCATGGGTTCGACCCGCGGTGGATGCGCAGGAGCCGGCCATCGAGCAATACGTCACGGTAGAAGACTGTGAAAAGGTCACCCGCCAGTTGCAGTTTGCGCTGGAAGTGGATGGGGTCGAGTACAAGCGGCTCGAAGTCTCGTCGCCGGGTATCGATCGCCCCTTGCGCCACGAGCAGGATTTTGTGCGTTTTGAAGGTTCGGTCATTGATCTCACCCTGAAGGCGCCCATCGGCGCTGCGGCGGTGGGGCAGGTCAATGCCACTCGCAAAAAGTTTCGCGGCACGCTGGAGCGGGCCGAATCGGGTGGGTGGCAGATCGTCTGGAGCGATGAGCCGGCCGCCAAGCCTGGTCAAAAAGTGAGCAAAAAACGTGTGCCAGCCCCTTTGCAGGCGCTGGGGTTCACGCTCGATGAATTAAGGGATGCCCGACTGGCGCCCATTGTGGATTTCAAGGGGCGGGGGGCAAGGGCTGGTCAAGTGCCGGACTGAGTCGCTGGGCGGTTTGGAGTAAGTGGGCGCTGCTGGCAGCTGCTGGCAGGTGCCGCCTTCGGGTGATAGAAACAGGAGAGTCGTCGCATGAATCGCGAATTGTTGATGTTGGTTGAGGCCATTTCGCGCGAGAAGAACGTGGAGCGCGATGTGGTCTTGGGCGCCGTGGAGTCGGCCTTGGCCCAGGCTACCAAGAAGCTGTACCAGGGCGAGGTGGACATCCGCGTGTCCGTCGACCGCGACAGCGGCAACTACGAGACTTTCCGTCGCTGGCTGGTGGTGCCTGACGAGGCGGGTCTGCAAAATCCCGAAGCCGAAGAGCTGCTGATGGACGCCAAGGAGCGTATTGCTGACATTGAAGTCGGGGAATACATCGAAGAAGGGGTCGAGTCGGTGCCGATTGGTCGCATCGGCGCCATGGCGGCAAAGCAGGTCATCCTGCAGAAAATCCGCGACGCCGAGCGCGAGATGCTGCTCAACGACTTCATGTCGCGTGGCGAGCGCATTTTCACGGGCACCGTCAAGCGCATGGACAAGGGCGACATCATTGTCGAATCCGGTCGCGTGGAGGGACGCCTGCGTCGCAGCGAGATGATCCCCAAGGAAAACCTGCGCAGTGGCGACCGCGTTCGCGCCATGATCATGGAAGTGGACCTGACGCTGCGCGGCGCGCCCATCATCCTGTCGCGCTCGGCTCCCGAGTTCATGATCGAGCTGTTCCGCCAGGAGGTGCCCGAGATTGAACAAGGCCTGCTGGAGATCAAGAGCTGTGCCCGCGACCCCGGCTCGCGCGCCAAGATTGCCGTGCTGAGCCACGACAAGCGTGTCGATCCCATCGGCACCTGCGTTGGCGTGCGCGGCACCCGTGTGAATGCGGTCACCAATGAGTTGGCCGGTGAACGCGTGGACATCGTGCTGTGGTCGGAAGACCCCGCCCAGTTCGTGATTGGTGCGTTGGCCCCGGCCAACGTGTCGTCCATCGTGGTGGATGAAGAAAAGCATGCCATGGACGTGGTGGTGGATGAGGAAAACCTTGCCATTGCCATCGGCCGCGGTGGTCAGAATGTGCGCCTGGCCTCCGACCTGACGGGCTGGAAAATCAACATCATGGATGCTGCCGAATCGGCCCAGAAACAGGCCAATGAGTCGGATACAGCCCGTCGCCTGTTCATGGAAAAGCTCGATGTGGACGAGGAAATCGCCGACATCCTGATCGCCGAAGGTTTCAACAGCCTGGAAGAAGTGGCTTATGTGCCACTGCAGGAAATGCTGGAAATCGAAAGCTTCGATGAAGACACCGTGAACGAGTTGCGTGCCCGTGCCAAGGATGCGCTGCTCACCATGGAAATCGCCCGCGAAGAAAGCGTTGGCGAGGTTTCGCAGGATCTGCGTGACCTCGAAGGCCTCACACCCGAACTGATTGCCAAGCTGGCAGAAAATGGTGTGCACACGCGTGACGACCTGGCCGATCTGGCCATTGATGAACTGACCGACCTGACCGGACAGTCCGCAGAAGATGCCAAAGCCCTGATCATGAAGGCGCGCGAACACTGGTTCGCAGGGCAAGAGTAAGGTCAGGGAGGCACGAACCACATATGTCCAGTAATACTGTCGCCGAGTTTGCAACCGAACTCAAAAAATCACCTGAAACCCTGCTCGATCAGCTCAAGGCTGCGGGTGTGGGCAAGGCTGCCCCTTCCGACGCGTTGACCGAGT
>DCVY01000165.1:31501-34837 GCA_002327945.1 Acidovorax delafieldii | reverse complement strand
TGGTGTGCTACCGGTTTTTTGGCTGATATTTGAACCAAATTGGCCTCCGGCGCTTATGAATATAGCGCCACAAGCTATTATTTACATAGCAAAACCAACAATTCACCCGGTGATTGCGGCCAGTGCCTGCTCAAAATCGGCCAGCAGGTCCTGCAGCTCCTCCAGGCCGACCGACAGGCGGATCATGCTGTCGCCAATGCCCATGTTGGCCCGCGCCTCAGGCCCCGCCTCCCAGAAGATGGTGTGGGCCACCGGGATGATGAGCGTGCGCGTGTCGGCCAGGCCCGTGGCTTTGATGGGCAGCTGCAGGCGGTTGCACAGGGGCAGGCACTGGGCGGGGTCGCGCAATTCAAACGACAGCAGCCACGAACCCGCCTTGAGGTGTTTTTTGGCCTGCGCATGCTGCGGATGCGATTCCAGCAGCGGGTAATGCACCCGCGCCACGGCAGGGTGCTGCTCCAGCCATTGGGCCAAGGCCAGCGCGGTGGTGCAGGTGCGATCCATGCGCAGCGCCAGCGTTTCGGCGCCCAGCGCAATCTGGTGCGCGGCGTGGGATGACAAGGTGCCGCCCATGTCGCGCAGGCCCTTCTTGCGCAGCTGCTGCAGGCCCCAGCCCTTGGCATCGCCCTTGCGGTAGGCCGGAAAGATGTTGGGATAGCGGCTCCAGTCGAAGACACCGGTGTCGATGACGGCGCCGCCCAGCGCATCGCCGTGCCCACCGATGCTCTTGGTGAGCGAATGGACCACCAGCCCCGCCCCCACCGTGCCCGGACGAAACAGATACGGCGAAGCCACCGTGTTGTCCACCACATAGAGCAGCCCGCGCTCTTTGCACAGTGTGCCGATGCCTTCAAGATCGGGAATCTGGGTGCCGGGGTTGGCGATGGTCTCGACAAACACCATGCGCGTGTGCGGCCGCACGGCGGCAGCCACCTGCGCGGCATCCGTCACGTCCACCGTGGTGACCTCGATGCCCAGGTCAACCAGGGTGCCGAACACGCTGTTGGTGTTGCCAAACACGAACTTGCTGGCCACCAGATGGTCACCCGCCTTGAGCAGGGTGAGAAAGATGGCGCAGATGCCGGCCATGCCGGTGGAAAACACAATGCTGCCCTGGCCGCGCTCCATCTGCGTCAGCTTGGACTCCAGCGCGGCCGTGGTGGGCGTACCCTGGCGGGCATAGTTGAAGCCGCCCTTGGCGGTGCCCTGGAACACGGCGATCAGGTCTTCGACCTTGTCAAAGCCGTATTGCACCGAGGTGTGGATGGGCTGGTGGATGGCGCCATGCTCGGCACCGCCCAGCCGGTCGGCATGCACGATCTGGGTGGTGAAATGGTGCTTGTGTGGTGTCGTCATAAAAATCAACGCTGTTTCTGCTGGTCTACGTGCAAAGTGGGGCGACGAACACTGGCGCGAGCTCTACGCCAGCGCACCCGTGGAACTGGCTTTGCCAGGCCACCGGGTGCGTCCCCCCTCAGGGGGGAAGGCGCGCAGCGCCTCAGGGGGAGTCACCTCTCCGGCACGATGTGCTCGGCGTAATCGTACAAGGCGCCCAGAATCTCCTGGGTGCGATCGTCGTCGGCGGTTTCCGAGATCTGGTCGATTTCGGTGAACAATTGCTCCACAGTGCGCGCCCCGCCCGCCCCGTCGAACAGGCAGGCAGCGCGGTGCGCCTCCCAGCGCTGGGCCTCTTTTGGCGACAGGGTGTCCGGGAAGTTGCGGGCCCGGTAGCGCCACACCAGCTCGGCCAGGCGCGGATCATCAAAGCCCGTGCGTGCGGCGGCCAGTTTCGCGCCAGACATGGTGCGCAAATCGTTCAGGTGGCGCCGATCGCTGTTGCCCACGAATCCGCCGTACAGGTCTTGATCCACGTCGGGGGCAGGCTCGGCCGGGCGGGCAAACACGGCGGGCCAGATGCCGCTCATGTCCGGCAAGGCCCGCGCCATGTCGGCATGCTGCGCCGCCTGGGCGAGGTCAATACCCCAGCGCTGCGCCAGCGCGGGCGTGAGCGTGTTCACATTGCCCACCACCATCGGTGATTTGTTCAGATGAATGGTCTTGATGGGCAGGCGCGCGGTGCCCTCGGGCAGGTCGGCGGCCCTGGAGAACATGCGCAGGCGGATCTCGTCGGCGCCCAGCGTGGCCAGTTCACGCGGGTCGTGGGCGAGATCCCAGGCAATCAGCTCATTCTTGTTGGTGGGATGGCTGGCCAGCGGCCACATCACCGCCAGGCAGCCGCGCTCGGCAGGAAACATGCCCGAGACATGCAAAAACGGGCGCGCCGTGAGGGCCGTTGCGGGCAGACGCAACTCGGCGGCCACGCGTTCCTTTTTGTGCAGCGAGAGGGCAAAGTCAAAAAGTTTGGGGTTGTGCCGGCGGATCAGCCGCGCCAGCGCAATGGTGGCGCGCACGTCCGACAGCGCATCGTGCGCGGCCTCATGCACGAGGCCGTTGGCTTTGGAAAGATGCTCCAGCTTGAAGCTGGGCGTGCCGTCTTCCTTTTTGGGCCAGGTGATGCCGTCCGGCCGCAGTGCATAGGTCATGCGCACCACGTCCAGCAGGTCCCACCGACCGCACTGGTTCTGCCATTCGCGCGCATAGGGGTCGATGAGGTTGCGCCAGAACATGAAGCGCGTGATCTCGTCGTCGAACCGGATGGTGTTGTAGCCCACGCCAATGGTGCCCGGCTGCGAAAATTCGGCCTCGATGCGATGGGCAAAAGCGTGCTCGGGCACGCCCTTTTCCAGGCACAGCTGCGGCGTGATGCCGGTGATGAGGCAAGACTGCGGATCGGGCAGATAGTCGTTGGCCGGCTGGCAGTAGAGCATCAGCGGCTCGCCGATTTCATGGAGCTCGGCATCGGTGCGGATGGCCGCAAACTGCGCCGGCCGGTCGCGCCGGGTGTCGGCACCAAAGGTTTCGTAGTCGTGCCAGAGAAAGGTGTGAGGGGCCATGGTCGGTAAGGAGACAAAGACAAAGGCGAAAAATAGCGCGCAAGGGCGCTACCGGCGCCAAGGGCCCACTGTATCTGATTTACGACAATTCTAGCCTCTAGCGCTTTCAAATCAAGCGCTTGAAGCTATCAAAATAATAGTGACATCGAAGACCAGCAACATTGCAGCGCGCCACGCCAGCGACAAGACACAAGCGCTGCCACGCGGGACAATGGGGCATGCAAAGTACCCAAGCACCTCATTTTTTCTGGCCGCGCTCCCCATTGTTTGCATTGACACGGACGCCCGCCGCAGTGGTGGCGGCCTTGGCCCTGGTGGGATGTGCCTCAGCACCCGCCCCAGCGCCCCCCAGCCCACCGGCCACGGTGGGCACACCCATCCC
>DCVY01000165.1:12134-31428 GCA_002327945.1 Acidovorax delafieldii | reverse complement strand
TACCTCGACAGCGCCGTCTCTGCGCAGCGCATTGCGCAGGGCCAGGCCAAGCTGGCCGAACACCTGGCGACGCTGGAGGCCGCCGCAGCCCGCTATGGCGTGCCCGCCACGGTGATCACCGCCATCTGGGGCATCGAGAGCAACTTTGGTAGCAATTTTGGCAGCTTCCGCACCGTGGACGCACTGGCAACACTGGCCTGCGAAGGGCGCCGCCGCGCGTGGGCACAAAACGAACTGCTGGCGGCGCTGCGCATCATTGACGCGGGCGACATCGCTGCCGACCGCATGACTGGCTCATGGGCCGGCGCAATGGGCCACACGCAGTTCCTGCCCTCGGTGTTCCTGGCCTACGCGGTCGATGCCGATGGCGATGGGCGCCGTGACATCTGGGGCAGCATCCAGGATGTTGCGGCATCCACGGCCCATTTTCTGGCCCGTTCCGGCTGGCAGGCGAACGAGCCATGGGGCATGGAGGTAGCGCTGCCCCCCTTGTTCGACCATGCCCGGGCCGACCTCGGCACACAGCAGACCACGGCGCAATGGGAAGCCGAGGGTGTGCGCGCGCCCGACGGCCAGGTGCTGCCCAACCTGAAGGCGGCATCCATCGTCACTCCGGCGGGCGCACGCGGTCCTGCTTTTCTGGTGGGTGCCAACTTCCGTACCATCCTGCGGTACAACAACTCCATCCATTACGCGCTCGCAGTGGCACTGCTGTCACAACAGATCGGCGGCGGCGCAGCCATTGCGGGCGCCTGGCCCCGCGATCTGGATCCCCTGTCACGCACCCAGATGCAGGCGTTGCAGGAGGCGCTGAACCGCCGGGGATTTTCTGCCGGCACCCCGGACGGAATGATGGGCCCTGCCACCCGCGCAAGCCTGCGCGCCTTCCAGCGCAGCATTGGTGTGGCGCAAGATGGCTACCCCACACTGGAGCTGCTGCAGCGCGTGCAGGCGCCCTGAAGGGACACCGGGACGCAACGCCCTCAGCGCCATCGGCAGGCACCAAGCAAGAAAACCCACGGTATGCACCGCGGGTTTTCTTTGGTGGCGCCTGCGCAGCGACACCCCAGGGCATCGCCACTGCACCCACTCAATCCATCAATCCGCCGTGGCTTCTTCCGGCTCGGCGGGCTCGGACTTGGCCGAGCGCTCCTTCTTGAGGAGCGGCTGGATGTCCAGCAGCACTTCAGAGGTTTCCACGCCCTTGTCGTCGGTCTTGACATCGATGTCCACCGTCAGGCGACCGCCGTCCTGCAGTCGCCCAAACAGCAACTCGTCTGCCAGCGCACGGCGAATCGTGTCCTGAATCAGGCGTTGCATCGGACGCGCACCCATCAGCGGATCGAAGCCCTTCTTCGCCAGGTGCTTGCGCAGCTTGTCGGTGAAGGTGACTTCCACCTTCTTCTCGGCCAGCTGGGTTTCGAGTTGCAGCAGGAACTTGTCCACCACGCGCAGGATGATCTGCTCGTCGAGCGCCTTGAAGTTGACGATGGCATCCAGCCGGTTGCGGAACTCGGGCGTGAACAGGCGCTTGATATCGCCCATTTCGTCGCCCGCCTGCCGCGGGTTGGTAAAGCCGATGGTCGACTTGTTCATGGTCTCGGCACCGGCGTTCGTGGTCATGATGATGAGCACGTTGCGAAAGTCGGCCTTGCGGCCGTTGTTGTCGGTCAGCGTGCCATGGTCCATCACCTGCAGCAGCACGTTGAAGATGTCCGGGTGCGCCTTCTCGATCTCGTCGAGCAGCAGCACCGCGTGCGGCTTTTTCGTGATGGCTTCGGTGAGCAGGCCGCCCTGGTCGAACCCGACGTAGCCCGGAGGCGCACCGATCAGGCGGCTCACGGCGTGGCGTTCCATGTACTCCGACATGTCAAAGCGGATCAGCTCGATGCCCATGATGTAGGCCAGCTGTTTGGCGGCCTCGGTCTTGCCGACGCCGGTGGGGCCGCTGAACAGGAAAGAGCCAATCGGCTTGTCGCCCTTGCCCAGGCCCGAGCGCGCCATCTTGACCGCGCTGGCCAGCACTTCCAGGGCCTTGTCCTGGCCGAACACCACGCTTTTGAGGTCGCGCTCGAGCGTCTGCAGCTTGCCGCGGTCGTCGTTGGACACATTGGCGGGCGGAATGCGCGCGATCTTGGCCACGATCTCTTCGATCTCGGCCTTGCCAATGGTCTTCTTGCGCTTGCTGGGCACCATGATGCGCTGGGCCGCACCGGCTTCGTCGATCACGTCAATCGCCTTGTCGGGCAGGTGGCGGTCATTGATGTATTTGGCGCTCAGCTCGGCTGCAGCCTGCAAGGCCGCTGCGGCGTACTTCACGCTGTGGTGCTCTTCAAAGCGGCTCTTGAGGCCCTTGAGGATGTCGATGGTTTCCTGCACGGTTGGCTCGACCACGTCCACCTTCTGGAAGCGGCGCGACAGCGCAGCGTCTTTTTCGAAGATGCCACGGTATTCGGTGAACGTGGTGGCGCCGATGCACTTGAGCTGGCCGCTGGAGAGCGCCGGCTTGAGCAGGTTGGACGCATCGAGCGTTCCACCCGACGCAGCGCCTGCCCCGATCAGGGTGTGGATTTCATCAATGAACAAAATCGCGTTGGGCTTGTCCTTGAGCGACTTGAGCACGCCCTTGAGGCGCTGCTCGAAATCACCGCGGTACTTGGTTCCCGCCAGCAGCGCGCCCATGTCAAGCGAATAGACCACCGCCTCGGCCAGGATCTCTGGCACGTCGTTTTGCGTGATGCGCCAGGCCAGGCCCTCCGCAATCGCGGTCTTGCCCACGCCGGCTTCGCCCACCAGCAGCGGGTTGTTCTTGCGGCGGCGGCACAGGATCTGGATCGTGCGCTCCACCTCGTAGTGGCGGCCGATCAGCGGGTCGATCTTGCCATCCTTGGCGGCCTGGTTCAGGTTCTGGGTGAACTGCTCCAGCGGCGAGGCCTTCTCGTTGCGCTCGGCAGAAGCGCCTTCCTCGCCCTCGGCCTGGTTTTCGGCCTTGGCGGGTTCTGGCGGCTCGCCTTTCTTGATGCCGTGGGCAATGAAATTGACCACATCCAGCCGCGTCACGCCCTGCTGGTGCAGGTAGTACACGGCATGCGAATCCTTTTCGCCGAAGATGGCCACGAGCACATTGGCGCCCGTCACCTCTTTCTTGCCATTGCCCGTGGACTGCACGTGCATGATGGCGCGCTGGATCACCCGCTGGAAGCCCAGCGTGGGTTGCGTGTCCACTTCGTCAGATCCTGCGACCTGCGGCGTGTTGTCTTTGATGAAATTCGACAGCGATGAACGCAGATCATCGATATTTGCCGAACATGCGCGCAGCACTTCCGCTGCGCTGGGGTTATCGAGCAGTGCAAGCAACAGATGCTCCACGGTGATGAACTCGTGGCGCTGCTGACGGGCCTCTACAAAGGCCATGTGCAAGCTGACTTCCAGTTCCTGGGCAATCATGTGAACTCCTTTGTGCTTGCGTGGAAGGGATAACTGTAGATCGGGGTGAGAGACCTGTTATTCAACAGGCTCACTCACACATTGCAGGGGGTGGCCAGCCTTCAGCGCAGCCTCCAGCACCTGGTCCACCTTGGTGGCGGCCACGTCCCGCGAGTACACGCCGCACACGCCTTTGCCGTCGAGGTGGATCTTCAGCATGATCTGCGTGGCCTGTTCGCGGTCCTTGCTGAAAAACTCCTGCAGCACCACGATCACGAACTCCATGGGCGTGTAGTCGTCATTGAGCATGACCACCTGGTACATCTGGGGCGGCAGGGTCTTCTGGGCGCGTCTTTCGAGCACGACCGAACCGCCGTCATCCTGCACAGGCCGGGCGACGGGCTGCACGGTGGGGGTAGAGGGTGGTTTTGTTGCCATGAAATTCATTCTAGCGATCCTGAAGCATCGCTGCAGCCAGTGCCATCGGATGGTGGTCACGTCTTTTTCAACCAGGCCACGGCGCCTGCACGGAAAAGCGCCGCCTTTACTCATAAATCACGGCGGCAGAGCCTGTACCGACCTGGGCACTCCAGGCCGCCAGCGCGGCGTCGGTGGGATAAAACCGGCTGGCGTCGCCCAGCTGCAGCTCGGCCACCGCTGCGCCCTGCTCTGCCACGCAGCGCACGCCCATGCGCACGCGCAGCCCATGCAGCAAATCGCCGTGCTCGGACTCTTCGCGACGCGGCGGAAACTCTTGCACCAGACGCGGCACATCGGGAGACTTGTCACCCACCACCACATGGAGGTATTTGCCGAACCGCGCTCGTGCTCCGGCCAAGTCCCAGACCTGCTGCACCTTCACGCGCAGCCCCCCGCTGAAATGATCCAACTGCAGGCGCCCCATCATCACCACGAACTCGTCCTCCTTGAACTGGTTGCGGTAGGTGTTGAGCAAAGCCTCGTCGGCGGACGCCTCGATAACGCCCGATTTGTCGTCCAGCCGGAACAGGCCCAGCTTGCCCCGCTGGCCGTTGATCACGCGAAAGTCGCTGACGATGCCCGCAAGAATCTGGGGCTCGCGGCTGTCCAGCAGCTCGGCGATCTGGGTGCGCACAAAGCGGCGCACCTCTTGCGCCACTTCGTCAAACAGATGGCCCGAAAGATAAAAACCCACGGCGGTTTTTTCCTGGGTGAGGCGCTCCTTGATGCCCCAGGGAACCGCGTCCACCAGATCCGGCTCCTGCGTGCTCGACCCATGGGCGTCGTCACCCATCATGTCGAAAAGACCGCCCTGGTTCACGTTGGCCAGCGTGGCGGCGGCAAAGTCAAAGGCACGGTCGATCGAAGCGACCATCGCGGCGCGGTTGAGATTGAGCGAGTCAAAGGCCCCTGCCTTGATGAGCGCCTCGACCGTGCGCTTGTTCAAGCGCGCCTTGTCCACCCGCACGCAAAAATCAAACAGGCTCTTGAACGGGCCGGTGGTGCCCCCCTGCGGCCCCTCGCCCCGCCCCTCACGGGCAGCGACAATGGCATCAATGGCCTGCTGCCCCGTGCCCTTGACGGCGCCCAGACCGTAGCGGATCACTTTGTCGGTCACGGGCTCGAAACGGTAAGTGCCGCGGTTGACGTCCGGCGGCTCGAATGTCAGCCCGAAATTCTTCTGCGCATCTTCGAACAGCACCTTGAGCTTGTCGGTGTCGTCCATTTCCACGGTCATGTTGGCGCAGAAGAATTCGGCCGTGTAGTGCACCTTGAGCCAGCCGGTGTGGTAGGCCAGCAGCGAATAGGCAGCCGCATGCGACTTGTTGAAGCCGTAGCCCGCAAACTTCTCCATCAGGTCGAACACCTCGTCGGCCTTCTCCTGGCTGATGTTCTTTTCTGCAGCCCCCTTGCGGAAGATGGCGCGGTGCTCGGCCATTTCCTCGGCCTTTTTCTTGCCCATCGCCCGGCGCAGCATGTCGGCGCCGCCCAGCGAGTAGCCCCCCAGCACCTGGGCGGTTTGCATCACCTGCTCCTGGTACACCATGATCCCGTAGGTCTCGGCCAGCACGGGCTCCACCAGCGGGTGCGGATAGATCACCTCTTCCTTGCCATGCTTGCGGTTCACAAAGCTCGGGATCAGATCCATGGGACCTGGGCGGTACAGGGCGTTCAGTGCGATCAGGTCTTCCAGGCGGCTGGGGCGCGCTTCTTTCAGCATGCCCTGCATGCCCCGGCTTTCAAACTGGAATACCGCCTCGGTCTTGCCATCAGAGAAGAGCTTGTAGGTCGGGCCGTCGTCCAGCGCAATGGCCTCGAAGCTGAAGTTCTCCTGGCCCTTGTGGCGCTTGATGATGAACTCGCGCGCGATTTCCAGAATGGTGAGCGTGGCCAGGCCCAGGAAGTCGAACTTCACCAGGCCAATGGCCTCCACGTCGTCCTTGTCGTACTGGCTCACGGCCGATTCGCTGCCCGGCTGCTGGTACAGCGGACAGAAATCGGTGAGCTTGCCCGGCGCAATCAGCACACCACCGGCATGCATGCCGATGTTGCGCGTCAAGCCCTCCAGCTTTTGCGCCATCTCGATGACGGTCTTGACGTCTTCTTCCTTTTGCACGCGCTCCGCCAGCAGGGGCTCCAGCTCCAGGGCGTAGTTGTTCTTGTCGCCCTCTTTCTTGGGGTTGGGCGGGTAAGCCAGCGTGTAGGACTGTCCGGGCTTGTTGGGCACCAGCTTGGAGATGCCGTCACAAAAGGTGTAGCTCATGTCCATCACCCGACCCACATCGCGAATGGCCGCTTTGGCAGCCATGGTGCCGAAGGTGGCGATCTGGCTCACCGCATCCTTGCCGTATTTGTCCTTCACGTAGTCGATCACGCGGTCGCGGTTCGCCTGGCAAAAGTCAATATCGAAGTCGGGCATCGACACGCGCTCGGGGTTCAGGAACCGTTCGAACAGCAGGTTGTATTCAAGCGGGTCCAGGTCGGTGATCTTGAGCGCATAGGCCACCAGAGACCCCGCGCCAGAGCCCCGGCCCGGCCCCACGGGACACCCGTGCGTCTTGGCCCATTGAATGAAGTCCCCCACAATCAGAAAGTAGCCCGGAAACCCCATCTTGAGGATGGTGTTGAGCTCGAACTCCAGCCGCTGCACATAGCGCGGCCGCTGTGCATTGCGCTTGGCTTCGTCGGGAAACAGAAGCTGCAGGCGATCCTCCAGCCCCGCGAATGAAACGTGGCGAAAGTAGTCTTCCACCGACAGCACCTGCCCATTCACCGGCGGGATGGGGAAATTGGGCAACTGCGGCTTGCCCAGCACCAGGCTGATATTGCAGCGGCGCGCAATTTCAACCGCATTGGCCAGGGCGGCAGGCAGATCCTCAAACAGCGCCTGCATTTGTGCCGACGACTTGAAATACTGCTCGCGCGTGAACTTGCGCACCCGCCGCTGGTTGCCCAGGATTTCGCCCTCGGAAATGCAGACCCGGGCCTCGTGGGCCTCGTAATCATCGGCGGTGGCGAACTGCACGGGGTGCGTGGCGACCACCGGCAGATGGAGCCGCGCAGCCAGTTGCACTGCGGCCACGACATGGGCTTCATCGTCGGCACGCCCCGCCCGTTGCACCTCCACATAAAAACGGTGCGGAAAGAGCCCGGCCAGCCGCAGCGCCAGCCGCGCCGCGCCGGCGTCATCGCCTTTCATGAGGGCTTGCCCCACCGCGCCCGCCTGGGCGCCGGAAATCGCGATCAACCCCTCCCCCAGTTCCTGCAGCCACTCCCAGGTGCAGATCGCCTGGGCTTTGACCACGTTGCGGGTCCAGGCGCGCGCCAGCAATTCGGACAGGTTCAGATAGCCCTGGCGCCCCTGCACCAGCACCAGCAGGCGGGACGGCGCCGCTCCCGCCTCGCCCTCCAGAAAGATTTCAGCGCCCAGAATCGGCTTGACGCCTTTGCCGCGCATTTCCTTGTAGAACTTGATGGCGCCAAAAAGGTTGTTGAGATCGGTAATGGCCAGCGCAGGCTGGCCATCCTTGGCCGCGGCCTTGGCCAGTTCATCGATGCGATTGGTGCCGTCAACGACGGAAAACTCGGTGTGCAGGCGCAGGTGAACAAACATGGCCGTATTGTAGGAAGCCCACCTGGCCCAACGCCCGAAATGGCCAATTCAAGCCCGCCAGGCAAGACAGCCCCGGTCGGTACAATGCCAGCGTCGGTCAAGGTTCTGCCGCAGGCCAAGCCGCACCCGGTCGGTGCAGCCGTCGATGTCGCCCTTGCCCGGACACACGTTCACCTTTTGCCTGAAAGCTGCCTGCAATGCTGCGTGCCTCCCTGCCTTTTATCACTGCCCTGCTGACCGCCGGCCTGCTCGCGGGCTGCTCCAGCACTCCGGAAGACAAGACAGCGGGCTGGAGCCCCAACCGCATCTACTCGGAAGCCAAGGACGAGCTGGACAGCGGCGCTTTCGACAAGGCAGTGCCTTTGTTCGAGAAGCTGGAAGGCCGCGCAGCGGGTACGCCACTGGCCCAGCAGGCGCAACTGGACAAAGCCTATGCGCAATACAAGGCTGGCGAAAAGGCGCAGGCCATCGCCACGCTCGACCGGTTCATGAAGCTGCACCCGGCCAGTCCCGCGCTGGATTACGCGCTGTACCTCAAAGGTCTGGTCAACTTTAACGACAACCTGGGCCTTTTCTCGTGGATAGCGCAACAGGATCTGTCCGAACGCGACCAGAAAGCCGCCAAGGACTCGTTCGAGTCGTTCAGCGAACTGGCAACGCGGTTCCCTGATTCGCGCTATGCCAAAGACGCTCGCCAGCGCATGACCTACATCGTCAACTCGCTGGCCCAGTATGAAGTGCATGTCGCCCGCTATTACTACCAGCGCGGTGCCTATGTGGCGGCCATTGGCCGCGCCCAGGCGGCACTGGCCGACTACCAGGGCGTTCCCGCACTCGAAGAAGCCCTGTACATCCTGATTCAGTCCTACGACGCCCTGGGAATGACCCAGCTGCGGGACGATGCCCGCCGGGTCATGCAAGCCTCTTACCCCCAGGGCGTTTACGCCACAGGCAATGTCAAGACCAAGTCCAATCCGTGGTGGAAGTTCTGGTAAGCGCATCCCGCACGGCCTCGAACTCCTCAGGGCTTTCAAGCATGCGCATGGGCGGCAACGCGCGCACCAGCCGTTTGCCGTAGCCCATGGTGACCAGCCGGGTGTCGCACACCACCAGGATGCCCCGGTCTGATTCCCGCCGGATCAGCCGCCCCGCCCCTTGCTTGAGCGCAACAGCCGCCTCGGGCACCGCAAGCCTCTGAAACGGGCGCCCACCGGCGGCCTCGATGCGCTGGGAGCGCGCCTCCACCAGGGGGTCGTCGGGGGGTGGAAATGGCAGTTTGTCGATGATGACCAGCTGCAAGGCATCGCCAGGCACATCAAAGCCCTCCCAGAATGAGGCCGACGCTACCAGCACGCAGCCGCGCCCCCCGCACGATGCCCCCTCGCGAAAACGCTCCATGATGTGGCGCTTGGGCCAGTCTCCCTGCACCAGCACCTCCAGCCCATCCGGGCTGTTGAAACGGGCTTGCAATGCTTCGCCAATAACGCGCAGGGCCTTGAGTGTGGTGGTCAGAACCAGCGTGCGCCCACCCAGACGGTCTGCGGCCGCTCCAGCCCACTGGGCCACTGCGATGCTGTGGGCGGGATCGGAGGGTTTTGGAAAGTGCCGGGGCACATACAACGCGGCCTGCGACGCATAGTCGAACGGGCTTTCCACACGCAAGATTTCGGCATCCTGCAGGCCGCAGCGCTCGGTGAACCAAGTCAGTCCGGCATCGTCGCCCAGGGTGGCGGACGTGAATATCCAGGCCCGCCCTGCGTGCTGCTGCGGCGCAGGCCACTCGCCACCCTCACCGCCCCATTCTTCGGTTTCGGCAGGAGCCGCAAGCAAGCGGGTTTGCATGGCCTGTGCAATATCGAGCGGCGACTCCACCAGCCGCAGTTGCCCCCCCACATCCACCCAGCGTACGGCGTCCGGACTGCAGGGCGCTGCAAATCGCCCCAGGCGCGCCAAGATCTCGGAGCCACGCTCGTACAGGCGCATGAAGTCAGGGGATGTCTCGCTGAACGGGTCCAGCGCCTCCAGGGCTTGCGCGCAAGCCAGTGACACCCGCCCAAGGGCCTCATGCCAGCCTTGCGGCGCAACAGCTTCGGGCACCTCGCCCATCCAGCGCAGCTTGGTGCCGGGCGCACCCGGTCCTGCGGCCATCCGCAAATCGGCAGCCGCCTGGGCGATGCGACCCGCCAGGGTGCTCCAGTCCGCAAGGCCGCGAACATGCAGCCAGCCCGCAGCCAGAAGGTCACGGGAAAAATCCAGCAACTGCCCCGTGGACAGCTGCATGCCCAAAAACTGCACCCCGATTTCATTGATCTGGTGCGCTTCGTCAAACACCACAACCCGCACGGTCGGCAGCAACTCGGCCATGCCCGACTCCCGCACGGCCACATCGGCAAAGAACAAATGGTGGTTGATGACCACCACATCGGCGGCCAGCGCTTCACGCCGGGCGATGTTGACATGGCACTGGCGAAAGCGGGGGCACGCGGTGCCCAGGCAGTTTTCGCGGGTGGACGTGATCAGCGCAATGACGGGTGAGCGCTCATCCAGACCCGACAGCTCCGCCAGATCGCCCGAGCGCGTGCCATGCGACCAGACCTCGACCTTCGCCAGCACGCGCTGCACGTTGCGATCCTGCAGTGCGGCATCCTGGCGTGCCTGTTCCATCCGGTGCAAACACAGATAACTGCCCCGCCCCTTGAGCAGGGCCGTGCGCACCGGCAAGGCCAGGGCAGAAACCAGCTGGGGGAGATCGCGTGCAAAAAGCTGGTCCTGCAAGGCCTTGGTGGCCGTGGAAAGCAACACCCGCTCGCCGCTGAGCAATGCCGGGACCAGATAGGCGAAGGTCTTGCCAACGCCAGTGCCTGCCTCCACCACCAGGGCGCCACCCCGCTCCATGGTCCGGGCAACCGCATCGGCCATGCATATCTGCCCTTCGCGCGCGCGGTAATGCGCCTGCATTCGCGATAGCACCCCGCCTGGCCCAAATGCCGCATGCACGGCTTCCACCAGGCTCATCACGCGGAATCTTGGGGCTGCAGCGTTCGCCCCAGGCGGCGCTTCTTCGGTGGTCCAACCGGAAAACCGTCGGGCGTCGCCATCAGTGGGCCGGGGCTCATGCGGGCACGCGGATCGGCATGGGCGATGCGCGCAGATCGATCGGCTGGCGTGGCTGGCGCAGCAATGGGGGGGTGATTCGATTTCAAGACCTTGGCGGCGCCGTGCGCTCACAGACATGGCAAAAATGCCACACGCAAGCGGATAATACGCGCTCTCAGCCCCATCCCCGATGGGTATTTGCGACGCCGGCCCCCACAATCACCAGCATGATCAAAGCGTTCCGCCTTATCGCCTCGACGGGCATCCACAAGGGTGACCGCGAATACCAGCAGGACCAGGTGGCCCTGATCTCACACGAACGCTTTAACGGGTGCGTGCTGGGCGTGGTGGCCGATGGCATGGGTGGCCGCAGTGGCGGGCGCAAGGCGTCAGACCAGGTGATGATGACGGCCCGCCAGTTGTTCGAGCGCTACTCGCCGGAGACTGACGACCCGGCCGCGATGCTCAAGAACATGGTGCAAGAGGCGCACATCGTCATCCGCCTCACGGCCATTTCGTCGGAACAGGAACCCCACAGCACCATCGCAGCGTTTTTGATCAACCCGCGCGGTGACTGCCACTGGGTCCATGCGGGCGATTCGCGCATCTACCACTTCGAGGGTGCCAGGCTGACCTTTCGCACCAGCGACCATTCATACGTTCAGGCTTTGGTGGATCGCGGCGAGCTGACCGAGGCCGAGGCCAACATCCACCCGCACTCCAACATTCTGGTGGGCTGCCTGGGCGCCGACAGCGACCCGCCCATCACCACCCACACCATCCAGCACTTGCAGCCGGGCGATGTGTTGCTGGCCTGCAGCGATGGCGTGTGGCACTACTTTTCGCCCACCGAGCTGGCCTCGGTCGTGGATTCACTGTCGCCACGCGAAGCCACCGAATTCCTGATCGACAAGGCACGCTCGCGCGCACGCGGCGGTGGCGACAACCTGTCGCTGGTGGTCGTGAAGATCGAAGCCCTGGCCGAGGAGAAGAAGATCGGGCGGCTGCTCCCGCTGTCCACGGGAAGATCCTGAAGTTCAGGGTTGAACGGTCGGGCGCACTGACGAAGCGGGCAATGGCGCAGCCGGCTGGCGCCCTGCGGCCGCAGATTCGGCCTGCGCTTTCTGCAACCGCTCCCGCCGCTCCTGCGCCGATTTCACGTTTTCCGCATGGCGGGCACGCGCTGCAGCCGCCCGTTCAGTGCTTTCCTTGGCGTGCTGCGCCTGTTTTTCAGCACTCGACTGCTGGCGGGCGCGCTGCCGCTCAGCCCGCTGCTGCGCCTCTTGTTGATGCCGGGTGCGCAAGCCCTCCACGCTGGCGGGAGCCGGACGCACCGCACCCCGTGCCGCCCCCTGGGGCTGCGAGCGGTCCGGAACGATCTGCTGCTTTTCTTCCATCGAACGCAAGCGCTCTGCAGCCTTTTCCTTGCGCTCTGCGTCATTGAGCTGCAACTCGCGTGCGCGCAGTTGCCGCTGTGCATTGCGCGCCAGGTTCCGCACGTGCCGCAGGCAGTCTTCCACCGCAAACCGGCGATAGCACGCGGTTTCGTCTCGCGCTCGCGTGGCCGCGACAGCCTGCCGCTCCTGGTGAATGCGTTCGCGTTCGGCCTGCCGCTCTACCTGCGCGGCACTGTGGTGGTTCTCTGGCGGCGCAGATGCTGCCGATTGCGCCAGCGCAGGCCCGGCGATCACGCTTACAAGGCCCCAAACTGCCCAAACGTTTTTCATTTACGTCAGTCCCGTATCAACAGTGCGGCGATCGAGCGCAAGAAACTCCTTGGACTGCATCTCGTGCAGCCGGGACACCGTGCGCGGAAACTCGTGTGCCAGGGGGCCTTCGGTGTAGAGTTGCTCTGGCGGCACGGCGGCCGACAAGATGAGCTTTACCCGCCGGTCATACAGCACATCCACCAGCCAGGTGAAGCGCCGCGCCGGTGAGGCCATGTTGACAGGCATATAGGGCACATCCGACAGCAAAACGGTGTGAAATTGCGTGGCGATCTCCAGGTAATCATTTTGCGACCGGGGGCCACCGCACAGCGTTCTGAAGTCAAACCACACCACACCACCGGCCTTGCGCCGCGCCCGGATCTCGCGGGCCTCGATGTGCAGCACCGGGTCTTCGTCATGCACCTCGGCCAGCTGGTCGAAGGCCGTGTTCATTTCAGCGTCGGCCTCGGCCCCCAGGGGCGTGTGGTAGAGCTTCACCTGCTCCAGCGTGCGGCGGCGGTAGTCGGTGCCATTGTCCACGTTCACCACCTCGAGCTTTTCGTTCAGCAGCGCGATGGCCGGCAGGATGCGGTCGCGGTGCAAGCCATCGGGGTAGAGCCCATCGGGCTCGAAGTTGGAGGTGGTGACAAACCCCACCCCGTTGTCAAACAGCGCCGCCAGCAGGCGGTGCAGGATCATCGCATCGGTGATGTCGGCCACATGGAATTCGTCAAAGCAGATCAGCTTGTAGCGCTTGGCGATGCGTTCACCCAAAATATCCAGCGGGTTGGCCGTGCCTTGCAGGGCCGCCAGCTCCCGGTGCACCTCGCGCATGAACTCGTGAAAATGCAGACGCACCTTGCGCTTGAGCGGAACGGCATTGAAGAAGCAATCCATGAGAAAGCTTTTGCCACGCCCCACCCCGCCATACATGTACACGCCGCGTGGAACATCGGGGCGGTTGATGATCTTCTTGAGGGCGTTGGAGCGGCGCGATTTGTACACTGCCCAGTCACTGGCGCAGCGCTGCAAGGCATCCACCGCACGCAGCTGCGCCGGATCACTCTGAAAACCCTTGGCGGCAAGTTCTTTGAGATAGGTCTGTTTGACGGTCACGTTGACAATGCCCTGAAACCATGCAGCTATAAAATAAATAGCTGCCAGCGCTTTAAAAACAAGCGCTAGCAGCCAATTTGACGCAAAAAATCAGAAATTCAGTGTGCGCTTGTCGACCGCCAGGGCGGCTTCCTTGGTGGCTTCGCTCAGGGACGGATGCGCGTGGCAGATACGGGCGATATCTTCCGCGCTGGCCTTGAACTCCATGGCCACCACCGCCTCGGAAATCAGCTCGCTGACCTGTGGCCCCACCATGTGCACGCCCAGGATTTCATCCGTCGTGGCATCGGCCAGGAACTTGACCATGCCAGTGGTGTCGCCCAGTGCCCGCGCGCGGCCATTGGCCTGGAACGGAAAAGTGCCGGCCTTGTACTTCACGCCATCGGCCTTGAGCTGTTGCTCGGTGCGGCCCACCCAGGCGATTTCAGGGCTGGTGTAGATGACCCAGGGAATGGTGTTGAAGTTGACATGGCCATGCTGGCCGGCCATGCGCTCGGCCACGGCCACGCCTTCTTCCTCGGCCTTGTGCGCCAGCATGGGGCCGCGCACCACGTCGCCCACCGCCCACACGCCGGGCAGGTTGGTCTTGCAATCGCCGTCCACGGCGATGGCGCCGCGCTCGTCCAGTTGCAGGCCCACAGCCTCGGCATTCAGGCCGATGGTGTTGGGCACGCGGCCAATCGAGATGATGAGTTTGTCTGCGTCCAGGGTCTGGGCTTCACCCTTGCTGCTGGTGTAGGCAATGCTGACACCCTTCTTGCCGCTCTTGATCTCGCCGACTGTCACGCCAAGCTCGATCTTGAGCCCCTGCTTGTCGAAAGCCTTCTTGGCTTCTTTGGCGATCTGCTCGTCCACGGCACCCAGGAACGTTGGCAGGCCTTCGAGCACGGTCACTTCCGCGCCCAGGCGGCGCCATACCGAGCCCATTTCCAGGCCGATCACGCCCGAGCCGATCAGGGCCAGCTTCTTGGGCACGGCGCCCATGCGCAGCGCGCCGTCGTTGGACAGGATGTTCACTTCATCGAACGCTGCGCCGGGCAATGCGCGCGCATTGGAGCCGGTGGCAATGATGATCTGCCTGCCCACCAGGGTCTCTTCGGTGGCGCCGGCCACCTTGATCTCGTAGCCCCCTTCGGTGGCTTTCACGAACGAACCACGTCCGTGCAAGAAGCTGACCTTGTTTTTCTTGAACAGGTACAGGATGCCGTCGTTGTTCTGCTTTACGACGCTGTCCTTGCGGGCCACCATCTTGGCCACGTCCATCTTCACGCCCGTGGCGGTGATGCCGTGGTCGGCAAAGTGCTTGTTGGCGTGCTCGAAATGCTCAGAAGACTGCAGCAGTGCCTTTGACGGGATGCAACCCACGTTGGTGCAGGTGCCGCCAGGGGCCGGGCCGCCCTTGTCGTTCTTCCACTCGTCGATACAGGCCACGTTCATGCCCAGCTGCGCTGCGCGAATGGCAGCGATGTAGCCACCGGGGCCGGCGCCGATCACGACGACATCAAATTGTTTGCTCATGACAAATCTCACTCAATCAGTTGGAGAAAGACCCACCGACGGGCTCCAGCGCAGGCCAGGCCACATGGGTGGGTCGATGCTTTCAGCGCTCAGCGCTTAGATGTCGAACAGCAGGCGCGAGGGGTCTTCCAGCGCGTCCTTCATGGCCACCAGGCCCAGCACGGCTTCGCGGCCGTCGATGATGCGGTGGTCATACGACATGGCCAGATAGTTCATCGGGCGCACCACGATCTGGCCGTTTTCGACCACGGCGCGGTCCTTGGTGGCGTGCACACCCAGAATGGCCGACTGCGGCGGGTTGATGATGGGGGTGGACATCATCGAACCAAAGGTGCCGCCGTTGGAGATCGAGAAGGTGCCACCGGTCATCTCTTCGATACCCAGCTTGCCTTCGGCGGCCTTTTTGCCGAATTCAGCGATCTTCTTCTCGATGTCGGCAAAGCCCATCTGGTCGGCGTTGCGCAGGATGGGCACCACCAGGCCACGGGGTGAACCCACGGCAATGCCGATGTCGAAATAGCCGTGGTAGACGATGTCGTTGCCATCGACCGAGGCGTTCAGCACCGGGTACTTCTTGAGTGCATGCACGGCCGCCTTCACGAAGAAGCTCATGAAGCCGATCTTCACGCCATGTTCCTTGGTGAACGCATCCTGGAACTTCTTGCGCATATCCATCACGGGCGCCATGTTCACTTCATTGAACGTGGTCAGGATGGCGTTGGTCGATTGCGACTGCAGCAGACGCTCGGCCACGCGGGCGCGCAGGCGGCTCATGGGCACGCGCTGCTCGGGGCGGTCGCCCAGATTCACCGCTGCCGGAGCAGCCACCTGCGGCAGTGCCTTGGTGGGCACACCCGTGGGAATGGCAGTGGCGGTGGACTGCACGCCACCGGCCACGGCAGCCAGCACGTCGCCCTTGGTGACGCGGCCATCCTTGCCCGTGCCGGCCACAGCNNCCGGTGGCAGCAGCGGCAACAGCCACAGCGGCTGCTGGTGCCGCTGCCGCAGCGGGCGCTGCAGCGGCACCAGCGGCGGCCCCGGCCTTGCCTTCGGTGTCGATCCTGGCGATCAGCTGTTCGGCCACCACGGTGGCGCCGTCGCCCTGAACGATTTCAGCCAGCACGCCGGCGGCGGGTGCGGGCACTTCCAGCACGACCTTGTCGGTTTCGATCTCGATCAGGATCTCGTCCACGGCGACCGCCTCGCCGGCCTTTTTCTTCCAGGTCAGCATGGTGGCCTCGGCCACGGATTCGGACAGTTGCGGTACTTTGACTTCTACGATAGCCATATCAATTCTTTCGGAATGGTTTTTTTCTGGAGAGAGGTTGCCGGCCTTCTTACTTGGTCAGGACAAAACCCTTGAGCTTGGCAAACGCGCCTTCGACCAGCGCCTTCTGCTGTTCCTGGTGCAGGTGCGAATACCCCACGGCAGGCGAAGCAGACGCCGCACGGCCGGAGTAGCCCAGCTTCTGGCCATTGAGCATGTTTTCGTGGATGTTGTGCTGGATGAAGAACCAGGCGCCCTGGTTTTGCGGCTCATCCTGGCACCAGACGATGTCCACGGCGTTGGGGTACTTCTTGATCACTGCGGCAAACGCCTTGTGCGGGAACGGATACAGCTGTTCGACGCGGATGATCGCCACGTCGCTCACACCGTTCTCGGTGCGCTTTTTCACCAGGTCGTAATAGACCTTGCCCGAGCAGGCAATCACGCGCTTGACCTTGTCAGCCTTCTTGTCGATGGCCTCGTCCTGCTCGGGGATCACCGTCTGGAAGCTGCCCTTGGTGAACTCGGACAGCGGCGAGGTGGCGTCCTTGTTGCGCAACAGCGACTTGGGCGTGAAGATGATCAGCGGCTTGCGCAGGTCGCGCACCATCTGGCGGCGCAGCACATGGAAGATCTGGCTGGCCGTGGTGGGCTGCACGATCTGCATGTTGGCATCTGCGGCCAGCTGCATGAAACGCTCAACGCGCGCCGAGCTGTGCTCGGGGCCCTGGCCTTCATAGCCGTGCGGCAGCATCAGCGTCAGGCCGTTGGCACGGCCCCACTTCACCTCGCCGGAGGCGATGAACTGGTCAATGACCACCTGCGCGCCATTGGCAAAGTCGCCAAACTGCGCTTCCCAGACGACGAGCGNNGCCACGTTCTGCAGCGGCACATAGGTACCGGTGTCCCACTTTTCGCGCTTCTGGTCGTGGATTACGGCGTGGCGGTGCGTGAAGGTGCCACGGCCCGAGTCTTCGCCCGAGATGCGCACCGGGTAACCACTGGCCACCAGCGAGGCAAAGGCCATGCTCTCACCCATGCCCCAGTCCACGTTGACTTCACCACGGCCCATGGCGGCACGGTCGTCATACACCTTCTTGACCAGCTGGTGCGGCGCAACGCTGTCAGGAATGGTGGTGAGCTTTTCGGACAGTCGCCTCCATTCGGTCAGCGGAATGGCGGTGTCGCCAACGTCGGTCCACTTCTTGCCCAGGAAGGGCGACCAGTCCACTGCGTACTTGCTCTTGAAGTTGGTCAGCACCGGATCCACCGTGTGCTTGCCTGCATCCATGGCAGCGCGGTACTCGGTGACCATCTCGTCACCCAGAGTGGGGCCAAGGCCTTGCGCAGCGAGCTTGTCGGCATAAAGCTTGCGGGTGCCAGGATGGGCCACAATCTTTTTGTACATCAGCGGCTGGGTCAGGCTGGGGGTGTCTTGCTCGTTGTGGCCCAGCTTGCGAAAGCAGGTGATGTCCACCACCACATCTTCGCGGAACTCCATGCGGAACTCCAGCGCCAGTTGCGTGGCCAGCACCACGGCTTCGGGATCGTCACCATTGACGTGCAGCACGGGGGCCTCGACCATCTTGACGATGTCGGTGCAGAACGCGGACGAGCGCATGTCGCGCGGGTCCGAGGTGGTGAACCCAATTTGGTTGTTGATGATGATATGCACCGTGCCGCCCGTGGTGTAACCGCGGGTTTGTGCCAGCGCCAGCGTCTCCTGGTTCACACCCTGGCCACCAAAGGCTGCATCGCCGTGCACCAGCACGGGCAGCACCTGGCTGCCACGGTAGTCACCGCGGCGGTCCATGCGGGCACGAACCGAGCCTTCCACCACCGGGTTCACGATTTCAAGGTGCGAGGGGTTGAAGGCCAGCGACAGATGCACCGGACCACCCACCGTAGAGATATCCGAGCTGAAACCCTGGTGGTATTTGACGTCACCGGCGGGCAAGTCTTCGGGTGCCGTGTGGTCGAACTCGGCAAACAGATCCTTGGGCATCTTGCCCAGGGTATTGACCAGCACATTCAAACGGCCACGGTGGGCCATGCCAATCACGATTTCCTGCACGCCTTTGGAGCCGGCCTGATGGATCAACTCGTCCATGGCAGCGATGAAGCTCTCGCCACCTTCCAGCGAGAAACGCTTTTGCCCGACATACTTGGTGTGCAGGTAGCGTTCCAGGCCCTCGGCGGCCGTCAGGCGCTCGAGAATGTGCTTTTTCTTGTCGGCATTGAACTGGGGCTTGCTGCGGATGCTTTCGAGTTTTTGTTGCCACCAGCGCTTTTGCGTCTGATCCGTGGTGTGCATGTACTCAGCACCGAGGGTGCCGCAATAGGTCTCGCGCAGCGCATTGATCAGATCGCGCAGGGACATGGTGTCCTTGCCGAAGAAAGTATTGCTGGTGTCGAAAATCGTTTCCTGGTCCGCATCGGTGAAGCCGTAAAACGAAGGCTCCAGCTCGGGAATGGCGGGGCGCTCGGTGCGCTTCAGGGGGTCCAGATCGGCCCAGCGCTGGCCCACGTTGCGGTAGGCGGCAATCAGCTGCTGCACTGCGGTGCGCTTGCGGCCCATTTCGGCGTCGTTGCTGGCAACGACCACCTTGGTGCCGCCCTGCTTTGCGCGCTCGGCAAAGGCATTGATCACGGGAAGGTGCGGAACATCCTTGGCATTGGATCCGTCCACAGCGGGAACATGCTGCAGCGCATCGAAATACTCGCGCCAGGTGTCAGGCACGCTGCCAGGATTGGCAAGATAGTTTTCATACATCTCTTCGACATAGGGCGCATTGCCGCCGAAGAGGTAGGTGTTGCCTTGGTAGGCTTGATAGACGGATGTCGTATCGTTCATATTCCGCTGACCTCCGCTTCCCTTGGGGAAGCATTAGCTGGTTGAGAAACCTTCCGCGACACGGCTGGACCGGTTTGCGGATGCGACTGTGGCTGGGGAAGGGCCTTGGTACGACCGGTATTGTGCCATCGAACAGTCCAACGCCGCAGCCCAAGGCATCCGGGGATACCCGCCTGGCGGCCTCCATGGCCTGTGGCCGCCATTCACTCGCGCAT